>CAZAMM010000066.1:0-9571 GCA_964486435.1 uncultured Methanosarcinales archaeon | reverse complement strand
AAAAAGGAGGATTAGTACTGCAATAGAGAGGGAATCTCAGAGGACCCTAAATAATATATATAAGGATGTGGCGGTAGAGGCGAGATACCTTGTACGGGACATAGAGGTACTGGGCCATAATCTAGTTACAGGGATGAGGAACCTTGCCCTTACAACACCTTCTCCTTCTTTGCAGGATTTCCTGCAGGGAGCTATTACTGTCATCACATCCGGGGGAGAAATGGAACCCTATTTCAAGATAAAGACAGAGCAGTATCTCATAGAGAACAGACAAAAGCAAAAAGAGTTCTTAGAGACTCTGGGACTTCTGGGTGAAACCTACGTTACGGCATTTGTTGCCGGGCCTTTGTTCATGATAGTGGTCATATCGATCATGGCAATAATGGGAGGGGCTGAAATGCTATTCTTATATCTGCTTATCTATGCGATCATACCTTTTGGAAGCGCAATATACATTTTACTTATAAGTAGCATGACACCGGAGGCATGAGAATGGAATGGAAGAACCTTTTTAAGCACGACTTCCCGGTGGATCCAAATTTAGATGAGGCAACGCTTCTTCAGATGGAAGATGCTACTGTGCGTGCCGGATTGGAAAATTCACGTAAGAACGTGGTGATGAAACTGTTCATGAAAGATCCGTACATGACACTGTGTGCTTATCCGGACTACACATTCATTATCAGCACGCCTCTTGCCCTGGTATTTCTTATAGTGGGTCTTGTGCGAAACTGGCCAAACCCTATAGTAGACGATGTGATCTTTTTCAGTGTTCTGATAGCTATATTCCCTGCATCCATAATGTATCATAAGAAGATGAAACATATATCTAAAATAGAAGAATACCTGCCTACATTTCTGAGAGATATTTCAGAGATGAGCCGGGCAGGGCTTACTCTTTCCAGATCAGTGGCCACAGTGGCAAAAGGAGAATATGGTGAATTGTCTTCAGAGATAAAAAAGATGAATGATCTGATGTCCTGGGGAGTTTCTTTTGAAAAGGCATTGCTCGCTTTCGCACACCGTATGAACACTGCCCTTATAGACAGGTCTGTTGCTTTGATCACTCAGGCCAGCAAGGCCGGAGGAAGGGTTTCCCAGGTACTGGAAGCTGCTGCCAGGGACTCTACTGAAGTGAAACAGCTTGAAAGGGAAAGAAAGGGTAACATGATGGTATATCTGGTGATAATCTACATGTCCTTCTTTGTGTTCCTCTTTGTAATAGCTATGCTTTCAATGACATTTGTGCCTACTATGGCAACAGCTGGTCAGGCAGCCACAGATGCCGGAGCAGGTGATCAGTTCATGGGTGTTTTTGACCCGGAACTGTTCATAAGGGTGATGTTCCATGCATCTCTTGTTCAGGGGTTCTTCAGTGGGCTTGTAGCAGGGCAGATGGGAGAAGGAGCCATATCTGCGGGGTTGAAACATTCTATAATACTGTCAATGATAGCCTGGATCGCATTCACTTTTTTTATCTGAGCTGGCAGAAAGCTGTGATGGCCCTGTCCCTTACTTCTTGAAAAAGATCGTGACCATGGGCATCGATGCCAACTACGAGGGGACCAAAGTGTTCTACCTCAAGTTCCCACACAGCTTCCGGCATTCCTAATTGTGGCCAGTATACGGATCTGACCTTTTTTATTGCTCCCGCAGCAAGCGCTGCACATCCTCCGGTATAGGCAAGATATACACACTTCCCTTTAAGTGCATTAGTTACTCCCTGCATACCCCCTTTTCCAATGATGGCACGGACAGTATGCCTTTCAAGCAACCCGGGGGTCATGCCAGCCATTCTGGCGCTTGTGGTGGGACCTGCAGCAACTGCTTTCCACCTATCTTCATCCTCTTTGACCATAAGAGGACCACAATGGTATATGGCCGCACCTTCAAGTTCAAAAGGCAACTCTTTATCTGCTTCATCCGACCCCAGAATATGGGCATGTGCTTCATCCCTGGCGGTGTACACTATACCGCTTAAATAGACAATGTCCCCTGCATTGAGCTTTTCTATATCGTCTGTTTGCAGGGGCGTGGTTAGCTCATACTTATTCATGCTTTTCCTCCAGCACCACTTTTGCATGCCTGTTGGCCCAGCATTGAATGTTCACAGCCACAGGCAGGGATGCAGTGTGGCAGTGTGCCTGTTTTACATGCACGGCAAGAGCAGTTATATTGCCACCCATACCCATAGGACCGATTCCCAGGGAATTGATGTCCTTAAGCAATCCAAGTTCAAAAGGACCCATGGTGTCCATATCCATCAGAAGAGCTTGTTTTGCAAGTCTTGTTGCCTTGTCAAAAGAGCCACCGATCCCTACTCCCACTATAATAGGAGGGCAGGGCATACCACCTGCTTTAAGCACGGTCTCCAGCACGAATTCATTGATTTTGGAAATTTCCGTGGGGTTGAACATGCGCAAAGCGCTCATGTTCTCAGAACCTGCACCCTTGGGTGCTACTGTGATACTAAGCTTGTTACCTTCCACAAAACTATAGTTAATGTCAGGCAGGCCGGCACCTGTATTGTCCCCGCTGTTCTGCCTGGATAGGGGAGATACGGCATTTGGCCTAAGAGGCACCTGAGTTGTTGCACGGCGCACACCCTCGACAATGGCACCCTCAAGATCAAAGCCCAGGATAAGAGAACGGCCTATCTCTACGAAGAACACCATGATACCTGTGTCCTGACACATAGGTACCGATCTCTTTTTGGCAAGTTCTATATTCTCTAAGATCGCTGCAAGCTGCGCTCTGGAAGTTTCGGATCCTTCATGTTCATATGCTTCTTCAATGGCAGTGATCACATCAGATGGCAAACAGGTCTCTGCTTCCCTTATAATGTTCACAGTTGCCAGAACAACTTCATCATAAGTTACTCTTCCTGTCAAAGAACCACTCCTGATAAGATGAAACACTTTTATCAATATGTTATTGATATTTACTTGTTGCTGATTTGTGCATAGACTGCCGCAGCGACTATAATACAGCTGTATATTCCTAATTTGATAGTTTTGATTATCATTCCACCACTCCCCATTTAGTCAGGTTTGTATGAATATCATTAAGCTCAACGTTGTTTTCCGGAACTGGAACCCTTTTTTTTCCTTAGACAGATCTTGTCTGGGTTGTTTAACTATATATACATTTCTTATATATGATGACGGAATTGGCACCAGTATAAAACCGAAAATACGACTATAATAAGCAGCAAATGAAATAAATAAGGATATATGAAAGAAAATTGCCTTATTTAGAATGGACGTTGTTTATAAGTGCGGGAGAAGGGATTCGAACCCCCGAACGCCTGCGCGAGTAGATCTTGAGTCTACCACCGTTGGCCACTTGGTTACTCCCGCATTAAGGACTAAGATAGCAGTAATACAGGTATTAATTATAAATCTAACTGTTCATGAAGCATCTAACTAAAAATATTCAACGGAAGATTCATATTCTGCCTTCACTAAGTTCATCATTATTTAGCATGAAAATTAGTGCGAGGTAATTGGATGCAACTACATAGAAAAATGGTTTTTTTCACATGCTTATGCTTTATTATGTTTATAGCCCTTGCAAGTGGTGCTCAATTTATTGATATTACATATATTTTCATGCAACATTATAAATGGTTGATCCTATCATTCATCTTTTTACTCTTGCTTTATACAGCTACTATGAAAGTGGAGGGCATGAGCACTTTAGCTCACAGGTCATTAAAAGACACATCCCCTTTCCATCAACTGTACATAGCTCTTGAGGATGTTGATACGGGAATCTGTGAACTGGATATGATTGAAGGTACTCTGTGATCGGTTATAGTGAGCTTCTGATTCATTGGCACTGGGAGATCTCAACGAGACACAGAAACAGGCTTCTGCATCTATATGCAAGGATGCTGAAAGGTTGCGCAGCTTAATAGATTCCTTACTTTACCTGAGCTATGTGAATTCTGGGAAAATAGAATATGATTTTGAGTTTATGCATATCAGCAGTGCCATAGAAGAGGCTTTTGCTAAAGTTGCCTGGAAATTAGAGGATAAGGTTATAACAGTAGATAAAAGGATCTCACATGATATCTCTTTCATAAAGGCTGAACCTGAAAAGATACATGAATTACTGCATAACATACTGGATAATGCTATAAAGTTCTCACATGAAGGTGGAAAGATAGAGATAGCTGCTTATTCTGAAGAAGATATGCTCAAAATAGAGATATCTGATCATGGGATTGGAATATCCTCTGACTAGTTGGACAAAATTTTCACACTTTTCCATCAGATAGATGGCTCCATGAACCGCAGATACGGCGGTACCGGCGTGGGTCTATATATATGTAAGAACATTATAATGGCACATAATGGCTCTGTATGCGTTGACAGCCAGAAAGGCAAAAGCACCACTATACATGTGTCTCTTCCATTAAAAAGAAGGCAATTGAGAGCAAAGAGTATATAGACCTCACTGACTATTAAAGACAAATAAAACGACACAATGCTATACTCTTTGTAGCATAGCATGTCCTTTACTTCATATTATAAAAATCAGGCTTTGTCAATATCATGACTATTGCCACATTGGAGAGTTTATTTGAACTGGACAACCGCTGGAATTGCATTGTTTCTCCTGTACTGGATACTTGTATCGTACCTGAACAGGAATGGCATCCTTGAGAGATATAATATCACAAGTTATGGCCCGCTCTTGATGATCAGGACTACACGGGGGCTTAAATTACTTGATAAGTTAGCAGTGCCTAAGAAAGCCTGGAGAGTATTTGCTGATGTTGGTATAAGATTGATGTTTATAGGCATGTTCGCCATGTTGCTCATTGTGATAGTTTCGGATATTTCGATGCTTTCATCACTTGGTGACAATACAATCCCAGAGCCTAATAAGTTCAATGAGGCGCGCAACATATTCCTTATTCCCGGTATCAATGAGTTCATTCCTTTTACATGGGGTTTAATAGCTCTTATTGTGACCCTGGTAGTGCATGAATTTGCCCATGCTATTTTATGCAGGGTAGAAAATATCCGGGTTAAATCAATGGGCATACTGCTTGCCCTTGTACCAGTTGGAGGGTTTGCGGAACCAGACGAAAAAGAACTTTTTGGTACTGAAACATCTGGAGGGGGAGGCGATGGCCCTGTAGAAAGTGCTGGTTCTAAGGCTGCTACACGTCAGCAAAGGGCACGTATCCTTGCAGCAGGGGTCATGGCTAACTTTGTTGTTGCACTTCTTGCCTTCATCCTGTTCTTTGGTCCAGTGCTTGGTGCAATTGCACCTATTGGTAATGTAATGATCATGGATGCACAGGGCGAAGCTTCCGCTGTGGGGCTGGAGTCCCAGATGATTATCACCCAAATAAATGACAAACCTATTGAGAACATAATGGGGATGCTGGAATATCTTGATACTTTCCAGGAAGGTGAAACTGTCACATTATATGCTTCAAAGGATAAAGTTACCTCTGCCTATGAAGTCAAGATCGGATCTGAGCAAGAAGATATCAAGGGAGTTCTTATCCAGGACATAGTCTCTGCATCTCCTGCAGAGGCTGCAGGCTTACAGAAAGGCATGAGGATAATGGAGATGGACGGTTTTCCCATAAGAACTGTTTATGACTTCCGTTATTTCATGAACAACACATCTGCAGGTCAGTCAGTCTCACTGGTGCTTGCTGATAATACATCCCGGGAGCTAGATTTAACACTTGAGCTTTCATCGCATCCTGATGAAGGCAATGACAAGGGTTTTCTGGGAGTATTTACCAGTCAGGATGAAAACGTAGCCACACGTCTCGGGATCACAGTGGGAGAATTCCCTGCAACTACCTATCTCTCTTTGCTCCAGAATATCCCTGAAATGCTAAAAGGAATGGCTGGATGGCTGATACTGTTGGGTTTGCCCATTGTTGGTTTTGCCGGAGAGGGTTTTCCCGGATTCAGTGGTATGCTCGCTAATTTCTATACTTCTGCAGGATGGGCCGAACCCCTGGGGATCGGTATATTCTGGATAGCTAACTCTTTGCTATGGATAGGCTGGCTTAACTTCTATGTAGGTCTGTTCAATTGCCTGCCTGCAGTGCCTCTTGATGGCGGTCATATATTCAAAGATTACACAAAGGCTTTTATTTACAGGCTGACAAAGAACGAGGATAAATCACTTCGCCTTTCAGCAGCTGTAACTGCCACATTTGCAGTGCTGATATTCATGTCCTTTGTGTTCATGATATTCGGACCTTATATAGTGCATGGTTTCTGATGACAGACTGATTGGATGTGGCAATATATGAATGCATTTCTGGCGCATTGCTTTTGCCAGATATATTGCATTCATCTAAGCCCCTAACCTGTGATAAGATTTGAAGCATTTGACTTTTCCCACCTCAGGGCGGAAAAAATATGTTCAAAAGACAGTATCTGAAAAACTAAGATGATGATATTATGGAGCTTCTGGTATTTGCATTAGTGGTATTTTTTTTGTCCGTGCTGTTCTCCATGATAGGTCTTGGAGGTGCCATAGTGTATGTGCCTCTTTTCTATTGGTCAGGATTTGACCTGTTCAGTGCAATACCCATGGGTTTGCTATTGAATGCTGTAACATCTGCATCTGCAGCCGTGACATATCTGCGAAAGGGCCTTGTACAACTGTCTGTAGCGATCCCTTTTCTTATATTCTCCATGATAGCGGCGCCTGTAGGTGCTTATTGTACACATTTGGTGCCTGTTGATATGCTGCTTGGAATATTCAGTATCATTATGGTACTGATAGGAACTCAGATGCTGGTTCCTGAAAAAAAGTTTTTTCCAGTAACTGGGAACAAAAAGAACAAAAATTCTTTTCCTCTTGTTCTCACCTCGGGATCAGTAGTCGGTTTTGCCGGTGGTTTGCTGGGAATAGGAGGAGGTTCTCTTGTAATGCCATTGCTGATCTATCAGGGATACGCTGTTAAAACAGCTGCTGCTACTTCAGGACTTATTGTTTTGTTCACTTCGTTTGCCGGATTAGTTGCACATCTGAATGCGTGGCAACCCGACATGCAACTTGTGAGCTATATTGCGATAGCAGCTCTTTTAGGTGCACAGGTGGGTTCTTATCTCATGCACACGCGGATGCAGCCTGAGACATTGAGGAAAATGGTTGGTCTGGTGCTGTGGATCATGGCCCTGAGAATGATAGCAGGTCTTTTCTAAGTCCATCCTGATGGAAAGCTTTAAGAATTTAATAGTAATCACATGTTCTTAGTGGGCTCGTAGGGTAGCCAGGATATCCTAATGGGCTTCGAAACCCATGGTGAAGATACCCATTGACTCGCGTTCGAATCGCGGCGGGCCCGCATGATATAATTTGTTAAGTTCATTGACAAAGAGGTAGCTTTCCACAGTAGCAGACATGCCCGACATCACTATCTGCTGTGAATGTGAAAGACAGAGGGTGGACTTGCACTCCTTCTTTGAGGGCATGATTAAAAGCAGCAGCAAAATCCGGGTCTATTTTCTCATGCGCTGTGAAACATTGTGCTTCCTGCCGGAAAACCAACAACATCATCATAGCGTTATCTCCGGATAGCATAGCTCTTATGAGTTCTTCGACATGCCTTTTTCCCCGTGTTGTAGGAGCATCCGGGAACATCGCCCTGCTGTTTTCGGCAAGAGTGCATCCTTTTACTTCAACCCATGTTCTTTGACCTGCTTCCTCAAGCAGATAATCCAGCCTGCTTTCTCCAAAAAACTGTTCAGGTAGGATCTTCTCGGTATTTGCTAGACTCTCTATTATCTTATTTTCCAGAACCCACATAGAGATCTGTCTATGATATCCTGAATGAGTAAGAACAAAGTTATCTCCTGCTTTTCCTGCAATGAGGTCCCAGTCTGTCTTCCTGTTCTTTCCTTGGGCCTTTTTAAGAAGCACATGATTTCCGGGGTAGAGTATATCCTTAAGCCTACCAGGATCATGGATGTGTACCTTTTCAATTTTTTGTCCAAGGGGGGTCATAATATCCACTATACCCAGAAACCTGTTTGGTCTGGAGATCAAAATTCCTTCTGCATCCAGAGGAATATCAAGTACATGTCTTGAAGCATGTGTCATGTTCATTAATATTGTTGCTATATCTCTTAAAAGGGAAGCACTGATGTCAGATGAATATTAAGTCAGATCTCTAAACAGTCCTGTATGTATAGCTTTCCAGAGTTTTACTTGGATGTCGTTAACCAAAACCTCATCATTATAACGATAAACATATTTAATAAATTAAAAAAGTTTAAATAGGCAAATGGTCGATTCTAAAGTGTAGATCAGACCTCATCCCTATAGGGACGAGAGAGAAGATCAAAAAACGGAGGTTAAAAACATGAACTATTCCAAAATACCAAGAGTAATGCTACTGACAATAGCTGTGCTAGGTCTAATGTCTGCAGCAAATGCTTGTGAGATATCTGGTTACAAGTACCAGGAATTAAGTGATGGGACTCCATATGCAGATCATCCTCTGCAGGGTTGGACTATAAAGCTGTTCAAATTGGTGGATAACGAGCAAATTCTTCTAAAGACAACAACTACAAATGAAAATGGGTATTACCATTTCAGTGAAGCAGATCTTACATATACCAACACTGCATATGGGATCTTTTACATTTATGAAGAGCCAAGGATTGGGTGGACCCAGGTACATCCAATAACTGGCTTCTACATGGTGACTATTGATAAAAATACACCCTATGAAGGTCGTAAGATCAGCGGCTTGGATTTTGTAAACCAGCAAGATAAGGTCTGCTATAAGTCTGAGACAGCCTGGACAGCTGGTCCCAGATACGTGCAGAAGGGCAACTGGGCTACATATACACCATATCGTAGTGAAGAGAAGACCGTTGACATCTTTGCAGGTCAACAAATAAATGTAGGCAATGCTAAATTCACTGCGAATGGTAACAACACGGTGACCATCAATATCAACCTTAAAAATGGCGCATCTTTTGCTGATGTGAAGGAGAACCTCAAAATACAGGGTTACTATAGTACACCACTTGCAAAGAACCCGGCCCCGGGTAAATTTACCACATATAAGGGTACAATCTCTGGTAACAGCGTCACATTCACTGTCCCGCAGTATGCTTACTACGGAATTCACCTGGATATAAAAGTCCCTTGTTAAGTGACATAAACCTGATGATGCACATATCTGAAAGGAATGTGCATTTCTATTTTTATTTTTTACCTTTTTGGGCTTTGTAGAAAACCTACTTTATATTTTATTTTGACCTATTAATTTAAAAAGGATAAATCCCCTGGGTATTCTCTGCTACCAAAAACACATAGGGGATGATTGTATTTTGTCTAATAAGTACTTAAAGTTTGTTGATACAGCTCTAGCTATATCAGGAAAATCACACCTGCCGATTTATAGTTGCAAATATTCCAAAAGAATATATACACAACACCAGCTATTGACGCTGATTTTGCTGAAAGAATATCTCAATAAGGACTACAGGAGTATTGTTGAACTTGTAGAATTAATTAGGGTCCTCTGAGATTCCCTCTCTATTGCAGTACTAATCCTCCTTTTTTA
>CAZAMM010000065.1:0-10177 GCA_964486435.1 uncultured Methanosarcinales archaeon | reverse complement strand
CATCGGTCTTATGCGAGATGTCGGGAGAGATGATCTTCATAACTACAGGATAACCGATCTCTTCACATGCTGCAATCGCTTCCGGCAAGTTGCCAGCCATCATTGACCGTACCACCGGAATCCCGTATGCCTCGAGCAACCCCATGGATTCAAGACCCAGAGTTCTTCTTCCACTGGCAATGGCACCGTCTATTATCTTTTGTGCGGTTTCCCTGTTAACTTGCATAGTAACCGGATCAGTGTGTTCCTTTATTTTTATAGAACTATAATCACACAGAGCCTTCAGGCTTGCAACTGCTCTTTCAGAAGAAGGATAATTCGGTATCCCATGCTTGTTCAGAAGTTCTTCACCTGCAGCAATGCGTGTTCCTCCTGCAAGATTACACAGGATGGGTTTGTTCGAAGTCCTGATCATATTGACCAGAGACTGGGCTATAGCAGGGACATCGGTCATAGCCTGGGGAGAAACAAGTACGATTATACCATCCACATTAGGATCGGCCAAAAGAACTTCTAAAGAGTGCTCATACAACTGTGGACCAGCATCTCCCAGGACATCCACCGGATTGTACAAACCTGCTGCTTCTGGAAGTTCCTCCCTCAATTTAGTAATGGTCTCTTCCTCAAAAGAGGTTATTGAAAGACCAATGCTATGGCACGCATCAGCAGTAAGTATACCGAGTCCTCCTGCATTGGTGAGAATTGCAACTTTTCTGCCCCGTGGCAAAGGATATGTGGAAAAAGCCCTGCTGTAGTCCAGCATCTCTTCCAGGGAATCGGCCCTTATCACACCACTCTGTCTGAAGGCCGCAGTGTATGCGGCATCAGAGCCTGCAAGAGTGCCTGTATGTGAGGACACGGCCCTGGAACCCACAGCCGTACGCCCCGATTTCACCACTATTATAGGTTTTTCCCTGGTCACATTCCTGGCAACATCCATGAAACGCGGGCCATCTTTCACACCTTCCAGATACGCAGCTATCACAGCTGTGGAATCGTCCTTAGTGAACAGCTCAAGAAAATCATTCTCTGCAAGGTCAGCTTTGTTACCAAGGCTTATGAACTTGGAGAATCCCACTCCTGTCCTGTCAGCCCAGTCCAGGGTCACGGTACAGATAGCTCCTGACTGAGACATCATAGCTATATTCCCCTTAAAGGCCATGGATGCGGCAAAAGAAGCATTGAGCGAAGAAGATGTGTCGATTATTCCCAGACAATTCGGACCAACCATCCTTATGCCATATTTTCCAGCAATGGCTGTTATCTCCCTCTCCAGCCTTGCGCCTTCCAGACTGGCCTCCTTAAAACCTGCAGATATCACAACGACATAACTTATACCGGCCTGTCCACATTTCTCCATTGCAGAAGGAACTGCAGCTGCTGGGACCACTATAACTGCAAGATCGATCTTTTCCGGCACATCAAGAACATCAGCATAACACTTCAATCCTAAGATCTCAGTGACGTTCGGATTGATAGGAATAACCTTATGACCAGCTCCCTGCAAGAGGTTCTTTAGTACAGCATGGCCTACCTTACCTTCTGTGCGGGATGCTCCTATAACTGCAACAACATCCGGATCGAACAATTTATCTAGCATATCTTCTCCTGACCATGTATATTATTTTATATGGAATAATAATAGATAAGGTTAAGGGAAGATGAAGCGAAAATAGTATTTTTATATTAGAATTATATAAATTTGTTAGCGGACATTTAACTTTGATACTTTCCATAAAACCAGTATAGCCTTAAGTAAAAAAGAAAAGGATGACATTTGTGCATCTCAATAGACTGTTACAGCACCGGAAACACAGAATTATTAAGTGGTTGAACAGCGAATCTGTTTTTTCGAATTCGCTGGCCGTTATAGTAGGAGTGTTGACAGGCATAGCTATTGTACTGTACGATCATGCACTTGAATTCAGCTCTGAAATCTTCTTCGAACCTGCCTACAATATACATCATTATTATGTGATATTCATCCCCGCCATAGGAGGACTGCTGGTAGGCATAATTTCCCACAGGTTCATGAAAAAGAAACGGTACAGCATAGATAATGTAATAGAATCAGCTACCCTGTACGGAGGAAAAATGCAACCCAGAACTGTGTTTCTGGAAGTATTATCCTCTGTTATATCCCTGGGCTCGGGTGCCTCCGCAGGAAAAGAAGCTCCAGTGGTACTGGCTGGCGCAGGTATTGGTTCTACCTTTGCCCAGATGCTTAAAATGAGAGGGAACCGGCTGAAAATACTACTAGGCTGTGGTGCCTCGGGAGGTATTGCCGCAGCTTTCAATGCTCCTCTTGCGGGAGTTGTGTTCTCAGTAGAGGTGATCCTGGGAGAGCTTGAAGCTGCAACACTGGTACCCATAGTTATATCTGCAGTATTTGCAACTCTTGTTTCCAATGTTATATTTGGGGTAAGACCTATACAGATCTCATATTATGAGCTTGTAAGCCCCTTACATGAATCCATCCTATACCTTGTTCTCGGATTATTGGCTGGACTTATATCAGTCATACTCATGCGTTCACTTTACAAATCCAGGGACCTGTTCAATACTCTCAACATACACCCCATAACAAAACCTGCTTTAGGGGGCTTGTTTGTGGGATTTATAGGATACTTCTACCCTCAGATTTTAGGCGTTGGATATGATGCTATAAACCAGGTACTGGAAAATGAGATAACATTCAATATATTATTGATCCTTCTGATATTGAAAATAATTGCATTTTCCCTGAGCGTGGGTTCTGGTGGATCAGGAGGAGCCTTTGTGCCCGCCCTGTTTACAGGTGCTATGCTAGGAGGAGCCTATGGATTCATTGCTAATGGATTTTTTCCGGATATCACATCCGAACCTGGAGCTTATGCATTGGCTGGCATGGGAGCTGTTTTCACAGGGATCAGCCGGGCACCGCTTACTGCAATACTTGTCCTGTTCGAACTTACAAGGAATTATAGTATGGTTCTCCCCATTATGCTTGCATGCGTTTTGAGCAATCTTGTTTCAAGTGCCCTCCATCCGGAATCCATTTTTACGGAATCGCTGCGCAGGCGGGGATTTACCATAAGGAAAGGCAAGGAAGTAGACATTATGGAGTCATTGAAAGTTGCTGATGCCATGAAAAGAGAAGTCCAGACTATTTCAGTGAACAAGAAGGTAGAAGCTCTTGTATCTCTGATGCAATCAAGCCGCCATGCGGGATTTCCAGTGCTCGACCCTGAAGGTAAGCTATGGGGCATCGTGACCCTGAAGGACATCAGGGACAAAGTGAAGCAAGGAGAACTCGAGAAGACCATTGGTGAGATAGCCACTTCCAATCTGGTTGTTGCATACCCTGATGAATCGTTGAACTCTGTACTGCAGCGTCTTGCCACAAAAGACATAGGGAGGCTTCCCGTTGTATCAAGGGATGACAACCGAAAAATACTTGGCATTATCACTCGCAGTGATATCGTTAAGCTTTATGACAAGACGGTCGTGGAAAGGATGAAGTACGGATCAGAGAACTGAAACTAAGTAAGGAACAAGTTGCGGACTCTTATATAATAACCCTGCCCAAAAAATATCCAGGAGTAGCATCGAATATCTCAACCTCGCAAAAACTTCCCGGAATGGCAGATGACTCCGGGATGACCACTGGCTTATAGGATGCTGTGCGGGCCATGAGGCCTTTTACCTTGGCCTCTTTGGAAATAAAGACCCTGCCTTTCCATCCCATCATACTCTCCCTGACACCAATTTTGACCTCTTCACATATATCATGCAATTCGTTGGAGCGCCGTGCAACTATGCGTGAATCAATGTTACGGTATTCAAGAGCCTTTGTATACGGGCGGGGAGTGTATCTGGAAATGTTGACCTTTTCGGGTTTCTGTTTTTTTACCCATTCAAGGGTTGCCGTGAAATCGGCCCCATTCTCTCCCGGAAAACCCACAATAATATCAGTGAAAAGAGTAAGATCACTAAAATTGTCCCTGAAACTGTTGATTATATGATCAGCCTCTTCTATGGAATGGAACCTGTTCATTTTTTTCAGCACATCATTGGATGCTGATTGTATAGGCAAATGGATTAGTTTGTATATCTTGTCATTCTCAAAAACATGCAACAAGTCTTCCAGTATGGGAACTACAGAAAAAGGATTCATCATTCCAACACGGACTTTGAAATCACCTGGTATATCGCATATCCTCTCAAGCAGCTGAGGAAGCCTAAAATCTATATCTATGCCGTATTGTGCATTGTCCTGTGAAGTGAGCCATATTTCCCTGCAACCTTCAGCAACGCCCTGTTCAATATCCTTTACAATGGAGTCAGGAGGGAAAGACCTGAGAGGGCCTCTGACTAGCCTGACAATACAATATGAGCAGGCATTATTGCAGCCCTGCGAAAGCTGACAGATGTGTATATTGGAGTTGAACCGCAATCGAGGCACATTAATAAAACCTTCTGGTTCATCTGAAAAGACGTGTAGTGATCGCGGGGAAGGACCTTGGGAGCAAATATCGGGTGAGGCTATGGTATTGAGCACATCCCCTATACGTGATATGGAGTTAACTCCTAAAATGTGAGCATCAGAATTGTTACGGATGATGTCCTCAAGCTGTACTTCAGGCATACATCCGGCTACAACCACCTCTATGCCTCTTTCTCCCAGTTCCCTTATCTTATGCAGGATCTTCTGTTCAGTGGAATACTTGACAGTGCAGGTGTTGAGCACCACTACATCGGCATATTTCTCAGATACCAGTTCATGACCAAGGCTTCTGACGGTCGCCATCATGACCTCTGCAGAAGCCTGGTTTGCAGAACAACCAAATGTTGATACGTGTACTTTCATTATCAAACAAAACGCAGCGGTGTAGCCTCTTTGTCATGTATGTAGATGGTATCTGTAAATTTAACCACACCTGAACTACCCATGGTAAGGCTGTTCACTCTTGCATCACCTTCTCCAAAGAGGTTCACTCCTTTGAGGAGAGAACCTGGAGTCACACCTGTTGCAGAGAAGATCACATCATTACCTGGAACTAGCCGATCGGTATCAAGGATGTCATGAATGTTCTTTTCCGTAATACCCATCATTTCGAGCCTCGGCATCTTTTCAGCTTTTTCCTTGGCTATAGCCTCTTCGGATTTACCGTTAGCTACTGTAGGTAACACAAGTCTTGCAAGAATCTTACCGCCCAGAATCTTCATGGCAGCGGCCGTGAGTACAGCCTCCCCGGAACCGCCGGCACCCATTACCACGTGAACACCTGAACCACGTATGGCTGTGGCAACTCCCGGCATCAGATCGCCGTCACTGATCAGATTTACTCTGGCACCGGTCGAACGGATCTCTTTTATTTTTGCCTCATGCCTTGGTCTGTCAAGGATGACAACCACCAGTTCATCGATATTACGGTTGAGTGCTTTCGCTATTATTTCCAGATTATCGATCACAGGTGCATCAAGGTTTATACTTTCTTCCGGATGCAGCCGTTCATACCTCACAACCTGCGGACCTACCACTATCTTGTCCATGTATATGTCAGGTCCGTGGAAAAGACCATGCCTTTCAGCCATTGCCATCACAGATATGGCACCGGGAGTACCGTTTGCTGCCAGATTGGTGCCTTCAAGGGGATCCACAGCAATGTCTACTTCGAGATCACCTTTCCAGGTGCCAACCTGCTCACCTATGTACAGCATCGGAGCCTCATCCCTTTCTCCTTCGCCGATCTTTATGATCCCTTTCATGTCAAGGTAATTAAGAGTCCGCCGCATAGCTTCCACTGAAACCTGATCAGCATAATTCTTATCCCCCCTACCCATCTGATAAGATGCTGCTATAGCCGCTGCTTCTGTAACATGGAGAAGTCTGGGCAACAAGGCAGTTTCTATAGGCCCTGCGCATTTAATCATTTGTTCTGCTGTTTTCTTGTGTGACATGAATTAGAGCTCTCCTTTAATAAAGACTGTAATCATATGGTAATGTAGTTAACTAATTGATACTGACAAGTTTACTGACCGGTCATATATTATTATTTCGTATATATCACTTCAATACATCCACAAGTGCTACACGCTCGATCACAAGTTCCGGAATCAGCTGCTCACCCACAACTGCTATTTCATCTGCACTGATGCCGAACTGCATGATTATTTCGTCCCTCTTGGAAGGTAAATACTCAATGACATCAGCAGGCACAAACATCTGTTCCAGCATATTCATGCATGAAGCAACGGAGCATGCCTTACCCATGATTATAAAAACAACATTGTTCTTGCCTTGCCGGACACCCATGGAAAAAGCCTCTTCAATCTGTCGTTTCCCTGAAGCATAACGCATGATCTCGATGCCTATATCCTTTGCAGCGTTTCTTTCCTGCCTAAATGCCCTGAGAGCTTTTGACACAGCGAAATGCAAGTGTTTTTCACCAGCTACCCTATCCGCATTGATAGCCTGGACCGTACAATCATTTGCCTTTGATATATCTGCGATCGTCCTGAGAAATGACCTAAGGTCTTCTATGAGTATGTGGCCACCTATAAGCTCAACGTGCATGGAACTAAATTCAATTCCTTAAGAATAAGCGTAACGGTATGATCATGATAACATACAAACAGAAAAATATTCTCGTGAAATGTATGCTCACATTTTCATTGACCAGACACCGAGGTATTTGCCCGCTGAACAGATCACTCGAAAGAGTAGACTTTATGAGGATGAAAGTTATTTAGGTGTTAATCAACGTATAAATAAGGCATCAATGGTCCCAAATGGGACTACTTAATGAGCTCAAAAATAACAGGTATACCGGAAAGGCGTAACCATGGAACAGGATTACATACCGTGCGAGATAGAAAGAAAGTGGCAGAAGACATGGGATGATACAAAGGTCTTCCAGCCTGAGCCCGACGAGAGAGAAAAATTCTTTATAACGATACCATACCCCTATCTCAACGGTAATTTACACGCGGGGCACACACGTACCTTCACCATAGGAGACGTTATTGCACGCTATAAACGAATGCAGGGGTATAATGTTCTTTTCCCTATGGGTTTCCATGTGACCGGCACACCTATAGTAGGTCTTGCAGAACTGATCGAAAACCGAGATCCTCAAACCATGAAGGTATATTCGCAATTTCATGGCATACCTGCAGACATTCTGAAAACACTTGTAACTCCAGAGAAGATCGTAGAGTATTTCAGCAAAGAAGCTGAAAAAGCCATGCGATCTATTGGTTACTCCATCGACTGGAGGCGTAAGTTCACGACTACGGACCCAACTTACAAGAAGTTCATTGAATGGCAGTTCAACCTGCTGCACGAAAAAGGTCTGATCGTCATGGGATCACATCCTGTAAAATGGTGTCCTCACGATAATAATCCGGTTGAGGACCATGACATCCTGCATGGAGAAGAAGCCACTATAATTGATTATACTTTAGTCAAGTTCCAGTATGATGACCTGGTACTGCCTTGCGCAACCCTGCGTCCTGAAACTGTTTTTGGTGTTACAAACCTCTGGATCAATCCGAATATAGAGCATGTTAAGATAAAAGTGGAAAAGGATGGCAAAACAGAGTTCTGGGTGGTGAGCAAGGAAGCTTACAGGAAACTCACTTTCACTGACAGAAAAGTGGAACTTATAGAGGATGTCCCATCCGCAGCCCTGATAGGTAAAAAGGTGAAGAACCCGCTTACAGGCAATGGTGTCATTACACTGCCAGCCTCCTTCGTAAGAGGAGAGAATGGTAGTGGGATCGTTATGAGCGTGCCTGCCCACGCACCCTATGACTACCTGGCATTGAAGGATCTGTATGGCCGGGACCTTTCACAGTACGGGATCGAGGAAGATCTGCAGAGTATAAAGTTAATTTCGCTAATAAAAGCAAAGGAATTTGGAGAATATCCGGCTGTAGAGGCTGTACAACAGCTTGGCATAAAGGACCAGAACGATCCAAAAGCAGAAGAAGCAACAAAGATCGTTTACAGAAGAGAGTTCCATGGTGGTGTGCTCAAAGAGAACACTGGAAAGTATGCCGGTATAGCAGTGTCAAAGATCAAGGATGTGCTCACCCAGGACCTTATAGATCAGGGTATAGGGGAAATATTCTATGAGTTCAGCGAGCCCGTGGTGTGCCGCTGTGGAACGCCCTGTGTGGTAAACATGATCGAAGGCCAGTGGTTCCTTAACTATTCCAACCCGGAATGGAAAGAAAAGGTCTACAGATGCATTGAAAAGATGGAGATAATTCCTGAAGAATACAGAGTAGAGTTCAACAACAAGGTCGACTGGCTAAAGGACAAGGCCTGTGCAAGGAAAAAGGGGCTTGGCACTCATTTGCCTTTTGATGACCAGTGGCTCATTGAGTCTCTTGGTGATTCCACCATCTATATGACATACTATATCACCAACAAGTTCTTTGCCCGTGGTATTGAGACGGAACACCTCACTCCTCAGCTTTTCGACTATGTGCTGTTGGGCAAAGGTAGCGTGCAGCAGGCAGCAGCAGCTACAGGCCTTGATGAACAACTCATAGCACAGATAAAGCAGGATATGGATTACTGGTATCCTGTGGATCTCAGATCTTCAGGTAAAGACCTTGTACCAAATCACCTGCTTTTCTTCCTTTTTCACCATGTAGCCATATTTGAAGAAAACAAATGGCCTCGGGCTCTTGCTGTTAATGGCTTTGTGTCCCTGGAAGGTCAAAAGATGAGCAAATCCAAAGGTCCGTTGCTTACTCTGAGAACCGCAGTGGATGAATATGGGGCTGATATCAGCCGTATGTACATTCTTTCCAGTGCCGAACAGACACAGGACGCAGACTGGAGGAACAGTGGGGTCGAAGCTGCAAAGAAACAGGTGGAAAGATTCTACTCCTTTGCCAGAGAGATCATTGAATCTGGTGCAGTTTGTGGGATGTGTGGAGAACTGAAGCTCATTGACAGATGGATGCTTAGTCGTCTGCAGCACCGCATCAGGGAAACCAACAATGATATGGGATCTCTGAGAACTCGCAGTGCCCTGCAAAATGCATTTTTCCTGCTGCTTAATGACATCAAATGGTATCAAAAAAGAGGGGGAAGCAACCTGCTCTATGATATGCTGGATACCTGGGTGCGTTTAATGGCACCGTTCACGCCACATGTATGTGAAGAGATCTGGCAGGAATTGGGACATGAGGAGAATGACATTGTATCCCTTGCCCATTATCCAATATTTGACCCAAAACTGCTGGACAACAATGCAGAACTTGCAGAAAAGCTTGTGGATAACACGCTGGAAGATATTGAAGAGATACTGAAGGTCACAAAGATGACTCCTCAGAAGATAGTGTTGTATACATCTGCATCATGGAAGACAAAAACTTTCCAGATGGCTCTTAAGATGCAGAGCGAAGGTACGCTTAACCCTGGTGTTCTGATCAAGTCTTTGATGGCAGAACCTGCTAACAGAGCGCACGGAAAAGAGATACCTAAATTCGTACAGAAAATAGTTCCTGATATCTGCAGCATGAAAGTGGAAAGTTTGGAAATGTTCGATGGTTATGAACTGGACGAGCTTGCGATCCTCGGGGAAAACCAGCGCTTCTTTGAGAAGGAATTTAATTGCACAGTGGAAGTTTACAGTGCAGATGCGCCTGATTATGACCCTGAGAACAAGTCAAGGTTCGCTGTGCCCATGAGGCCTGCTATCTATCTGGAATAAATTTTCAGACTGCATCCTTGCAGTCTTTTTTTCTTAGCGCATTCACAATTAAATGATCATATTTTCTTTCGCAGATAGTATGCAGTTATGGACACTAATATAGAAGATACAACAGCAGTGAAACCATATGCTTTTTTACCAGTATCACTTTTTGATGGCACATCCTCCACTGAAACTTCATCCTTTCCAAAATCAATATTTGGTGATGCTGTTGCTCCCATGTCTATAACAAATACTTCCTCTTCCTCAGGTTCCACAGAAGAATTAGTGGTATTCTGCTCTTTATATCCACCCTTTCCCCCAGAGGCAGCCTGTGCATTTAACACAATGTAATCGGCTTTTATTTCTGTGTCTTCACCAAAACTGTTGGTGATCTTGAGGCTCACAGTATACCTGCCTACATAACTTAGGGTCCTCTGAGATTCCCTCTCTATTGCAGTACTAATCCTCCTTTTTTAGAA
>CAZAMM010000064.1:0-10243 GCA_964486435.1 uncultured Methanosarcinales archaeon | reverse complement strand
AAAAAAGGAGGATTAGTACTGCAATAGAGAGGGAATCTCAGAGGACCCTAAAAATTAAAATATAATTTTATTTTGTTTCCTCTGGAATTTTGAATATGACCTCAATAACAGGATCTGCCAGGATCATTTCCAAGCCTTTAATCTGAGGCTTGCAACTGGAAGCCTGTTGTACTGTCTGATACTTATCTTTGTGTCCTCACCAATAATCTCTATCCTGAAGCCTGCCTTCTGCATTAGCGCTATATAGTCATCCTTCAGGATAGCTCCTGCCACACATCCGGCCAAAAGGTCCTTGTTCTCGAGAAGTTCTGCAGGAAGTTCCTTGAGAAGTATCATATCCGAAATATACATCCTGCCTGTGGGTTTCAGGACACGATATGATTCCCTGAACACTTTCTCCTTATCAGGAACAAGGTTAATGACACAATTGCTGATAATTACATCCACTGTGCTATCTCCCACCGGAAGGTCTTCGATATCCCCCATGCGGAACTCCGTATTATCATATCCGTACTTTCTGGAATTTTCCCGGGATTTTTCAACCATCTCCCCGGTCATATCCACACCAATTACCTTTCCAGTCTTTCCAACTTTACCTGCAGCAAGGAAGCAGTCAAAACCTGCCCCTGATCCCAGGTCCAGTACCACATCACCTTCTTTAATATCTGTAAAAGCTAAGGGATTTCCACATCCCAGACCGAGGTTAGCATCCGGGAAAGATCGTACATCATCATCTGAATAACCCAGACTTTTAGAAACATCCGGGCTGCTGCTACAACAGCTACTGCTGCAACAACAAGAACCACCACTGAGTGCGATATCCCCGTATTTTAACCGGATAGTCTGCTTCTTTTCATCAGCGTTCATTTGCACATACTCCTGGATATTATACGTTTCATCAACATAAACATTCTTTGATGAAATACGGGCACAATAGCTATGCTTAAGTAAACAGTCAAGGATCTTCAGTGGATTTGCATCACCCATTACTTTCAATAAAAACCAAAATTTTAAAAACGAAAATTAAGAGATTTTCAGATCCCCACATGCCTCACATTGATCCCTGCGTTGGATCTTGAAGGAATCCATCCTGGCATTGAGACCGTCCCACACCAGAAGCCCTTCCAAGGGTTCCCCTATCCGCAGAAGGCATTTCAGCACTTCGTTCGCCTGGATAGTTCCGATAATACCTGGGGTCACGCCAATGACAGGGAAAATCTCCTCGGGAGGTGCATGTGGAAATGCACATTTAAGGCAAGCTGTCTTACCGGGAATTATCGTCATTACCTGACCATCAAATCCCCGGATAGCCCCATGCACAAGAGGGATACCGGTCTGAAGAGCCGCACTATTGAGCAGATACCGGGCAGAGAAATTATCCAGTGCATCCACAATGATGTCAGCATCCCTGACAAGTTCCAGGACATTCTCTTCCGTAATGGTCACATGCCGGGCAACGACATTGATGTAAGGATTAATTTGCCTCAGCTTTTCTTCGATTGAAAGGACCTTTGGTTTTCCAATGTCCTTTTCCCAATGGAGCACCTGACGGTTCAGATTTGTCTGCTCCACAGCATCCATATCCACTATATCAATACAACCTACACCCGCAACTGCAAGATAAAGTGCTATGGGACAACCTAAACCTCCTCCGCCTGCAATGAGCACACGGGATAGTTTAAGTTTTTTCTGCCCTTCTATATCGAACATGAGTAATTGACGCTGGTATCGCTGTAACTCCTGTTCATTATGCATGGTCTTATTCCTCTTTAGACATTAACATAACCTGATAGTGCATCTAATATGGTGAATTATCTCCATCCTGAACTTTATGCTGAACATGATCTGCATCACATCAGCAGATACGCTCAGAAGCGCCTTTGATGATAACAATGAACTCCTGTGTTTCACGCTTTACATCATCGCTGCATACCACTGCAGATATTGCCACCAGGCTATCGGCACCGTTCTCTATCACGCTTCTGCAGTTCTGTTTGTTTATTCCTCCTATAGCGACTACAGGTATATCGATAGCATTTTTAACATCCCTTATCCTTTCAGTGCCAATGCCCTTGCCTGCATCACTTTTTGTAGCAGTATCGAATATAGGACTAAGCCCAATATAATCAGCACCACTTCTTTCAGCTTCTATGGCCTCACTGGTATCGTGGACCGTAAGACCGATGATCTTATCAGCTCCAAGGATAGCTCTTGCAATAGCTATGGGCATATCGTCCTGACCTATGTGCACTCCATCCGCATCCACTGCCAGAGCAACATCTACCCTGTCGTTCACCAGAAATATTGCAGCATCACCGCATATTGCCTTGATCTGAGATGCTTCTGCTATCATCTCTTTTGTGCCCTTGGTCTTCTCTCTGTACTGCACAATCCTGCAGCCTGCTGCAACTGCTTTCTGTACATCCGACAAAGTTCCTTTCCTAGATAGAGCGGAGTCGGTCACAAGATAAAAGTCTATCTCTGCAAGCAACTCTTTTTTGCTGGTCATGTTTCCTCCATTGGGCATGATTCAGCATTCTTCGAAGTTCATCATTTTTTCTGCTTTTTCATCCGAGAGATTGAATGCCTCGTCATATAAATTCACCTTGAAACTGCCAGGACCACAGGAGATTGCAGCTGCAAGTTCTCCTGCTATCCCAAAATAACAGAGAGCATCTTTTGCGGCATCGAAATGATCTATATTAACAGCAGCAAAAGAACCTATTACTGAAGCAGCCATGCATCCAGTGCCGACAATAGATCCCATGAGTTCATGCCCGTTTTTGACAACGAATGTCTTTTTGCCATTGCTGATTATGTCCTCTTTCCCGGTCATGACAACGATGCATGACTTAGATGTTGCAAGATCCTGTGCGATCTGTCTGGGATCGGCATTGATAGAAGTAGTCTCAACTCCCTTTGTCTGAGACTTTTCCCCTGCGATCTTTGCTATCTCGGAATAGTTCCCTTTGATGATATCGATATGAACAGAATCTATGATCTTTGCAGCCATGTAATCTCTGAATTTTGTAGCGCCCACGCCAACCGCATCGAGTACGACAGGTATCTTATTCTCGTTAGCAGCTTTTGCGGAAATGACCATCGCATCGATCAGCTCATTTGTCAGGGTACCTATGTTAAGCACAAGAGCAGAGGATATTCGTGTCATATCAGCACATTCTTCAGGTGCATGGGCCATTACAGGAAGAGCACCAAAGGAGCGGGTGATATTCGCGCATTCATAGATCGTAACCCAATTTGTGATATGGTGTATCAACGGTCTTGTTTCCTTTATTGTTTTCAGAGGTTCCTGCATTATTACTCCTCGGTACACACTTAAAGCACTCATAGTACATTAATCTGGTTTTTATCGACAGCAGTGTAATTAAATGCTGTAAAATATGATGCCCTGTAAATTAGTGCCTTGGTGTTAATGAAAAGTTGTATAGATCAATTAAAAGATGTACATGGAAATCCTCTTTAGTATTACAAAATGGTTAATTTTTAATACTAAAACGTTGTAAAGAAAGCTTGCAACAATCCTTCTTAAAACACAGATTTTTAATATTGGGGGTTTTGACCCCCCAATCCTCCTATCTTTTTTATTGTTCACTTATATCATTTATAGTAGCACGGATGTATGATAATTTGTCTTTTTCATATACATCCGCATTATAGCCTGCATCCAGAAAGAGCTTTTTCCAGTCTTCTGAATATCTTTGTACATCATGAAAGTGGTCTACAGGTTCCACGGCAAAGACCTCACCAGCGGGTTTCAGGGTCCTTCTGATATCTTGCAGAGCTCGGGGCACATCATCAAGGTGATGCAACATAAAGAAACATGTTATTGAGTCGAAGTATCCCTGCTGGAACGGAAGATCGTATGCACTAGCCGCAACGAACTTCGTATTTATCACACCTTCTATTTTAGAGTTGAACCTGCATTGCTCCATAAGGCTCTCCAAAAGATCGATACCACATACTAAAGCATCTGGCTTCATGGTTCCAATCTTTATGGTGAGGGTACCAAGTCCACATCCCACATCCAGTATGTTCTTTCCATGCAGCAGCGGAAGTATCTCTTTAAAAGCCTGCATTTTCCGGGCTTCCATGCTGCTTTGAGGAAATTTCGCATCGTCGATGCGGTCAAAGGACGTATATGGTATAATACTGTAGACAGAGGCACCGTTCTCTGCCATAAGTCCCCTTATGTAATGCATATTCTCTTCCTGACGGATGTAACTGACAACAGAAGCTCCCACCTGGGCACAGAATCTTCTGTTCAGTTCTTCCCGGCTCTTGGGAAAATTTATTTTTAAAGGATCGTGGATCACTATATAATGAGAATGTTCCTCAGTGAACATATTATCTTCAACACCTGTAATCTCTATACCGCTTATCGCCTGTTTCCAGAGAGGCAGTATCTGCATGTTCTCTTCAGAGGCATGGTTATGAACTTTTCCTATTACTACATGGTCCATGAACATTGAAACTCCGTTTTCACATAAAAAGATGTTACGTGAAAGGAAAGAGTATCTAGAATTTAAGTAAAACAACAGTTATATTAAGAAGAGATCAATGAAAAGATATCAGTTTTGGAGTTTATATTGTGGTGTTTATAGCAGTGTACAAAAACAATTGTATTGGATGCGGTACATGCGTCATTATATGCCAGAATCAGGTACTGGCCATTGAAGATGGATTTTGCAGAGCTGTAAGAATGGAGAATTGCATGTATTGCATGAATTGTGTGGCTTCGTGTGATTTCGATGCTATAAAAGTATTTGTCTGAAGAAAGAGTAATTCCTTCACAATAGACCAAATAATCTTCTAACAGGTCATATAGATTCATGGTCCTGTACCTTCCCAGTTATCCCAAATTCTAATTAGGTACATGAATCTCAAATTTTACAGCAAAATAGATACACTGCCTCTGATCCCTCTGGAAATCCTTATTTCCTCATAAATACTTATTTAATTGGGGATAAAAATGAATATAATTGTAACCTGCTATAATTGTCACAAAGAATTTTTTGCTGTGATCACCTCCCTTCAATTTACCCGCAGATGTCCAAATTGCTTCAAAACTAACAGGGTCAGAACTATAATTGATGGAAAAGCCTACGGTGAGGATCAAACAGGTACACAGCTTGCCATGGAGTCATATTGATATTATCCGTTTTTTCCTTCCATAATCATTGTTTTTGAACTGTATGAGAAGTATCTCCGTTATTTTTAGATTTTTTCACATAATAAATAATAAAATGATTGATTTTAGAGTCATACAGACACCAAAAAGATAAAATGGATAAAATGCAATTATTAATGGTGAAGATAGCCTGCTATCCCGGGTTACTTCAGGGCTGTGTGCCACTTTCCATAAAAAGAACTTATTTACTCATTGCATGAGGAGTTGATACCACATTCCACACGGCCCTTTTTATTCTTTCAGTGCCTTTGTTACAAAGACCGGTCAAATTTTATTCCCAGAAGAAAGTCTGAAGTAAGATGAATTGAATCTTTCATCATGTCAGATGTACAATTATCTTCTGATTCGCTACCTCATCTACCTAAAGATTATGACATCCAAGTATCCAACGTGATCCCTTACTATTCTTCACTTCATCAGGAAGTCATCAATCTTGTAAAAGCATTACCTCTCACAGCTGCAATATGGATGGACACAGGTTGTGGGACGGGGTCTTTGGTTGCAAAGGCATCACTGGAATTCCCAGAAACAAAATTTTTACTATTAGACCCATCCGAAGGTATGCTTAGGCAAGCCCGAAAAAAACTATCTTCATGTCCTGCAGAAAGATCGCAATTTCTAAGACCTTCTTCAACACAGGATTTTTTCCAGGAGCTTGAAGAAAGACCGGATGTAATCACCGCTATTCAATGTCATCATTATCTCTGTGCCGAAGACAGGATAAAAGCAACAAAAGTATGCTATGACCTGTTAAAGGAGGGTGGTTTCTACATTATTTCTGAGAATATCAGACCTCTAACAGAAGAAGGTATCATTATTGGGAAGCAATACTTGCGTAACTTCCAGTTGTCTATGGGAAAAACTCCGGAAGAAACAGATATACATCTTGCAAGATTTGATGTGGAATACTTCCCGATCACAGTGGAAGATCATCTTCGATTATTGAGAGAAACTGGTTTTAGGACCGTGGAAATACTATGGTGTTCCTACATGCAGGCTGCTTTTTACTGTATGAAGTAATACCCTGAACTTTTTATAGTATCGATTTTTTACTCCAGTTTTAGTCTAATATCCTCATCAACTTTTACTTCTTTAAAGTTTAAATATTTCAGGAAGTACAACCTAGTTTCTTTAGAATGAATTCATATAATTCCAAGATTTTTGAAAACCATGTTCTGTATCATGTTCAATAGCTGTTGAGACTCCATTTATAATTGCCTTTTTTAAAGCTGATGTACAACATAACATAAAAAGATTAATTGTTCACATACACGATCAAGAATTTAAATGATAAAAAAAACGAAAGCCTTATTAATAGATGTCTTTTATGCTAATTATCTATTATTCTAAAAAAGGCCAGGTGATCTATTTTGAAAAAAATAATAAACTTCCTAGTATTAGGACTGATGATTGCGGTCCTGGTAACTATCTCTGGATGCACTGACAAGAGTGCTGAAGCAAGCGGGACCCAGAAAACATATATTATTGGTACAGAGCCATATTTCCCTCCATTCGAGTACGCTGAAGAAAACAATAGCAAGAATATAATTGGTTTTGATGTTGATCTCATCAATGCTATAGCTGCAGACCAGGGGTTCAAAGTTCAATGGAAGGACCTTGAATTCGATGCACTGATACCGGCTCTCCAGTCCGGCCAGATAGACATGATAGCTTCAGGCATGACCATTACCGAAGAGCGTGAAAAGGCAGTAGACTTTACGGAGCCTTATATAAACGCAGGGCTGGCTGTTGCAGTTGCTGTCGGAAATGAAGATATCAAAAGTGTTGATGACATTAAGGGCAAGGTTGCTGCCGTACAGCAGGGCTCTACCGGCTCTCATGAAGCTGAGAAACTAAAAGCCGAAGGCAAGATAAGAGATATAATATATCTTGCACATGTGAACGACATAATTCTGAACATCCAGAACGGACGTGCAGACTTTACAATAAATGATCTGCCAGTAACCCAGGCTTTTATGAGCCAGAACCCGGGCATCATAAAGATCGTAGATGATGAACTTACAAGCGATTCATATGGTTTTGCAGTGAAGAGCGGGAACACAGAACTCCTCAATATGCTTAACCAGGGTCTGGAAAACGTCAAACAGGACGGAACATACGATCAGATAATGGAAAAGTACTTCTGATTTTTCATTTGCATGCAACAAACGTTGCATGCCATAATTTCTGTCCTGATCTAATCTCACTCCTCATAAAATTAGTCCTTATCGCTATGTTTATATTTCGTCCATGTATTGCTATAAAAACAGTTTTTCCAATATTCTCCTATCCATTTCGAGGTAGTCAAGTTGTCACTCCTGGACATATATATAGGTCACATAATCAAAGTGTTTCCTGATCTGCTCTTGGGATCAATGGTGACCATTGAGGTCACAACCCTGGGTGTGTTCTTTGGTCTTATACTTGGAACTATGTCAGGACTTGGAAAATTATCCCGTAAAAAGGTATTCCGTTATCCTTCCATTGCTTATGTGGATTTTATAAGAGGAACGCCGCTGCTGGTGCAGATCCTGCTTTTTTACTATGGTATTCCCGGTCTGTTCTCAAATGTTACAGGCAGGCCTCTGTCAATTGATCCGATCCTTGCAGGTGTCATTGTGTGTAGTATAAACAGTGGTGCTTATATTGCAGAGATAGTGAGGGCAGGTGTCCAGTCTATAGACAAAGGTCAGATGGAAGCTGCACGTTCTTTAGGCATGACAGAAAGAATGGCAATGAAAGAGATTATCCTTCCCCAGGCCTTCAGAAGGATAATTCCACCGCTTGGTAATGAGTTCATAGCTCTTCTGAAAGATTCTTCCCTGCTCGCTGTTATAGGGGTGCATGAACTGCTTAAGAATGGTCAGCTTTATATTTCTAGAACCTTTGCATCTTTCCCTGTGTACATAGGTGTAGCACTGATGTACCTGGTGATGACCATTGTAATCTCCAGGCTGGTTGCATATTCTGAAAGGAGGCTGGGTGCCAGTGATAGAAGTTAAAGATCTTTACAAAAGCTTTGGAGACCTCCAGGTCCTCAAAGGGATCTCAGTCAATGTAAAGGAAAACGAGGTTGTCTGCGTGATAGGTCCTTCAGGGTCCGGAAAAAGCACATTTCTGCGATGCATTAATCTCCTGGAACAACCCACATCCGGGGATATATGGATCGATGGAAACAAAATAACTGATCCGCACATTGATATCAATCGGATCAGGGAGGAAGCCGGAATGGTATTCCAGCATTTCAATCTGTTTCCGCATAAAACAACCCTTGAAAACGTATCTCTCGCTCTGATCAAAGTAAGAAAACTTTCTAAGGGAGAGGCAGGAGAAAGAGCACTGGAAATATTGCGCAAGGTTGGGTTGGAAGATAAGGCGCATGTGTATCCTGCTGCTCTCTCTGGCGGACAGAAACAGCGTGTTGCAATAGCAAGAGCTCTGGCCATGCATCCCAAGGTCATGCTTTTCGATGAACCAACCTCAGCCCTGGATCCAGAAATGGTAGGAGAGGTATTGAATGTGATGAAAGACCTCGCAAAAATAGGAATGACGATGATAGTGGTCACACATGAGATGGGATTTGCCAGAGAAGTAAGTGACAGAGTTTTATTCATGGACGATGGCATGATATTGGAAGAGGGAAAGCCTGAGGATATATTCAACCATGCACGGAATGAGAGGACCATTGCTTTCCTGAGCAAGGTGCTTTAGTGCCTGAGCTCCGAACGCCACGGTGCTTTGGAAGCACATATATGTCTTCCAGATATAACCGGGGTTTTCCAACAAATGTAGAGAAATTATGGAAGAAAGATGCTCATATTCCACAATTCCTTTTCATAATCTTAGAAGCAGAGGGACATCTTCGATATCTGCGCAACGGATAACAGAGCTATTGATAGAAGTATCTTTCATCCAATGATACTAGTTTAGCACAATATTTTTAATTGCTGGCTTTATAATACCCCTCATTGCGAGGAGAGAAATATAAGAGACTTATTTTGTGTTTTTCATCAAAATACATAGTAAGTTCAGATAGATATAAGGATTATAGCTATCAGAGAGGCTATCACTCCTGCCCATTGACGCGGAAATAGTTGTTCTTTTAGTAAGATACATGCCAACAATACTGTAACTGCAGGACTGAGTGATGACAGGATTGTGGCAACATCCAATCTTCCAGCTTCTGAAGCCAGAGCAAACAAGATAGCTCCTCCCGTATTGAACAAACCTGCAAGGATAACTACCAGAATTATATGAAATGTGGTTTTACTGACAGTCTTTGTTAACATCATAAATCCTGTTAGCATGAAAAATGCTGTGACCCTTGAAACTGTCAAGGGCCAGTAGATTGCAGTAGCACTGAAATTATCAATGGATATAAAGAACAAACCAAATAGTATACCGGCAAACAGGGGATACTCGAGATCTGTTAATTTTAAATTGGACCTAAGATCCACACTAACAATGAACCATATTCCAATAAATGCGAAAGCAAAACCTGCGAGCTTAAAAACTGAGGGAATACCTTCATTTAAAGCTGAATATATTACAGGTATGATCACCGATATTACTGCAGCCAGAGGAGCAACTATACTCATTTTTCCTTTGGCCAGACCAATGTATAGTGCGATCAACCCGGCAGCTCCAAAAAATCCTGCACAAGCACCCCATAAAAGATTGCTTAGCGGAGGTATGCTCTCTGAAAATGCACATGCAAGAACTGGGAATATTATAATGCCTATTATTTGAGTGACCAGAACCACAGAATACGCACTTGTCTTTCTGGTAGCAAATCCTCCTATAAAATCTCCTGCACCCCAGGACAATGCAGATGCAAGTCCAATAACAATAGCAAGGGTTTCTATAGGTACCATTATTTCTCTCCTGTGATTTTATAATTCAGGCACTTGACAAAATATGTCATTATGCCACACGACATTATAGTTATAGTTCTTTTTGGGTCTTTGGAAAACCATTACAATTTAAGGTCTTGTTAATTAAACATCGCTAACTCTTTATTTCTATATTTCATTA
>CAZAMM010000063.1:0-11533 GCA_964486435.1 uncultured Methanosarcinales archaeon | reverse complement strand
TAAAAAAGGAGGATTAGTACTGCAATAGAGAGGGAATCTCAGAGGACCCTAAATACTATACAAGGCAAATTTTTTAAATATTGCACATATCCTGCAGGTCAACTGTCGCTGTTGACTATCTGGCAGACCTTGCTTTTCTCCAGAGGTCTTATGAATGCACTGCAAATTTCTCTATATTTATCTCTCATCATTATGAGAATTAGTATATTTATAACTATAGAAATATCTATATACTTATATCAGAAGGTATGTACTATATCAATAGTTAAGTGATGACGCCAATCCGATCTCAAGGGATTTCCCGGATCGTTCACAGAAAATGATATGATATGATATGATATGGTGTTCACAACTTATATAAAAAAAGGAGGAAATTGTATGGAATTTGTAACTGTAACCTGTCAGAACTGTGGTAGTAAGATGTATGTCCTAAGCAAATGCGTTCGCCATGTGATGTATTGTACTATTCGCTGTCTTGAGTCAGGTACCTCATCAAAGATCTGAGTGCTCTTCCTGAGCACTCACTCCCCATTTTAGTGCTTCAGTTTAATTTCACTTAACTATATATTTACTCTAAAGCATAAAGCTGAAGCAAGGAAAATGGCCCTATAAGGCTTTGATAAACCCTGCATATTCAGCTTTTGTTCTTGAGCTTATCAAGCAAAAAAGACACTCTCTCTTTGGCCTGTTCTGTTTCCGGAATATCCTTTGTAATATCTATGTTCAGGATGTCTCCCTCTTTACTTTCCTCTGGCAATAAAAAAAGAGGAATACTGACCTTAGTGTTTTCTTCAGGCCTGATAAGTAATACAGCGATCTTGTCCTCTATCCTGTCCAGAGTGGCCTTGATAGTCATGTTCATCCCCTCAGTGAATTTACAAGTTTTCCTTCACTGTCATAGATGAATGCAGTATCTCCATCGTTGTTCCAGAGGGGATTACCATTTCCCCAATACAGCTCATTTTTCGTATTAGATCCTTCAGCAGTGTACAGTGTAACTATTCCACCTGCTTCCAGTTCGAATGAGGAGAATGTATATGTATGCTTGTCCTCCTGGTCTTTGATCTCCCAGCCCGTAAGATCCACTGAAGATGAACCAGAGTTCCTGATCTTTATGTACTCTTCTTTAAGGTTCAGATCACTGATCCATATTCCCTCATTTGAGGTGCTTGTTTCAACTGGTGCAACTAATGTATTGTCTCGAGTGGATGTAGTTGTTGTATCCGCAATGGTTGATGTGCTTGTGAGGATGTTTTTGCCTGAAGCTGCCTTTTCAGTGGTCACAGTGTAGGCAGAACCGTCTGTAGTGATAATTACTGTGCCATGCTGATCTGTTCTGTAAACAGTGGATACCTTCTGAAGTCGCTGTAAGATCTCAGCGTGTGGGTGTCCATAGTCATTATCTGCTCCGACTTCGATAATGCTTACCTCTGGACTAACAGATGAAATAAATCTGTGTCCTGAACCGGAAGTACTCGCATGATGTCCTACTTTAAGGATATCTGCATCCACTTCGTACCCTGCAGCCATAATGTTTTCTTCGGCTTCGAGGCCCGCATCTCCCATGAGCAGGAACGATACATTTCCGTGTGTGATCTTAAGGACCACCGAGTTCTCGTTAAGCTCTTCAGATTGTTCTTTTTTCGGATTAAGTATCAGGATCTCTGTTCCAGGGTCAAGATCAATTGTTTCCCCTCTTTCTGCCACATGGAAAGGAATGTTCTTTGCATCAATTATCATCAACATATTTTCATACGTTTTTGAAGTATGTGGGTATCCTGAGTCTATGAACTGACCTACAGGATACTCATTAAGTATTGTGAGCAGTCCTCCGATGTGGTCTGCATGTGGATGGGTTGCAACCACATAGTCCAAGGAGGAAATCTTCCTTTCCCTGAGAAATGCTGAGACAGTGTAACCCATGTTATTTTCACCGGCATCTATCAGCATGGTCTTTCCAGCACATTCGATCAAAATACAGTCCCCTTGGCCAACATCTATAAAGTGGGCTGTAAGGTTGCCTCTTTGAAGAGATGACGATGGTGTTTGTTCAGGTATGGAATATTGTATTTCAGGTGTGTCTTCGTTTACAGGATCGTTCTCTGTTGATTCCTCCATGACCTCAGTAGTTTGTTGTACAGTGTTGTCTGCCATCTCTTGCTCTTGAGTAGGAGGCCTTGTTTGTTGATTAAACATTTGTCCTAATACTCCAAGAAACACAAATACAACAAAAAATATCAGTATCCACTTTAGTATTTTATTCATATTTTTCCATCCAACAGATATAATAAAAATGAATGTGCATCTAACATATACTTTTCGAACAGTTTTTGTTTTATTTGAAAGGTACATTTCCAGTGCAGCTCTTAGGTTTGGATAAACTGGGTGTGAGACGAAGCTGCACGCCAAATACGGCATACTTCTTGATGGTGTATCTCAAGAAACTTTTGTTTCGACCCAGGCGCCCACTACTTCATCCTTCGGTATTATCTCACTTCTTTGGGCTGTTCTCTAATTCCTGGTAACATCAATATATAATGAGGTACGATCCTTTTCCATGCCTCTGATCACTCTTACCACAGATTTTGGCTCTGTTTATCCCGCTGCCATGAAAGGGGTCATTTTGAGCATCAATCCCCATGCAGCTATAGTTGATGTATCCCATACCGTCCCACATGCTGATATAAGAGGCGGGGCTTTTGCTCTTTATTCCGTAGTACCTTATTTTCCCGTGAATACCGTGCATGTGGCCGTAGTGGATCCGGGAGTTGGCACTGTGAGAAAGCCGATCGTTATTTCTGCAGGAGGTCATTTTTTTGTTGGTCCTGACAATGGACTAATGGTTCCTGCAGCCTCAAGGCTGGGGAAAATGGATATTTTCAAGATAATTAACTTAGGTCTGCTGGGTGATGTATCTGCCACTTTCCATGGAAGGGATGTATTTGCCCGTATTGGTGCCTACCTCTCGGCTGGTATGCCTCTGGAAGAAATAAGTGAAACTACAGTAGATTATATACATCTTGATTTTGGAAAAGTTGAAGTTAAAACTGATCTCATTTCAGGCGAGGTCATCTATATAGACGACTTTGGTAACATAATTACCAATATACAGGCTCCAGATATGTTCAAAATTTTCAAGTTAAAAGAACAGGTAAGTGTATTTGGTAACACAATGAGTTTTCTTCCAGCCTATGGATTTGCAGTACAGGAAGAATTGCTGGTCCTTATTGGTAGTCATGGTTTCCTGGAAATAGCTGTTAATCAGGGTAGCGCTGCAAAAATGCTTAATGTAGAATGCGGTGATGAGACCAGGATTGAAAAAAGCTGATTCCCTTTCTTTCTTCACATCCATTTATAGTGCCTCATGACTTCAAGGTTCATTTCATATAGTAGACTGTTCTCTACATATCCAAAGAAAAGGCATCTATGGCAATCATGAGCAAGTTGCTTTCTTTTTTCCCGGCTTTTCTCCCATACTTTTTCCAGTCCATTCTTTACGTTTCCCAGAGCTTCATTTTGTATCCTGCAATGTTCTATGGTGCCATCAGCAGTTACATTAAGTATTAGTTCTCCTGCATGGCATTTGAAATTAGTGTTCATATCTCTTGCCATCTTCAGATAAGTGTATGAATTAATGATGGGATAACCTTCTTTTTTCATTTGGATTATCATGTCCACTGTTCTGCGATATTTTTCCACATCTCTGATACCAATTTCCTTCCATACATCCTCTGCTATTCCCGGGAATTCATACATTGGTTCGAAAGCCACTGTCACATCCAGTTCTGCAGCAAGTTTAATGAGTTCTTCAATATCATCGAGGTTCCTGCCGCTTAGCACACAGTTCATGAGTATGGGATTTTTCATGTGTTTTTTTGCTTTTATGATACCAGGTAATATTTTGGTTTTAAAGTCCACTCCTCTTATCTTTCTATAACTGTTTGTGCCATCTACAGATACTGAAAGATAATCAAGGTCTTTCAGTTCCTCTGCTCTCTTTTCCAGCAGCAGTCCATTGGTTATGAGAAATGTTACTATGCCCAGTTCTCTGGCATGCAGGAGGATCTCTGGAAGGTCATCTCTCAGCAAAGGTTCAACTGTCCATGCATTATATATCATTATGCCAAAATCCTTTGCCTCGTCCAGCAGCTTGATAATTTCCTTTAATGTCATTTCAGGACCACTCTGCTTCCAGTATTCGCAGAAATCACATTTCATATTGCAGCGGGAGTTGATGGCGTGAGAGAGTACAAGAGGGCGTTTTCTGATCCTTGTCTGCCAGAATGCTTTTGTTGCTGTGAGGGGTGATCTGGACATGATTCAGTATCTACATTAGTTGATGATTTAAATATTCTGTTACAAAACACAGCAAAAGCTGTACAGGAACATGTTGTTAAAAAAGATATGCCCGTAGAACACGGGCATTTACATATGTTTGTAAGTTGGTAGAAGTTATTATCCGAAAAGTGCACCGAGACCGGCCATTCCGCTCTCTTCTGCCTCTTCCTTGGACTCTTCTTCCTTTGCCTCTGCTGCAGGAGCATCTCCTGCGGCTGCTGCTGGAGCTGCTGCGGCCGCTGGGGCTGCTGCAACTGCTGCGGTTGCCATTGCTTCCTCTATGTCCACGTCTTCAAGAGCTGCAATGAGTGCCTTTACACGTGATTCATTGACTTCTGTACCAGCTGCCTGAAGAACGGCAGTTATTGTATCTTCTTTAATCTCTTTACCAGCTTTGTGCAGTAAAAGTGCTGCGTATATGTATTCCATGTGAAATCACCTTTTATCAATGTAAGTTATAGTCTGTCTTATCCGAAGAGTGCTCCAAGGCCGGCCATTCCGTCCTCTTCAGAACTCTCTTCTTCCTTCTCTTCTTTCGCCTCGACGGCTTCCTCGCCCTTTGCTTCGGTTGTTGCGCTCACTGCTGCTGCAGCTGCGGCCCCAAGGGCCTGTTTAAGCTCATCGTCTACTGCTTCCTCATTTTTAGTTGAGGCTGCAGCAGCCACAGCAAGCATCTGTGACTGAGCCTTGCCCATCAATGCTCCCATCAGTTCCGGCTCGAACACAGCAGCATAAATACCGAGGTTCTTGGACTCTGCTGAAGCTTTCGCGATAAGCGTGGTAATGTTGTCTGCAGTTGGATATGCTGCATATACTGACAGGTTGAAAGCCTGCTTTGCAGCCAGAGCTATGTCGTTGAAGTACTGTGTTTCATCCACAGCCAGGACATCTGGACGGAATATTGATCCATCTTCCAGAACTGCTCTTAAGTCCAGTCCGACAACTGTTGGATATATCTCAAGCCTATTAAGCATGGATGCAAGCAGCTGGGGAGCTTTTTCACCTTGTTTCAATACGGTCTTTGTTTCTTTTACAACGACCTTTCCTCCATCAATAGCTGCTGGAATTCCAGCTCTCTGAAGATCTCCCAGTATAGGTCCCGGTGGAAAACTGGTTGGCATTGCTTCCACTACAATATCTCTGGGGGCTATGGCGCCTGCCTTAATTGGTGAAGGTGTCTTGCTCTTTTCGAGGAGTTTGAACAGTTTAAATGGATTCTGATCAGAAAATATTAATGCCGTTTGAACATCAATATATTCCTCCATATCCTTTACATCCGGGTCCATTTCCTCCAGTGCTCTTCTTATGAGAGTGTTCCTGGCCACTTTTATATATGCAGTTCCATGAAGTTCCCTTCTCATTTTCTGGAGCTGCTTTGCAGGAATACCTTCAATGCCTATTATACCAAAGAGGTGGTAGGATCTTATGAGCTCTTTTATCTCCTCGACTTCCTTGGCCTTCCATTTTGGTATATGTGACGAGTGGTGATCTATTTCCATATTACATCACCTTCACTGACTTACCCATCGTGGTCGTTAAATAGATCGACCTGATGTTCTGGCTGCCTTTCTCAAGGGAATGTTCAAGTCTGGTGATCACCGTTTCTATATTGTCGGCCAGTTTCTCGACCGGCATGTCTTTGCGGCCCACTGCTACATGGAAGGTCAGCTTATCTTTTGATCTTATCCTCACGGAATTTCTGGAGGAGTTGATCACATCGGCTACATTCTTTCCAGGCTGGAGCGGTATTGGCATCTTTCCTCTAGGGCCTAATACAACACCGAGGCTCTTACCAATGAGCGGCATATACTGCACTTCAGCTATGAAGAAGTCACATTCATTGGCTATTGTCCTTGCGCGCGCTTTATCCTCTTTCATTTCATTGATGTCTTCCTCTGTGAAGACATAGGTAGCACCCGCCTCTTTTGCCTGAAGACCAACCTCACCTTTTGCAAAAACAGCAATTTTCAAGTCCTTACCAAGACCATTTGGAAGTATTATCTCTTCATCAACACGGTTCTTGGGCTGACTCATGTCGAGGTGTTTCAGGTTGATAGCCATATCAACGCTTTCCATGAACTTGCGCTGTGGCGATTCCTCTAACAATTTATTGACAGCTTCTACTGTTGTTTTATTTACCATTCTATTCCTCCCGTAGTGCTGAACTGCCGTCCTTCGGCCACTTCGGCCTACTACGGTTGATTATGGGGGGAATATATTCCCGTCCCATTATTTTTATCGTGCTCCCAACGTGGAGCATAGTTCTTATATCTATCGGTTATCTCGTCCGGATCAAGCTTCTGTCATCAGCACATCATCGTATTTTCCATCGTCGATGGCTTTTTGACATTCTCTTGGATCCATTCCTTCCGCTGTAACACCCAGAGTTACGCATGCTCCCAGCACTTCCTTTACTGCACCCTTCATTGTATATGCCAGCATTACGTCCCTCTTCATGCGCGCTATTCTCATAGCCTGGTCTATTTTCAGGTCTCCTACCTTGTTTGCCTTTTGTTCTCCGGAGCCCTTTTCTATACCCAGCTCTTTCTTGATCAGCGCAGCAGTTGGTGGTGTACCAACTTCGATCTCAAAGCTCTTGTCATCGGCAACTATCACTTTGACAGGTACCTGCATGCCGTTGTAATCTACTGTCTTCTCATTGATCTTGTCGATAACCGCTTTTATATTGATCCCTAAAGGTCCAAGTGCCGGGCCAAGAGGCGGTCCGGGATTGGCTTTACCTCCGGAGACCAGTGCTTCTACAACATTTACCATGTGAGTATCACCAGTTATATTTGTTATATTATAAATTTAAATGTTCAGGACTCTTCCTCTTTCCTGAGGACCCTTACAGTGTCACCACGTATAGTTATAGGTATCGGTACCACGGCATCGAACAGTTCAACTGTGATCTCTTCATGCCCTTCATCTACCCGTTTAACACGTGCCCTTTCTCCTTTAAAGGGTCCGGATGTGATCTCTATTATTGCACCTTCAGTTATGCCTGTTACAGTGGGCTTAGGTGTCAGGAAGTGTGCTATCTCTTCTATACTGGACTGACCCTTTATGACTGCACGTGCATGGGGGACTGTCTGAATCACCTGTTCCACTATACCAGGTGATGTGCTTTCCACCAATACATATCCTTTCAGTTCATCAGGTGCCAGTATGGCACGGATGTCCAGGTGTTCTTTCCTTGCCACCATTGCCATCATATTTGCTACAGAACGTTCCTGATTAGCAGTTGTTTTCACCACGAACACAGTAGAAGGTTCAGTCATTCATTCACACCCATTTTGGTATTTCCACCATCGCTATATAGATCAGGAATCCCATAATGCCAATGGCAAGGATACCAAGACCAGCTACCTTAGCAATTGTGAGGAACTCTTCTCGTGAGGGTTTCTTTGTCAGTTTCAGAACCCTTACATGCGCTCTTATAATAGATCCTATAGAGTCCACTGTGGTATTTAACTTGCTTGAATCTATATTATTCCCTGCCAATATCTTCACAACCGATTAAGCCTTATGTTCTCTAACGTTTTTATATATGATCGAATGACGAATAGTCAGATTTTAATCATAGTATAAAATAGTACCGGCTATCTACAACTTCTTTTCTAAAATACTTTTCGATTATTTCAGCAGGCAGAAAAAAAGCTGCCTGCAAAGTCACCTTCATTTTACAAAATCAATTCCATATTTGCGTGTAACATTGCGTGTGCCGCCATGCCCGTATATCTGAGGTGATTTCACACCCGTGACAACCAGCATTGTCCTTACAGTATTTTCCAGTTCCTCATCTACCTGCGCACCCCAGATGATCCTGGCATCAGGGTCGATGCGGCTGTATACTTCCTGAACCACACTCTCCGCTTCCGCTATGGTCATGTCTGGACCACCCACTACGTTCACAAGAGCTGAAGTAGCACCGGAAATATCCACATCAAGCAGTGGACTTCTTAATGCTTTCTGCACAGCTTCCACAGCTTTCATCTCTCCTTCAGCTTCACCAAGGCCGATCATTGCAACGCCACCATTCTGCATGACGGTCCTGACGTCGGCAAAGTCAAGGTTGACAAGCCCTGGCTTTGTGATAAGTTCAGTAATTCCTTTCACTGCCCTCATCAGCACCTCGTCTGATACTTTAAACGCAGCCTGTAACGGGAGCCTTGGCACTACTTCCAGAAGCTTGTCATTTGGCACGACTATCACTGTATCTGCAACTTCTCTTAGTCTTTCCAGGCCAGCTTCGGCGTTCATGCGCCTTACATGGCCTTCAACTCCAAAGGGGAGTGTTACTACTGCAATGGTCAATGCACCTGCATCCCTTGCGGCTTCGGCAACAACTGGGGCAGAACCGGTTCCGGTGCCTCCGCCAAGACCTGCGGTGATGAACACCATGTCACTACCTTCAACAAAAGCCCTTATCTCGTCGACACTTTCCAGAGCAGCTTCCTCGCCCACCTGGGGAAGGCTGCCTGCACCAAGGCCTCTTGTCTTCTTTCTACCTATCAGTATCTTCTTATCTGCATTAACTCTCAGAAGGTGCTGCGCATCAGTATTTATAGCTACTAGTTCCGCCCCTTTGATTCCCTCGTTGGCCATCCTCTGAGTACTGTTGGATCCTCCGCCACCACAGCCTACGACCTTGATCACAGTCCTCAGGTCACGGAGCATCTCCTCTAGTTCTGCATTGATATCATTCTGTTCAGGCACACGTGTATGGAGGCGTCCTTCCTCTTCGGACCTTGCAAGTGCCTCTTCTACTATGGATCTCATTCTTCTTCTCCCTTGAGTGGAAATCGTGGTATTTATTTAAGAGTAATGGTATTTCCTAATGTAATTCTTCTTGTGGCTTTTGTATAAACCATTAATGGTTCTACAGTTCTGCCATCGGCAGTTACAGAGTTTCCTTTTTTCAACTCTGCGAACAGGGGACCTGGAGGCACACCCAATTCCCGGGCAATTTCCGGGTCGAACCTCTCCTCTGTAATATATAGTATCATTTCTTCCGGGATGTATTTTATTTCATAATGCTCTTTTAGTATTTTAATGCATTCATCTATAAGCATATCAGCTGAAGCTTTTTCTTTACCTCGTTCACATATCATTATGCCTGGCAATGTCCCATTATCCCTTTCAAGGTAAACAACATCAGAATCATCAATCAATTCTATGAGCTTTTTCTTATCAGCAGATATAGCTTCACTAAAGATGCCTTCATCCATCTTAAAGATCTGAACATACTCAGGACTTATATCTTCTGTATTTCTCATAATCTGTCTGAATCCATTAGTTATCCTCAGGCGGCTTCCAGGGCAAAATCTGTCTGCAAGTCTAAGCAGATGGGAGTACATATCCCAGGGTAATTCAGACATATCCATAATGTCACTTTCCCGAAGCAATTGAAGGCCAAGTTCTCTGATCATAATACTTATCTTTTCTTTCTGTGCTGCGGTCATTGCCCTGCGGTCAAAATACACAAAATCAGCTTTTGATTTATCGATGGCCTGCCGCACAAGTTCCAGATCCAGGTTATCAATCTGGTGATTTGGGAAATTATGTCCGAATGTTACTTTGTTTTCAAGTAATAGTTTAGACTGCCTCTTTGCATAGTGCCCCCCGCCAAATCCAACAGCTACTGGAAGTTTCTCTTCCTTCACTTCCAGTATTGCCCTGGCAGCAACCTCCCCTGCAATCTGGTCTTCCCACTGTTCTTCTCCACTGCCTATCTCGGCATATACCATGGGCAGAGCAACATCTGTGGGTCCGTGATGAGTGGACTCCATGGCAACTTCATAACCGATTTCTTTCGCCACTTTTTGCATATTGAGCAAGATGGATCTTAGGACAAAAGGTGCAGGATAGGAGAACTTCCTGCTGTGTCCTCCAAACTCTGCACTTCCGCTGTTCCCGGTATAATGGGCCGTAAGCACTCTATTCCCATCCTTGCTCTTATGTTTTGAGGCAACTATTATAAGTCGCGTTTTTAATCCACATGCATCAAGCTTACGGTCTATTCCATCCTGATATATGTGGTGTGCATCGATCTCTACAAGCCAGAAGCCTTCTGATGAATGAGCAGATACAAGTTCCTTCCAGTCGTGGTGTGCCACATTTACAGGAACCCATTCTCTCATCTTGAGAATATGTTCCTTAATGTTCTGGCTTGCCCTGTCCTTTGTGGAACATAGAATAGTTATTCTTGATTCTTTTCTGTTGCTGTTCATCTGTCTTCATCCCTGTTTTAGACCATTTTGATCATATCAAAAACCCATCTGCTCACACCAGGAGCTACATTGCCGCACCTGCGATAGTTCAGCACTTTCAATCCTTTTTTTTCATAGTCTCCTATCAGACCTTCTATTTGATGTTGTTTCTTGAAAGTATAGAAATGTATCATGCCCCCAGGTCTGATAACTTCTGTTACAATGTCCAGAAATTTATCCATACCATAAGGTGTGGGTATTATGGCTCTGTGGAATTGACATCTCATTATCGAAGGAATGTCCACGGCATCAGCGCATATTACTGAAAGGCTTTGCATTACCTTGTTCCTTGATGCATTTTTTTGGAGCAGGAAACAAGCTGCAGCATTTTTCTCAAGTGCAATGACCTGAGCACCCTTCGCAGCTACCGGTACAGCAAACGGCCCTACGCCACAGAAAGGTATGATCACTTTTTCATCTTTCTGCACCATACTGGTGATCCGGGTTCTTTCATACGACAACCTGCCATTAAAGAATACTTCCCGCAGGTCGAGTTCATAAGCAAATCCAAATTCTCTGTGTATTGTTCTGGTACGGTTACCGGCAAGCAGCTCAAAGGATGCAACTCTGTGTTCCCCGCTGAGCTTTGAGTTCTTGTTTACTACAGCTTTTACTCCGCCTTGGCCAGCCATAAGAGCTTGTGCTATCTCATACTTGTGTGCATTGAGTTCGGATGGGACAGATATAACGGCTATGTCACCAATTACATCGAACCTGCCAGGCAATATTTGCAGTTCTTGTCCATTTAGTGTATTTTTCAATATATCTTTAAGGCTCATATTTGATCATGTATTGCACTTTTCTTCCCTTTCGCCCGAGACTTTTGTTTCCCAATGCTCCATACGCCTATTATATTTGATGTTTGCATATTATATAGTAATCTCAGTTTCATCATCAGGGCCATGACATGCCATTAAATCAAA
>CAZAMM010000062.1:0-11618 GCA_964486435.1 uncultured Methanosarcinales archaeon | reverse complement strand
AAATGTTGTCTAATTAGAATAGGGAGTATTTGGACCTAATTAGATGGTCTCTTTATGAAATGTTTTATTCATGATAAAGTCTATTAACAATTGTGAACATACTGATATGGGGTGATAACATAGCTACAGTAGAAATAGATGTAAGGGGTCAGACATGCCCGGTTCCACTTGTTGAATGCCGCAAAGCACTTAGAAAAGCCTCGCCAGGAGACGAAGTTGTGGTTATTGGCACACATCAGGCATCAAAGAAGGAAATTCCCATGGCATGCGAATCTCTTGGTCTTGATGTCCTGGCAGTGGAAGACAAAGATAATGAATGGAAAATCAGGATACGCAGGTAGGCTTGGTCGTATGGAGAATAAAGCCGTAATTGTGGTCCATAGTGGGGATATGGATAAGATATATAGTGCTTTGATCATAGGCAATGGTGCACTTTCCATGGGCCTTGAGTCGTCCATGTATTTCACTTTCTGGGGTCTCCAACGACTAAAGAAAGGGAGTCTTGAAGCTGGTCCGCTGTCAAAGATGCATATGCTGGGTCTGGGCAAATGGATGGTAAAGAAAAGAATGACAAAAGCCAACGTGGCTTCTCTGGAAAAGCTCATGCAGGACTATAAGGAGCTGGGCGGACGGATTATAGCCTGTGAAATGACCATGGAAATAATGGGTATCAGGAAAGAAGACCTGCGTACTGACTGGATCGATGAGTACGGGGCAGTAGGCACATATATACACGAAGCAAAAGATGCCAGTATCACTCTTTTTATTTGAAGGAGAATAATATGTTCGACAAGATAACCTATCTGGACAACGCAGCCAGCACTCGTCTGGACGAACGTGTCCTGGAAGCTATGAAACCTTATTTCTTTGAGACCTATGCAGTGGCAACTTCCGAGTTTGGCTATTCCATGGGCATAGATGCAAAGGAAGGGCTCATGGCTGCCAGGGGATCAATAGCAAGCACTCTTGGTGCATCGGAAGAAGAACTTGTGTTTACTTCCGGAGAAACCGAATCCAGCAACATGGCCTTAAAAGGTGTTGCAGCTGCAGTGAAGAAAAAAAAGGGCTCACATATAATAGTATCCCGTATAGAGGACTTCCCGGTGCTTAATACAGCAAAGAGCCTGGAAAGGCAAGGATACCAAGTAGACTATCTGAATGTGGATAGCGAGGGAACTGTGGATCTTGACCAGCTTGGCAGCCTTATAAGTAAAGAAACCGCACTGGTATCTATCCAGCATGCCAATCAGGAAATAGGCACATTACAGGACATCAGGGGGATTGCAGACATCTGCAACGAGAAAGATGTACTTCTGCATACTGATGCGACACATACGTTCACTCGCGTGCCGCTGGACGTGAGCAAGATCCCTGTGGACCTGGTAACAATATCTGCACATACTATACACGGTCCGAGGGGAGTTGGTGCTTTGTACATACGTGAAGGCACGCCTATAGAAAAGTGGATGGACGGAGGCTATCAGGAATCAAACCGCAGAGCCGGTCTGGAAAATATCCCGGCTGCTGTGGGATTTGCTAAGGCCGTGGAGCTTGTAACACCTGAAGAAAATGCTGCTCTTGCCAGGATGCGGGACCATACGATCAGCAAGGCTTTGGAGGATATTCCTCATGTTACACTTAACGGTAGCCATATCAGTCGCACACCACAGAACGCCAATCTCACATTCCACTATGTAGAGGGAGAATCCATGACACTGCATCTGGATATGCGGGGCTTTGCAGTGAGCACGGGTTCGGCATGTTTCAGCAGGTCACTGGAAGCCAGCCATGTGATCCTGGGCATAGGTGGAGACCATGAAAGAGCTCATGGGTCCCTGCGCTTCAGTTTCGGTCGATACAATACCATGGAAGATGTGGATGCAGTCCTGGATGCCCTGAGGGAGATCGTGGAAAAATTGAGGGAGATAAGCCCGCTATATGCAAAAAAGTGAGGTGATATCATGAAGTTTCCATATACTGAGAAAGTCTTAGAACATTTCCGTAACCCTAAGAACGTAGGAAAACTGGAGGATGCGGATGGAAAAGGTATGGAAGGCAGTCCTGCCTGTGGCGATATGGTTGCAGTCTATCTGAAGGTGGATCCGCAGACCACAGTAATAGATGACATAAAGTTCGAGTCCTATGGATGTGCTTCCAACATCGCCACTGCATCCATTATCACTGAAATGACAAAAGGAAAGACAATAGCTGATGCAAAAAGGATCACATGGCAGGAGGCCACAGATGAACTGGGGGGTTTGCCTCCTGTTAAAACACATTGCTCAGTGCTGGCTGTAGAGGGTTTGAGGTCTGCGATACGGGACTATGAAGAAAAACACGGACTGATAAGTGAGCAGGAACCAACTACTGTAGATGTTGTAAGGAGCAGGCTTAAGCATGTCATGAACCCTATGGCTGGACTCGATATAGTTCGTACGGAACTGGTTACCAAGATAGAGGTCAAAGAAGGGATCATCAGGGTAGTCCTTGATCTGCCTTCCAGCCATCAGTTCGCAAATGCCATCAAGGAAGACCTTATAGAAAAACTGGAAGCTCTGTGGGATGTAAAAGAGGTGAAAGTGATCTTCACCGAAGGTTAAAACAGATGCAGGTATGCCTATGAATGAAAAGCAGGAAATGATTATTAGAAGGGCTTTGGAGCTTGGATTAAGAGCTTATCCTCTAAAAGCAGTGGGCATACCTGTGGAAAACAGGGCACGCATAAAGTGTGAATATGGGTGCAGAGGTTATGGCAAGCGCTTAAGCTGTCCTCCCCATATTATGGATATCGATGAATTCAGAAAGATCCTTCATGAGTACGATAATGCCTTGCTGCTGATTGAAGAGCATAATATGTCCGATGAACCCGATATTTTTAAGGCTTGGTCTTATTTGCGCAGAGAATCTTTTCATAAAATGCTGGAGCTGGAATACCTTGCCTTCAGGGAAGGTTTCACATATGCTCAGTTGCTGCGCCCGGGTGCATGTAATGAGTGCGACGTTTGTGCTGAGAAATGCAGAAAGCCGGAATTACGCAGATTCCCTCCGGAAGCTGCTGGCATTAATGTGGGACAGATCATGGATACTGTAGGTGAGATTTTTGTTTTTTGTGATCCTTCTGATATCAAGTGTGTTGGTATTCTGCTAATTGAATAAGGATATCCTGAGAAATGAAATCAAAAGAAGCTTTCAAAAAAGAAACATCTGCTGTCTCTAATAGATATGTACTGACAGGAGATAAAGAGACAGATCGAGAGAAAAAAGAACATTATTACAGACTGGCCCTTGAAGTGGAACCAAAAAACGTATCTGCTCTCAATAAAATGGGCCTTTTGTCCTACCAGAACGGAAAGCTCCGGGAAGCTATCGGGTTCTTTGATGCTGTGATCGGCTCCGGGAAAGTTCAGAACCTATATCCGATATATTTTAATAAGAGTATGGTTCTGAAAGAATTGAAGGAATACGAAGCTGCACTTAATTATATTACTAAAGCTTTGACCTTTGATCCCAAAAACCAGCTTGCTGAAATACTAAAGAAAGAGCTCCAGGATATAGTTGATGAAAAACACAGAAGGCAGGCTGAAAGAGAGAAGCAGGCTGCATATAGTGATTTTAAAAAAGAAAAGGTATATAGTTCCTGGTATCCTCCCACTATATCCATACTTGCGAACATGATGTATTACAAGGATTGGCATCTATACAAACATCGCAGGAACTTTGAGATCACCGAAAAACAGAAGGAAAAGATAGCTTTCAAGCTTGCAAATAAGGAATTCTGTTGTGAAAAATGTAATTTTTATAAGAATGGCAATTGTAAAAAGAAAAGAAATGTGCAGGTAGATGCAAAAGCTATCTGCAAAGCTTTTCAGCCTGTGGCTTAATTGATTTACACATTTTAGTGGTGTCCACATATATTGTAACTCATACAGGCTTTATCTATCTGCCGCAGGCAGTATGACGAGCCGGGATCTTACCTCCATGCTGTAAAAAGCTTGTGGAGTTGCAAGAAGGACACTCTGGATTGAAAGTGATTTTGAAATCTGCGTATCATTCATATTTAAGCTTCTGCTGGAAGCTAGCTCTTTTTCATCACAATACCAACAATTATATATAGTATCAACTCAAGTTAGCATTGCTTTAAGATATAACTGTTCAGATAACGTATTGGCCTTAAATAGTGTTACTCTTTCGTATATGCTGTTTTTCCGTTATGTTTTCATTATAGTTGGGTTTCTTAAGCTTTAACATAAGGACGTGAAATATATGTTCGGAAATGAACCAACTGCCCCAGTGGATGCTGGAAAAGAATATGAAGTAAAGATAGAGGACATCGCAAGAGAAGGAGACGGCATTGCAAGAGTAAGCGGTTTTGTAATATTCGTGCCAGGTACTTCCGTAGGCGATGAAGTGACCATAAAGGTCACAAAGGTCATGCGCAAGTTCGCATTTGCTGAAGTCAGCAACTAAATCTGATTTTTCTTGGTATGACAGGCAGAACAATGGCCTGTCAGCTTTCTTATTATTCCGAATCATTAAAAACGCAATTGTGTGGTTAGCACACAGGAACTTTACTATGGAAAAAATTACATTCAATGACTTGCATTTATCTGCAGATATCAAAAAAGCAATCGAATATATGGGTTTTGTAAAACCTACTCCTATTCAGGCACAGGCTATTCCTTATATCCTTGAAGGAAAGGATGTTATCGGACAGGCTGAAACAGGTACAGGAAAAACTGCGGCATTTGGAATACCTGCACTTGAATTAGTTGATATTGCACAAAAGAAAGTACAGATACTCATACTTTGTCCTACAAGAGAGCTTGCAAATCAGGTTTCTGAAGAGATGAACAAGCTTTCAAGATATAGAGAGGTCAAGATATGTGCCATATTTGGAGGACAGTCCATAGAAAGGCAAATGAAAACTCTTAAAAAAGGCGTTCATATTGTCGTTGGTACACCCGGAAGAATAATGGATCACCTCGAGCGCAATACACTGAAACTTGATAATGTAAAGATGGTTGTGCTGGATGAAGCTGATAAGATGTTAGATATGGGATTCAGAGAAGACATTGAAATTATTCTTGAAAAAGCTAATGATAAGAGACAAACAATCCTCTTTTCCGCAACCATGCCTAAACCTATTATTAAGCTAACAACCAAATACCAGCGGGAACCATTGCTCATTAAGACCCAGAAGAAAAATGTTAATGTCTCCAAGATCGAACAATTCTATCTTGAAACTAAAGGCAGACCCAAGCATGAGATACTGTGCAGGGTTATTGATAGTTATGATATGAAATCGTCTCTGATCTTCTGTAACACTAAAAAAGGTGTTGATGAACTGGTAGTCACTCTCAGAAGAAGGGGATATCTGGTTGATGGATTACATGGTGACATGAGACAGAAGCAAAGGGATGATGTAATGTCCAGCTTCAAGAAAGGGGAGATCGAAACTCTTGTGGCTACGGATGTGGCTTCCAGGGGAATAGATGTGAAGAACATCGAAGCTGTGTTCAATTACGATATTCCGCAGGATACTGAATCCTATATTCACAGGATAGGCAGGACCGGAAGGGCCGGAAAAGAAGGGCGGGCCTTTACATTCGCTGGCAGCAGGGAAATATACAGGATCAAGAACATACAAAAACATACCAATACCGTGATCCGCTGTAAGGAAATGCCGGTTGTCTGATAGGACATCCCAAAGCAGATCAGCTTCGCATATCCCTTGAGAAAAGTCAAGGGATATTTAATTATATTTAAAAACTCATAATTTGTAACTTATGAATGCTAAAATCACATTCCATAGATTTTGATGCCAATACCATAAGTTTCAAACAAATGGTTAATAACTATTATTTATACGTCTAACTAACTTGGACTATAAACACCTAAAATATACTGTAAAAGTGAAGTTAAGGATTTTTATTTTCTGAAAAAGGATGATATCAGGCTCCAGTTCAGGGTAATAAAAGTGACAGGCACACTTTGTACTGAAACTGCAAGCTCTAAATCCAAGATTATGTGCTATATTTTTCTGCTAACATGCACGCAGCTGAATATTCTATAAATTATTATAGAATTATTTAGATGATAAGACCTGAAACCAATACCAAGGTAAATATTATGAGCAGATAAGTAGCCAGAACGATAGCAACTCTCTTTACAAGGTTTTTATTTTGCATACCTGCCACAATTAAAACCACTATACATCAGTATATAAATCTTTCTAATATACTCAATGGCCTATTGTGGACCTTTATGCTCTTTTGTCAGTTAAAAAATCACAACATGTATGAATATTCATATACCATTGAAATATTATATTGTATAATGAGATTTACATTTTGATCAAGCATTATGTATGTGTATGAAAATTGAATCCGGATCATGTTAAGTATTATCTGCCCATATTGAGCCTTGTAATCCCAATCAAACACTTGTTTGGGTTTATATTATATCACAAAAAACAATCAAAACGTACCTCCATACTTTAGTCGGGGATGTCAGTAGGACCAGTGTTGTGGATGCTGGCATCCTTAAAAACTATTTTTAATTACAGATGATCCGACATTTCCGCTGTGAATAACCAGAGACATGTAACCCTTAAGCATGCAGGGATCTTTTAACTAAAATGAATCTGAACAGTCCAATGAATAATCTTTGGGCACTTTTATCTTTTCTACTATTGATTTTGCCCAATCCGCAGCTCTTTGGATTTCACCCTCTTTTAGTGGACCTTCTACGTATTTCACAATAAATCCTTTAGATGACATTACTGATGTTCCTCCTTTTTCTTCAATTTTGTCAGCAATGGATTTTGAAGCGTAGCCAAACTGTCGTGTGAATATATGGGTAAAGACTGCTTCTTTATCAGCACCATTGGAAAGTCTTGTATCGAAAGCAACTACTTTTATTCCTTTCAGACCCTCGGATGGTATCTGATTTACGAGGCTAGTAATTTCGATTGTCGGTCTAAAATATGTAATATTTAAAAAAAACCGTAATGTAAATTATAGTAGGTATCATAATATTTCCAGGATATGTGAATATTCAAAAGTAATGTGAAAGATAAGTCTGCAAAAATAAGAATGCTGTAATCAGCATAATAAAGTTAAAAATCAGCATCATTCTCGATGTTTTAAATATAAACATCAATTGTATATATATATAACTTTATATATTTTAACTTTACAAATATGTTGAATATATTGGTTATTCTTATGATGAGATCCGGAGGGAATAAAATAGAAAAGAAGATACTGCAGTGAATGAAGAGAAAAAGTAATAAAAATCAAAGGATGTCAGCATGAAAAAGGTGCGATGATGTATTATTGGTGGTGGTGTTGGTGGTGCTGACATCCAAGGGATACTGGAGGGGTATTTCTGCTCATTTGACCCCTCAATCCATGTTGGTTGGTAATAAGTGTTAAGGGCCTGTACTACTTAACATGTTTTGAGATTATTTTTCAGAAATGCGGAGAATAGTTCAAGGGATTGTTAATACTCAGAGGGTATGTGAATAGTCAGAAGGAACATGTGGAGGAAGTTAATAGTATCTAATATATAAGATACTTGAAGGGGTATAGCCTTAGAAAACAGCAATCTCAAAGCTATTTATGTGCTTCAGTGGGCCTGACCGGATTTGAACCGGTGACCGCCCGGTTATGAGCCGGGCGCTCTAACCTGACTAAGCTACAGGCCCGCCACGTAAAAAAGTTTTAAAACGCCGCCAACAGGGCTCGAACCTGTGACATTCTGGTTAACAGCCAGACACTCTACCAACTGAGTTATGGCGGCTTACATCAGCGCCCTACGCGCGAAACTTCTTAATGCACTTATTGTTTTTAAACTTTGTGTTCAAGATGCCTTTTTCATTACCTGGTTATTAAGAAAACAGGTGTAAATTGAAACTATTAGAAAATATTGTATATACTGGAGTGAATAGATTATATATTGGATATGAATACAAAAAAAATTGTCACATACCGTAGTTACTTCGCCTCAATCTGGTTTACATGATCATTCATCGTGCGCCACACCAACAACTGGAATAAACTCTCCACACTTTGGACACGTTCCTTTTGCGGTTATACTGTACTTCAGCAAGGAGAATACATTTCTTTTGATCAACAACGTCCCACATTTCGGACAATAAGTGTTCTCATGCTCATGGCCGGGCACATTCCCTACATAAACGAACCTCATACCTTCCTCGGTAGCTATGCGATGTGCTTCTTCCAATTTCCGCATAGGTGTGGGGGAGATGTCTGACATACGATACTGGGGATGAAAACGAGTAAAGTGCAAAGGTGTATCTGCGCCAAGATTATCGTATATCCATCTAACCATGTTCCTGATCTCTTCGGCAGAATCATTATGATCCGGGATTACAAGGTTCACAACTTCCACATGCATTCCAAGTTTACGGGCAAGTTTTGCCGATGTCAGCACCGGTCCAAGTTTTGCACTGGCAACTCTTTTATAAAACTCCTCTGTGAAAGCCTTGATGTCCACCCTGAAAGCATCCAGGTATGGAGCTATGTGTTCCAGTGCTTCTGCAGTAATATATCCGTTTGTAATATATGCAGTTGCAAGACCTGCTTCTTTTGCAAGCCTGGCACATTCATAAGTGTACTCATACCAGATGGTTGGCTCATTATAGGTCCATGTGATAGTTCTTGAGCCTGTGGCAATTGCCCTCTGTACAGCCTCTTCAGGCGTGATATCCATGGTACAGGCTTCATCTATCTCTATTTGGGATATATTCCAGTTCTGGCAGTGTGTACATCTGAAATTGCATCCAATGGTGCCCAGTGAATATGCAAGTGTGCCCGGGTAGAAATGGAACAATGGTTTCTTTTCTATTGGATCAACCGCCTCACTGGAAACAGTGTTATATATCAAAGTGTAAAAAGTGCCATTTCTGTTCTCACGTACCCTGCAAAAGCCTCTTTTCCCATCAGCTACGATACACCTGTGATTACAAACTCTGCAACGGACCTTGTTCCCTTCAAGCTTATCGTAAAGCATGGCTTCCTTGATCATATAAGTCTCCATTAAATAACATCTAACTCTAAAGACTTAAGCCTTATCAGAGAGCTATCGATGCAAACAATGTTTTGTATATAGGTGCTGCTGCAATGATAGTGTCTATTATAGGAATTATTGGTGGGGTAATAACAAAGAAGAATAATAAAGCTGCAGGCATCTTGATGCTTGTATCAGGAGTCCTTGGATTTGTACTTCAGTTAGAGATATTCATTTTGGGTGATGCTATCTTTATACTTGCAACCAGAATCTATGGATCAGTAGTTTTCTCAGCTTTTTGGATAGTATCTGTGATCTTGTTATTAATAGAGGGATTTTTAGCCCTGAAAACTAAATAAAATAAAATAAAATAAAAAAAATCTTTTATTTAGTAATTTAGAATAACTAATATTAAAGTTTAAATCTCATTGCAGAGTCTGAAGAGTTCCTATCTTATCAAGAAGCTGATCATTTTCTATAACGCTTAAATAATATAATCTACCACAAATCTCTCTTCCTTGATCTTGCCTACGATCTGCGCAACCTTTACATGTTCAGGATGGTTCTGATATGTGGTCAATGCTTTCTCGTCCTTGAACTTAGAGTATAAAACTACATCAAAGGCGGCTTCAGCAGGTATTACGTTCATTCCTACTTCTATATGTTCAATCTCAGTTATCTTACCTTTTAAGCCTTCAAGCATTTCCTTCATCATTTTCGCATTTTCTGCCTTTGTTCTTCCCTCTGCATGCTCTTTGAGCTTCCACATAACTATATGCTTTAACATGATCCTCCTTATACATTTCAGATATTATAAATCCTGTTGAGATCTTTGCATGGATACTTACGATTAATTATTATCTTTTCATACCTGGTATCTTCTGAATGAGGCTAAAACGTTTTACAAATTGATACATATCTTCATCGGTCTTTATAACATACATATAATACAGAACAATGAACAATCCCGATATACTCACAATTAAATATTGGTTAATTTCAAAATATTTTAGAATAAAAAGGATCGCTCCAACCGGTGAGAACAGTAGCAGTTCAGATAGAACGATGTTTCTTACATGGGACATTTTAACCCTGGAATAAGATAACATCTTGTAACACAAATAGCCGTATACAAAAGTTCCTGATAATGCGAAAAGAAGCAAAGCCATTCTTGCACTACCCATCATTCCTCCGATAACCAGAGATAATAAACGGGTTATTAGATTGAATATATTGAATTTCAGGCCAAATTGCTGTTTTTCCATGACCACATATATTGAACTAAGTGGGTGGGACAGAAACCACACAAAAGCCCATATGCTCAGGATCTGAGCGTACACACCAGCTTCAGCCCATGAACTACCGAAAATGACGGTAAATACATCACTTCCGACAAATGCAAGTGTCAATATAGGGAACAATCCAACTATTACGAGCACTTTGAAAACTGTTTCAACGAGAGCATCCAGACCGCCCTGAGAATTGGCAACAGATGCCCTTTGAAAGAAAACCTGGCTCAGAGAGCTACCTATAAAACTCATTGGCATCTGCAGAATTCTAAAACCAATGGAATAGAAACCAACTACTGCAGGAGAAAAATAAAAAGCTAACAGAAAAGCAGGAAGCTGCCAGGAAATAGTGTTCAGCAGAGCTGACCATGTATCTATTAAAGGAAATTTTTTATACCTTTTCAAACCCTGTATGAACTTTCGTGGATGAAGGTTCGCCCTGATAAAGTTCTTATCATCTCTCCATATCTGTCCTCCCAAGGTGAGAGTTGAGACTATATTTCCCACAAGGCTTCCAACTATCAGGCCGCCGGTAAGCGGGTATCGTACAAGGCCGGAAGCGATCTGTGTTCCTGTTGTTGAAAGAGAGCGTGAGACCTGAGCAAAAGAAAGTCTCTTGAAATGCTTTGTTCTGGAGTTCCAATAGTTCAGAGCCTGAAATATTCCGTTAATAAAAATGAACAGTGGTATCATCCAGAGATAATCGCCGAGCTGGGGCGAATTGAGCATCAAAGCTATTTCATTTTTAAAAAAGTATATTGGCAGAATGGTTATGGCCGTAATGACAAAAACAATCGATAGGCTCAATCCCAGAAGATTTATCGCTTCTTCATCAGATTCCGGGAGCATTATAGAAAACTCATATCTCAGACAGGCGATGATCCCAATGATCATTGTAATTGAGATCAATAACGCCCAGGTACCAAACTCTTCAGGGGTATACAGCCTTGCAAGAACAGGAGAAGCCAGTATGGTCACTATCTGGGCAAAGGTAGTTCCTCCCACAAGTGTCAGCACATCTGATGCAAAACTCTTTTTCTTTTTAACCGATGAAGAAACATCACTATGGTTCAGGTTTGAACTTTTCATGAGAGTACCCGACAGTATCATTTTTTACAAACATTCAATTGATCTTTATGCACATTGATAAACAATAATTACTTTCAACATACTTTAATAACAGCTGAGCCCCATAATGGCTTTTTCCGTTAATATACCTATCTGTAAAAAAGCCGTTCCTCATTGAGACCATCTAATTAGGTCCAAATACTCCCTATTCTAATTAGACAACATTTT
>CAZAMM010000061.1:0-11882 GCA_964486435.1 uncultured Methanosarcinales archaeon | reverse complement strand
GAGTTAATGAAAAAACGAATAGGTTTTTAAACCGAAGTTCTAATTAGACAATCTCGATATCAATTGGTGTAATTGTTTTTAGTATACTATCAGAAATTTATCTCCTGGTTATTGCTTTCTTTGTTCCAGTGCAATCACTTATTTATAGGTATTCATTATTATATTAATGACATGCTTAATAACCATGATAGGAGCAAATCAAATCTTTATGGCATCAAAGGTTTACATAATGTTTATTCGTGGCATGGGCTTGCTGTGCACTTCAAGAACAGTTCCAGAGTTCAAAGGTGTGAAATATATAGTTCATGTGCATCTTCTCATAGATCACATTCCTGTAATTTTTCCATCAAACGGCAGGATGCAATTTACATGCTGGAATCAGAGTTCAATGTAACACTTAATTTGGCTGAAAACCTTATAGACACTTTGCTTGATATGGGTAATGCACGTGCTTTGCGCTGTAGCAAGGACTATAATGATCCTTTTGACGAAGGTACACGTATGGTAGTATTCGATGAGGAATTGTAATTATGCATCACAATCTGCATCACAAAATTATTATGTATCTACGTTCATCTGCACCCTATGTTCACTATCATTACAGGTGCTCAGTTCGGTGACGAAGGTAAAGGAAAGATAGTTGACCTCATATCTGATAAATACGACCTTGTAGTAAGATTCCAGGGAGGGGACAATGCTGGCCATACTGTTAAGGTCGGTGATACTGTATATAAACTACATCTTATACCATCAGGTTTTCTGCTGGATTCCAGGGTGCTCATAGGTCCCGGCACGGTCCTAAATCCCCAATCTCTGGCAAAGGAACTGGAAATGCTTTCCAGTGTTGGGATACACATTGGTCCTGATAAGCTTGGTCTTGATGCAAAGACCAGTATAATAATGCCATATCACATTGAGCTCGATGGTCTTAGGGAGTCAAGTCGCTCTGAGAAGATTGGGACAACTAAAAAAGGTATAGGTTTTGCATATATAGACAAGGTTGCAAGAGATGAAATAAGCTTAGCCGATCTTACAGACAAGAGTAGATTCCTTGTAAGGCTTGGAGAACTGACGTCCCAGAAAGAGAATGCTATCCGCGAACTTGGTGGTGATCCATCTGTGGTCATGGATAATGAGTCCATTGATCTCTATGTTTCACTGGGCGAACGGTTTGCACCTTATATTACAGATGTGTCCCTGGAGATTAACAAATCATTGGAAGAGGGAAAAAATGTGCTGGCTGAAGGTGCACAGGGAACACATCTTGATGTGATCCATGGAACTCAGAAATTTGTTACTTCATCATGTACTATTGCAGGCTCTGCATGTTCCAACCTTGGGGTAGGGCCTACCAAAGTCGACAATGTGCTGGGTATAGTCAAAGCATATATCACTCGTGTAGGTGAAGGCCCTTTACCTACTGAACTGAACGATGATGTGGGAAAACAGCTTCAGCAGGTTGGTGGAGAGTTTGGTACCACTACAGGCAGGGCAAGGCGCTGTGGATGGTTTGACCTCCCTCTGGTAAAGAAAGCAGTTTTTCTTAATGGTTACACGCAGCTTGCTCTGACAAAACTTGATGTACTTTCCAACATCGATCCTTTAAAAGTATGTATAGGGTATGAACTTGATGGCATGTCTGTAGAATACCCTCCCGAGCTCACTGCCGACCTTGCAAGGTGTGTTCCTGTTTATGAGGAATTGGAGGGGTGGTCAGATGATCTGACACATGTAAGTCAGTTTTCCGACCTGCCGGAAGCTGCCTGTAGATATGTATCATATCTTGAGGAAAATATAGGTGTACCAATAGATTATATCTCAGTAGGTCCGGGAAGGGAACAGACCTTTCAAAATAATTTATCCCTTTCTGCCGAAAAGCGTATATACTAACTGAGAGTTTAAAACCAGTACTCCACCCTATGCAAGTTTCCAGATGCTGAGTCCAATTGTCTGAAAATTTATTATCGAATCCAGGGAGAATAGAATGACTACGTTATATGATGTTCCTGCAAGTGACCTGATCTCTAAGGTAGCAGAAAAGTTGAAGGAGAATGAGCATGTAAAACCTCCTGAATGGGCGGCCTATGTTAAGACCGGTGCCCACAAGGAGCTTGCTCCCACGAATAATGACTGGTGGTACATTCGCTGTGCTGCTGTGTTAAGAACTATTTATACCGATGGTCCCATCGGCGTAGAAAGACTGCGGTCTGTCTACGGAGGTAAGAAAGATATGGGTTCCCAACCCCACAGAAAGGCCAAAGGAAGCGGTTCCATTGCCAGAGAAGCTGCACAGCAGCTCGAAGCAGCGGGTTTCGTTCGATCATTGAAGAGTGGGCGTGTTGTGTCTCCTGCCGGTCAATCCATGTTGGATAATACCGCATACGAGGTCAAACAGGCACTCTTAGAGAAGATACCGGGACTTGCAAAATACTAGGTTTGCATTAACCGAATTTCCATATTCCTGAAAGTCAACAGTATATCACAGGTGATTGCATGGCAGGTGAACTTGAGGATATCCGTAGAAAAAGGCTTGAACAATTACAGCGCCAACAGGCTGCTCAAATGCAGCCCGACATTCAGGCTGCTTATCAGCAGGAACAGATGCAGGCCGAAATGGAAGCCAAGAAGCAATCCATTCTTCGGCAGATCCTTACTCCTGAAGCAAGAGAGCGCATGACAACACTGAAAATGTCCAGGCCCGAATTGGTAGAACAGCTGGAGTCTCAGCTAATAATGCTTGCACAGAATGGCCGCCTGCAATCTCAAATAACAGATGAGAAATTAAAGGCGCTGTTAGCTCAGATGCAGCCCAAGAAGCGCAAGACCAGTATAACAAGGGTATGATCATAGGTCATGAAGGCGTCAGTTCTTTTCAGTGGTGGAAAGGACAGTTCTCTGTCGGCTATATTACTTGAGCCGTTCTTTGAGATCGAATTGGTGACATGTACTTTCGGTGTGTCTCCAGTTGGCGAAGTTGCCAGCCAGGCAGCTGAAAAGCTTGGCTTTCCTCATCGGATCCTTGAACTTGACAGGCAGGTGCTGGAAGAAGCCTATGGGCTTCTCATAAAGGATGGTTTCCCCAGAAGTTCCATAAACTATATCCATTATGCAGCTGTGGAAAAGCTTGCTTCCGAAAAGCATGCTTCAGCAGTTGTCGATGGAGTACGCCGGGATGATCGTGTTCCCGTATTGACCATTGGTCAGTCCCGTAGCATAGAGGACAGATTCAATGTAAAATACATATGTCCGCTAAAAGGATATGGCAGATCTGCGGTTGATCATCTGGTAAACAAATATCTTATAATAGATGAAGGCCAAAGTTCAGAGGTCATCAAGGCCGATTATGAAACAGAATTACGTGAGATCACACGTCAAAGACATGGAGAAAACGTTATAAGGAAACTCTTTCCTTCGCATGTTCAGTCCCATGTCATTGGTCGTAAGAAGTACTAATAAGAATTAATACACATGTGTATATATACAATACAATATATACTATAGGGAGTAGTTTATAGATATCTTAAAATTGACATCTATAAAAGTAATATTCTCAATAGAGCCAAAACTTGATATACATCTTATTCGATTTATGATTCCATAGATAGGTGAGACAAGTGAGCCAGAATACTAAAGGGCAAAAAATTAGGCTTGCAAAAGCACACAGGCAGAACAACAGGGTTCCAACTTGGGTGATAATCAAGACCGTCAGAAAGGTTGTAGGTCACCCTAAGAGAAGAAGCTGGAGAAGAAGCGATCTGGATGCGAAGTAAGTAGGTGATGATGATGGCAGAAGATGCAGTTAAAGAGCAGATATATACAATCCCCCTGCGTTCAATAAAAGAACTACCCAGGTACAGAAGGGCGGATAAAGCTATGACGCTCATAAGGAATTACCTTACAAAACACATGAAGGTAGAATCTAACCAGGTAAAGTTGCACACAACCATAAATGAAAAGGTATGGGAAAGGGGTATGCAGAAGCCTCCGTCCTTTATAAGGGTACGTGCTGCGAAGTTTGAAGATGGAGTAGTAGAGGCAGAACTTGCCTAAGACTGCTGCCTATCTTATTTCAGAAAGTGAAGTACATTGAAATGACAATCCCTACTCTGGATATAATGGATAACCCCATAATAGGGGTTTTCGCTACTTGTACGGAAGATTTTGCTTTAGTGCCTTATGGTACAAAGGCAAGTGTTAAAGACATAATAGTTGACAATCTGCATGTCCAGGTAATGGAACTCATCATGAGCCAGAGCAGTGTCATAGGCTCTATGATCCGGGGTAATTCTGCTGGTTTTATTGTTCCCAGAGGCAGTTCCCTTGAGGGCCTGGAGGGTATAGGCCTTCCGATCTCCAGTCTTCCTGATAAGTTGAATGCAGTTGGAAATATTGTTCTTGCCAACGATTCGGCTGCCCTGGTCCATCCGGAGTTGTCTGACCGCTCTATTGAAGTCATTGCACAGACATTGAAAGTGGATGTCTACAGAGGTACTATCGCAGGTCTGAAAACAGTAGGTATGGCTGGTACAGTAACAAATAAAGGAGTGCTTGTGCATCCCAGGGCCACTGCACAGGAACTGGCATTCCTTGAAGAGATATTTGAACTGCCTGTGGATGTGGGTAGTACTAATTATGGTACTCCCATGGTAGGGTCAGGCCTGCTCGCAAATTCTAAAGGTTATGTGGCAGGTTCCAAGACCACCGGTTATGAGCTGGGCAGAATAGAAGGTGCTCTGGGCTTTATTACAAAAGAGTGAGAATATTTCAATTTATATGGGTGATCAATATGAAGGACTTTGTTGTTAAAGGGAAGTTCAAAGCCGGATGTGAATGGGAAAAATTCACCAAGCAAGTCGTTAGCCAGAATGAAAAGAATGCAGAGGATAAAGTATATTCTCTTTTTGGCAGCAAGCACGGCATTAAAAGAATGTTCGTAAAGATAGAAAGCATTGCTGAGGCATGATCCATGGCAGAGATGAACGACACGGATCCACGCAGCCTCTTGATGCAACACCGTGAGTATCAGCGCAGGGCAGAGTCTTTACAGCAGCAGATCAGTATGGTAAGTCTGTCTGCACAGGACTGCCAGCGGGCCATCACTACCATTGAGGAGCTGGAAAAAGAAAAGGAAGGTGCTCATACCATGGTCCCTATTGGGTCCGGTTCATTCGTCTATGCTAAGCTCGATATTATCGATCAAGTAGTGGTTAATGTTGGAGCTGGTATCAGTATTGAGAAGTCTGTTCCTGAAGCAAAGGAAATCCTTCAGAGACGTAAGAGCGAGCTTGATAAGATACTGGAAAAGATGAATGTCACCCTGGGACAATTGGCTCAGGGCATGCAGGCCATCGAAGCTCAGGTAGCCTTATTGCAGCAGGGTGCACAATCAGGCACCCAATAATTTTTTTATTGTTATTTCCGCAGAGTTGGTCGTATGTTCAATAAACTGAAAGAAAAGCTCAGCGGCTTTACAAAAAGTCTCGGTAAGCAGATCGATGAAAAGGCCGTTCCTGTGGAGTCTGTTCAGGAAGCAGCAGATAAGATACCTTTTGTTTCTCCCTCCACATCAGAAACAGAGGAGCAGTCTTTAGTTGATACTGCGACCGAAATTGTTAACGATGAGGTCGAGTCTTGGAAGACTGTTGTCCATAATCAGGATACAGGTGCAAAAGATATAGATGCCACTGCTTCCAAATCCCCTGAGCAGAAGAAGACAGGTTTTGTAAGCAAGGCAAAGGCCCTGGTCTTTGAGCGTGAGTTCATTCTTAACGAGAAGGATCTTGAAGAACCTCTGTGGGATCTGCAGATCGCCTTGCTAGAGAGTGATATTGCTCTAACAGTTGCGGAAGCAATCACAGAAGCAGTAAAATCCGAGCTTGTAGGTTCTCGCAGGAAGATTGGTAAGGATACCACAGACATTGTTGAAAAAGCATTACGTAACGCTTTATACAATGTGATGAGTGCAAACGTTTTTGATCTTGATGATTATGTCAGAGATGCCCGAAAACCTGTACACATAGTCTTTGTTGGCATCAACGGGACTGGAAAGACCACCAGCATCGCTAAAACAGCAAAACGGTTTAAGGACATGGGATATTCCGTAGTCCTTGCAGCAGGTGACACTTTCAGGGCAGGTGCCATTGACCAGCTACAGATACATGGTGACAGGGTAGGTGTAAAGGTCATCAGGCATCAGGAAGGTGGCGACCCAGCAGCAGTTGTTTATGATGCTATACAATATGCTAAATCTCACAAGGCCGACATAGTGCTTTCGGATACTGCAGGCCGCATGCACACGAACCTCAATCTCATGGAACAGCTTAAGAAGGTTTGCAGGGTAAGTGCTCCTGATCTTATTATTTTTGTGGACGAGGCCGTAGCAGGCAACGATGCTGTAGAGAGGGCTGCTCAGTTCAACGAAGCAGTGCCCATAAATGGTTCCATTTTAACCAAAACAGATGCAGACGCCAAAGGAGGCGCTGCAATATCCATTGCATATATCACTGGAAAACCCATTCTGTTCCTGGGAATGGGCCAGGGGTATGACGACCTGCAGAAGTTCGATCCCAAGTGGTTCGTAGATCAGATATTTGATTAACAGGATCTTATATTATCATATAAATAGATGCAGTCGCCTTTATTGGCCACTGCATCCGCCTTTCAGTTCCCGGGCGAGTTTTTCCAATCTTTCTTCCACATTATCCTGTGAAGCTATGATGTTCACAAAGGCCGATCCCACTATTACGGCATCGGCGCCTGCTGCAATCACCTCTGCAGCCTGCTTGCCATCGGATATGCCAAACCCAACTGCCCTGGGAAGGGTTGTGTTCACTTTCTCCAGGATATCCTGCGTGGACTTTGCCACATCAGCACGGGTTCCTGTGACTCCCAGGCGGGATACTATATATAAGAATCCTGAACCTTTGCTGAATATCTTCTGCATCCTGTCCCTGTCCGTTACAGGAGTTACCATGAATATCATGTCAACACCATGTGCTTTACAAGCTTTGATGATATCATCGGCTTCCTCTATGGGCAGATCAGGCACTATTATGCCGGTGATGCCTGATGCAGCACAGTCCTTCACAAACGTTTCCACACCTCTTCTGAAGATGAGGTTATAGTATGTCATGCATACCAGCGGCACTTGCTCTTTAATGGATTTAGCAAGTTCAAAATAGACTTCCGGGTTCATACCGGCTTCCAGTGCCCTGTCAGATGCTACCTGTATGGTAGGCCCATCTGCCACCGGGTCCGAGAAAGGCAATCCCAGTTCCACTATGTCAGCTCCACCCTTTACAAGTGCATGCACATATTCTCTCGTGGCATCTGCACTTGGATCACCAGCACATAAGTAAGCAATGAGTGCTTTCTCATTCTTTGCTTTAAGCTCCTGGAACTTATCTGCTATCTTCATATTTTCTCCTCGCTCGCAGTTGCTTTTACTTTCAATACTGTTTCAAGGTCTTTATCCCCTCTTCCGGAAAGACTCACTACCACCAGGTCCCCAAGCTCACCGGTGTCTGCCATTTTCTTTATGTATGCCAGTGCATGAGATGATTCCAGCGCCGGGATTATACCTTCAAGCCTGCACAGTTCATGGAATGCATCCAGAGCTTCCTTATCATTCACACTGCCAGGATGAATCCTGCCAGTTTCTGTCAGGTATGCAAGTTCAGGTCCTACCCCAGAGTAATCCAATCCTGCAGACACAGACGTAGACTCCAGGATTTGTCCATACTTATCCTGCAGAATTAGCGTCCTTGCACCCTGCAGGATCCCTTCCTCTCCCGCTCCAAGAGATGCAGAATGCATTGCAGTCTTCCCCTGCACCTGTATACCACATCCCCCAGCCTCTACCGGTAAGAGCTTCACATCAGTATCTTCTATGAAGGGATGGAATATACCCATGGCATTGCTTCCCCCGCCAGCGCAGGCAACAATGGAGTCAGGAAGCCTTCCTTCCTTTTCCATGATCTGCTTTCTGACTTCCGTGCCAATCACACTCTGGAAGTCCCTCACAATCATCGGATACGGATGGGGTCCCACTACAGAGCCGATAAGATAGTGTGTATTTTCCACATTGGTTACCCAATCTCTCAGAGCCTCATTTATCGCATCTTTCAGGGTCATTGATCCGGACCTCACAGGATGCACCTTTGTACCCATAAGTTCCATGCGATACACATTCATTCTCTGCCTTTCCACATCCTTTGCACCCATATATACAACAGTCTCAAATCCAAGATTAGCTCCTGCCATCGCAGTTGCAGTACCATGCTGTCCGGCTCCCGTTTCAGCGATGATCCTTTTCTTGCCCATGTATTTGGCAAGCAGTGCCTGCCCAATGGTGTTGTTAAGTTTGTGAGCACCACCGTGTACCAGATCCTCACGTTTGAGGTATATCTTTGTACCATATTTCTTGCTTAAGTTCCTTGCATGGTACAGAGGTGTGCTGCGCCCTGCGAACTCCGTAAGATAGTAGTTCAGCTCCCTGAGAAACTCGGGATCTTTCTTGTATCGCTCGTATTCCTCTTCCAGTTCATTCAATGCCGGCATCAGCACTTCGGGCACGAACTGGCCACCGAACCTCCCATAAGTAGGCTTTTGCATAGTTTACACTCCGGTTATCTGTATTGATCCTAATTTAGTAATAGGCCGTTTTTAATTATTTGATCGTTTTAATATTCTTCAGGAATTATCAGCCAGGCGATAAAATACGCCGGGATCCCTCCGCCACCCAGGAATATCAGAAATATCCACAGGAGCCTTACCAGGGTAGGGTCGATATTCAGAAATGTTCCGATCCCTCCACATACGCCTGCAATGATTCTTTCACTTTTGGACCTGCAAAGTTTTTTGTACATTTTTTTGCCTCCACTAGCTCCTTTGTCTTATGGTATATATCATCGCTTTTAATTATAGCGGTCCCTATGAGGAGAGCATCGGCGCCAGCTTCTGTTACCATTCTTGCATCTGCATCTGAATATATTCCACTTTCACTGATTATTATGTGATCAGTTCCATGTTCAACATCATATAGCCTTACAAGAGGTGCAAGTGTTCTGGTGTTGTTAAGGCTTACTTCCATGGTATGGAAATTTCTGTTATTGATACCTATCAGTTTTGCATTTGTTGCAAGGGCTATATGTAGTTCCTCTTCGTTTTGAGTTTCCACCAGTGGTTCCATACCCTTTGAAATTGCAAGATCTACGAAATTCCCAAGCCTTTTTCCAAGTACTCCGGTTATCAATAATATGATGTCACAATTGATCTCTTCCAATTGTTTTTCATCAATGATGAAATCTTTTCTGAGCACGGGAAGATGCACATTTTGCCTTACTTTCTCCAAGTTCTCCAGGGAACCATGAAAGAAATCAGGCTCAGTGAGTACTGAAATAGCAACTGCTCCAGCTCTCTCCATTTGTATTGCTATGTCAGATGCTTTTTCCGGTGAGATATCCATATATTTTTGTGAAGGAGATGCAGGCTTCACTTCTGCAATGACCGGTATATCGTCTTTTATTTGTTTTTTTCTGATAGCAACTATTACCTCTCTCTTGCTGTATTTTTTAATATTGTGGCTGTCCTCTGGAGGGATTTTTATTGTAGCTACTCTTTTGGATGTTCCGTCAATAATTTGGTTGATAGTATCATGCATTGTATCACATATTACAACATTAATGTACATATGTAGACAATACATTTATTGTACTTAAAGATTTTGAGACCTACTATCTCTATAAATTTATGCTACATAATATCTTTTCTTTAGCAGTTTAATGTTTAAGATTTTCAACCATACTCTTTTTATATAGTATATATTAATATAATATTATCTTTAAATTATGCCTATTGAAAGGAGAATGTACATGAAAGCAAACAGAAGCAAAGCATTATTCAAAAACACAAATGCTCAGGTAGGTATAGGCACTCTTATTATCTTTATTGCCATGGTACTGGTTGCAGCAGTAGCTGCAGCTGTACTTATCCAGACATCGGGTACGCTGCAGCAGAAGGCTCAGTCTACGGGCAAACAGGCCACGCAGGAAGTTTCTTCTAACCTGATGGTCAAGAGCATTGAAGGTGTACGCGCAAAGAACACAGCAGTTGACATGTCTTCAACTATCGATCTGCTTAAACTGAAAGTTGCATTGAACGTAGGCAGTTCCCCGGTGGACGTTAATCAGGTAGTGGTTTCCATCACTGACGGGACTACGGCCAATAACCTTGTATATGCAGGGAACCAGAAGTCATATGCATCTACAGGTGCCTCTAATGGTGCAATGGCTGGTTTCGATTCCAGTAGTGCTGGTATCAATCTGCAGAAATTGCTGACTGCCAATACTTCAATAAGTGGTGTTAAGATCAACAATAGTAATCATTACTTCACTGTGGACAGGGTCCGCGATGAGGATTCATCTTTCTCCCAAGGCAATCCTGTAATGAACACAGGTGACATGATCATGCTCTACATCGCCACAACATCTAATGGTGCAGAGAATGCAGCTTATTCTGCTGTCGGCTCAGCAGGCACGAGTGCAGGTCTCATATCTTCAGGCCTTAACCTTGTACCCAGGACTGTAGTGAACATCATCCTCACTCCTGAATCTGGTGTGTCCACAAATGCTGACTTTGTGACCCCATCTTCATACGGTGTGAAGGAAACAGTGCAGCTCTACCCCTAAAACTCTTTTTGTGTTTAATTATATCGAGGCAATATTATGAAAGCTAATAGAAAGAAAATTTTCGTCAGGGACAGTAATGCCCAGGTGGGTATTGGTACCCTTATCATTTTTATAGCAATGGTACTTGTAGCAGCGGTCGCAGCAGCTGTGCTGATCCAGACATCAGGTACACTGCAGCAGAAGGCTCAGTCTACAGGCAAGCAGGCCACTCAGGAAGTTTCATCTAACCTTATGGTGAAAAGCATTGAGGGTATAAGAGCAAAGGATTCAGCTACGTCCATGGCAGGTAAAATCTCTCTGCTCAAATTGAATGTGGGTCTCAATGTTGGTAGTTCTGCAGTAGATGTGAACCAGGTTGTCATTTCCATTACAGATGGTACTACTACTAATAACCTGATCTATGCTAACAATGACAAGACATACGGGAATTCAATGGAAAATTTCTCTACGTCCGCATCCGCAGCTACAAATATGCTTCATCTTCTCACAGATACACAATCAACTCCAGGTGCAAATGCGAAGTATTATTTCACTGTCGATAAGATCCGTGATGAAGATGGTTCTTTCAGTCAGGAAAAGCCAGTGATGAACACCGGTGATATGGCAACTTTCTATATTTCGACTATTTCTGGTGATGACACAGGTTTTGCTAATGTTGGTACGCTTTTGGTGAGTGGAACACAACAGGATTCTGGACTGGATATCGGTCCCAGAACTACGGTGGATATAGTGATCACCCCCGAATCAGGTGTCACAACAGTAGCTAATTTTGTGACCCCTTCTTCATACGGTGTGAAGGAAACTGTGCAATTGTATCCTTAAGGTGACTGATATCACCTTTTTTTATTCTTCCTGCTTTTATTCTCTTCATTGTTCTATGGGTTGCCGCCGGAACTATAATTATTGTGCTTCTTATCATTCTGTAGACACAGAAAGTTTAATGCAAATAATGTTGCAGCAACAGATAAAATGAGTAAAGAAATCTGCAGGAACAGTATTTTAAACAGTTATGTCGCTTTACAAACGATGTTCTGAAATACCTGTTCTATAAAAAGCTTGCACATTTATTTTGAGCAGCTTAGTTCGCAGAGAACACCGCGAACTAAAAGATCTGTTATAAACAGAATGAATTGGATTATTTTCTTTTATTTGATCACTAACAGCATCAAAACTCTTTTCCCTGTGCCTCCTAAC
>CAZAMM010000060.1:0-12591 GCA_964486435.1 uncultured Methanosarcinales archaeon | reverse complement strand
AGGGGGGCCAAATTTATGGTATTTATAGCTACCGCCCCCCCCCAAAAAAAAAAAAGGTATGGAGTTAATGAAAAAACGAATAGGTTTTTAAACCGAAGTTCTAATTAGACAATCTCTAAAAATAAATAGAGGGTCAGGATTTTTTACCAACTTTCAGAGTTCCCACTCCCATGAAAACAAGTTTTGTTTCAATGGGAATAGGACTACCTTCATGCAGATTTATATCTTCTCTAGACATGTCTATTCTTACATCGTTCCAGTCCATGTCGGCTTCTCTCATATAGTCCATGACCAGATTTTCTCCTATGTGTTCAGCATACTTAACAGCTTCTCCATGAGTAGAAAACTCCTTAAATCCTTCGGGAGTGAACACAAGGAAAAATCTTTGCTTTTCTTTGTAGACAGCCTTGATGAGGATTTGTATTCTTTTGACGCCCTGTCCTACCAATGCACCTACAGCATTACCGACTTCTGCAAAAGGTGGTAATATTATCTCTGCATCGATGATACTCTGCATCTGCTCCACATAAGCCCTCACCGGTCCACCCAGCAATACAACAGGCACTGAAAGTCTGAACTTAGAGAAGAACTCACCTCTGAGTATTTTTTCTATCTCTTTTGTATTGACCCCTTTGAGCATATAAGACATCAGGTTCAAGGCCATGTTATAGGCAACTTCTTTCTTTATGTGTTCAGCAAGTTCCTGCTCGTTCATTTGTACATGTCTTGACATAATGGTTGCACCTATAAAGGAAGCTTCCTTATCCCATTCATTGTAATCATCCAATATATGCAGTGCATCTGTGGGTGTGAACCCAATGGCTTGTATAAGCCTTTTCTGAATGAGATAATCCAGATGTTCTACTGAAACAGGACGACCGAACCTCCAATAAATATCGCTTATTGATACTGGTTCTTGACCTATTGTGCTTAGGATTTCCTGTTCATAAGAACTGAGCTTAACCGGTTCTTTTCCTGTACGTACAAAAAATTTTGTCGGTTGGATGTTCTCTCCCAATTCCACTCGCGCAGGAGTGCGTCCCATTCTCAGTGTTTCCTTGAAACCTGGATATTGAACAGCTGCCACACACAAAGGTATTACTCTGCGTGGTCCGATGTTTATCTTCCTGTTCTTAATCCATACATGACTATCTCCACCCATAGCAGAAGTTTCCATTCGGATGGCTTTCACTTTAGTATTCCAGCCACCTACTTTTGCCCCGTCGCCACAGAGTTCGGGTAGGCCTTTGTATAAAAGAGAAACATCCGTGCTCGTACCCCCTACGTCTATTACTGCACATGTATCCCTTTCGGACAGGAATGAAGCTCCTACAAGGCTTGCCGCAGGACCTGTAAAAATAGACTCTATAGGTTTCTGGATGGCTTCCTTTATATTTATTAATGAACCATCACATTTGAGCATCATGAGCTTTGCATTGATGCCTCTTCTCTCGATATCAGAGACAATTGCATCGATGAACTGACGGGCAATCGGTATTAGCTGGGCATTAAGATAGGCTGTGATACCTCTGTCATAGGCTCCCAGGTCCTGCGATAGCTCATGTCCGCATACTACCGACATTCCTGTTGCTGTTACTATGTAATCCTTTATTTTCAACTCATGTTCAGGATTGCGCACACTGAAATATGAAGAAACTGCAAAAGCAGATACATTATCCTTTACCCTGTTCACAAATTCTGTTACTGCTTCCATATCAAGAGTAGCTGCTTCAGCTCCGGTGGCAGTATGCCCTCCACTTATCATAATATATTCTTGGACAGATGTCCCTTCAGGTACGAGATAATTACCCACAAGTATCAGACCCACCGGGTAGCCTGTTCTCTCAAGTATCGTATTTGTTGCCAAGGTTGTGGATACCGATACAAGTTTTATATCGGCCAGATATTTAGGATCCAAGCCATCAATAGCATTCTCAATGCCTGCGAGCAGGTCAGGATAAGTGGTAAGGGCTTTCTGCGAAGCCACTACTTTTCTGTCGGAGTTCCTTATGACCACTGCATCGGTGTAGGTTCCACCTGCATCAATACCCAGACTATATTGCATTTTTTCCCTCTCTTACAATTCTGATATGCTTTGATATGTTTAAATTACGTACATTAACATCAAACTCTTAAATTACTTTTTACTCCCCTATACCAAGGAACCATAGCCTTGTTTCCAGAGGTGTTGTGCCTTCTTCAACACTTATGTCCTTGCGGCTTATGTTAATCTTTACTTCACTAAGGTCCAGATAGGATGACGACATATAATCCATTACAAGTTCAGAGCCTATATGTTCTGCATGATGCAATGCTTCTGCATAGGATGAGAATTCTTTCCTTCCTCCAGGATAGAAAACAATATAAGATTGAGGTTTAAGGTTATATTTAGATTCTGATAAAGAAGCTTTTATAAGTACTTCAAGACGTGTAATGCCTTTAGCTACAAGTGCTCCAACTGCATTGCCCACATCTGCATGTTCCGGAACAACTATAAGAGAATCAAAATATTTTCTGAGGTCATCCTTATAAGCAGTAACAGGTCCTCCTAACAATATAACAGGCATGTTGACCTTGATACCGGCAAAGAATTTACCAGTTAATATCTTTTTTATTTCTTCCCTATCCACATCTTCCAACAGAAATGCAGCGAGGTTAAGAGCTATATTACTTGTTACTTGTTTCTTTACCTGGGAACATAGTTCCATTTTTTCCATACCTGAAAACCTGGATAAAATTTCAGAGCCTATATGTGCCGCTTCCACATCCCATTTTTCATATTCACCCATAACATGCAGAGCATCAGTAGGTGTAAAACCTATGGCCTTCACGAGTCTTTTCTGGATGAGCATATCCATAGTCATAGGGCTTGGCATTCGATTCTCATTCCAGTAGATATCACTCACAGTATAAGGTACATCACTGAGACGGTCGAACAAGTCTTTTTCTTCAGGGCTTATTTCATCAGGTATTTTTCCGCTTTTCATGAAAAACTTTGTTGGTTGTATATTTTCCCCAATTTGATTGCGTAGGATATTTTGTTGCATCTTCAGTTTTTCCTTGATCTGTGGATACTCCAATGCAGCAACACATAAGGGTATAACCCTGCGGGGTCCTACATGTATATTATGATTAAGTATCCATACGTGGCTATCCCCTCCAATAGCTGAAGTTTCCATTCTGATAGCCTTTACCTTTGTCTGCCACTTTCCTACAACTGCTCCTAAATTAGATATTTCGGGAAGACCTTCGTGTATCATAGAAACGTCAGTGCTTGTACCTCCTACATCGACTACTGCGCAGGTTTCAAAACCTGAAAGATGAGAAGCACCCAGTAAACTGGCTGCAGGACCAGAAAAAATAGATTGAATTGGTTTTTTAAGTGCCTCCTCGATGCTCACCATTGACCCATCACATTTGAGCATCATAAGTTTTGCTTCAATTCCCCTCTTTTTGATTTCTGAAGTAACGGCCTGCATAAATTGATTGGTGATAGGTATCAATTGGGCATTAAGATAAGCTGTCACCCCTCTTTCGTAAGCTCCCAGATCTTGAGACAGTTCATGTCCACATATAACAGGCAGCGATGAAAGCTGCATAACAGTTTCCTTTACCTGTAACTCATGTTCAGGATTACGGACACTGAAATAAGAAGATACAGCAAAAGCTGAGACTTTTTTCTTTACTTTCAGGATGAAATCCTCTACTGACCGGATATCCAGAGGTTCAACCTCATTGCCAGCACTGTTGTGACCTCCTTTTACTTGTATACTGTACTCTATCTTCCTGTCAGCAGGTATGCTTGCTTTCCCAACAAGTATGAGACCTACCGGATAACCCGTGTTTTCAAGGATCGTATTTGTTGAAAGAGTTGTTGAAACACATACCAAACTGACATCAGAGAGTAACTTTTGATCCAGCCCATCCAAAGATGCACGTATTCCAAAGATAAGATCAGGGTACGTTGTCAATGCTTTGTTTGCCTGCAAGACCTTGCCATCATCACTGTTAAGAAGAACTGCATCAGTATATGTTCCTCCAGCATCTATTCCTAAACTATATCTCATTTAAAGTCTGTCCTCTTTTTTGTTATAGACTCTTTTACTCGCTTATAGGATTGTTCTGCAATTCTGACTGTGCCTTTCATATCAACTATTTGGAAATCAAAGGCTTGAGCAAATTCCTCCACTTTTGCATCAAAGTTCTTCTCATATCCTAGACCTGTATTGATCTTGCCCACCTTTTTGTATCCTGCATAATCAAAAATTATCTTGGTCATAGCAGTGTTATCTGGATCGTCTGTGAGACGGGAAATAACAGTCATTTCCTTCCAGAAAGCTGCCCCCATGGGTGTAAGAAAATAGACACCTTCACCATCGGCTTCTTTAAGAGCTTTAAGATATGGTTCTCTTCCTCCAAGGGAAGCACCTATGCAGTCATCGATAATTTCTCCATCTTCTTCTCTTAGAATGTGTACAGGACAAGAAAGATGTGAAAAGTCTCTGTTTATGTTGCCCAGTACATTCCCACACAAACCATAGAATATTAGGATTGCATCTGCATACTCAGACATGATACTAATCTCTTTGTACACACTCTCTTTGAGTAATTGAGGGGATGCTTCAAGGAAAAAACCAAGGATATTCACAAGAATACAATAATCTGTATCCAGTTTACTATTTATTAAATCCTCTATGTCATTTAGTGAACAAACTGTATGATCTATTGCATTTTCAGATAGTTTCTTGAGAATACCTGCGGCATCCAGGCTGTCCACAACTAGAATCCTGGTGATCTGAGAGTCATTCTTGATGAGGTGCACGATCTCATCCTCAAAAATCCTGCAGGCAATTATGGACATTAAAGTCATTAAAACCTCATATTATATTTTTATTATATCTTTATGCAGATCCGTGAACTGAACACTATTTTGATTATGTATAAAAAGCATAGCCTATATCTACTATATATATTTTTCTTTTTACCCCCAATTCAAACCACTGCTAATCAGCGTATTTCAATACTTGTGACAAAACTAGCATAGGTCCTTATATTTATACTTTTTGATAACAATTTTTAAAAATAATTTTAGCTTTTCAGAAAAAGAGAGATGTCGATCATGTTTCTTTTTCTTATTTCATTTTTGAAACCTTCAACACTCCTTACAAATACAAAAAGTATATAAAATATCTGAATTGTATTTCCATAAATAACTATAAATATGTGGTCTTTAGATTTTTAACTTGATTACAGAGCTATCTCCGTAATAAATTATACTTATGATTTCACATGACAAAAATACTGGTCCTCAGAGGTGATCATAATCGCCAAAATCACAACAGCTTCTGAATATGAAAAGAAACGTGCAGAGTACTATTTACCAGAGGACCCCGATATAATAAAAAAGCTTGAGGCTCTTCAAAAAGTAAGTCCTGTGATATCTTTTATTTGGAAAGTTGATGAAAGATGGCCTGTTGAATGGGTCTCAGAAAATATTACACAATTAGGATACACTCCTGAAGAGCTAATGTCTGGAAAACTCAATTATGCTGATATTGTCCATCCGGAAGATTATGTCAAAATTAACTCAGAGGTCAAAAAGCTGGTTAAAAAGGGAAACACCTCTTACTTTACTCTGATCTACAGGATACTTTCCAAATCCGGCGAAGTGAGATATGTAACCGAAAGATCTCTCTTGAAGAGGGATGATGGTGGGAATATTTCACGCTATCAGGGCATAATTATTGATAATACTGAAAAAGAAAAGGCTGAAAATATTTTCAAGGATCTGGAACGGAAATACCGTCTTATCTTTGAACGTTCTCCTCTGGGTATTATTTGTTTCGATGAAAACGGCATGATCACTAACTATAATGATGCCTCTGCAAAAATTATAGCGCAGCCAAAAAGCAAGATCAATGGTCTTAGTATAGTCGAATATTTAGAAGAAGGGCCTTTAAAAGCTGCTATAGATCTGGTTTTTTTGGGCGAGTCGGGTTACTATGAAGGTGAATATATTTCACCTACTGGAAAGAAATCTGTTGTAAAAGCAGAATTCTCTCCTATAGTGTCTGAAAATGGTTGCCTGGTGGGAGGACTTGGACTTATCCAGGATATAAGTGACCTTCAAGAAACCGCAGAAAAGATACACCTAAACGAAGCACGCCTGGAAGCACTTCTTGAATTGTATCAGAGGGGAAATTCTTCTGTTTCAGAGATAGCTGAATTTACAATAGAGAAAGCAGTAAAACTGACACATAGCCAAGTAGGTTATTTTGGTCTGTTGAAAGCGGATAATACCCTTGAAATGTATGAATGGCCTATACAGAAAACAAATCATGAGAAAAAGACATGGAGATGTCCTGTAAAATCTGCAGGTATGTGGGGAGAAGCAATAAGGGAAAGAGAACCCATTGTGAACAATAATTCATCAGGGCCTGGTCCTACAAAAGGAATAAAACCTGAACTTGAGGATAGAATCAATCGTTATGTAAATATACCTCTTATGGATGGCGACCAGGTAGTTGCTGTTGCTGCTGTGACCAATAAATCAGAAAACTATGACAGTTCGGATGTAAGGCAGATCACTCTGCTTTTTGATGGAATGTGGAAACTTATACAGCGTAAGCTTGCTGATGAAAAGATTCTTGAGACCCGCAGAATACTCAAGGTGCTGGAATCAGTTATAAATGACAGCCCCGCAGTTGTCTTTATGTGGAGTCCTGAAAAAGATTGGCCAGTAAAATTTGTTTCAAAGAATATTGAACGTTTTGGCTATTCGGTAGAAGATTTCCTTTCAGGTAAAATAATATATGGTGACATTGTTCATCCTGCAGATCTTGAAAAAGTGCGTGCGCAGGTAGATAGATGCTATAAAGAAGGATATTCTGATTTCAGCCAGGAATACAGGATCCTGACAAGATCAGGTGAAGTGAGATGGATAGATGAAAGAACAATGATTCATCATGATCAAAAAGGAAATATTGATTTTCTGCAGGGAATAATCGTTGATATCACTGAGAGAAAACAGGCAAATCACTTTGCTCAAATTGAATATGATTTTGATACTGTCTTAAGCTCAGGCGAAAATCTTCAGGATGTATTTGAAAAGATACTGGACTTTGTTCTGCAAATCAAAGCTGTAGATTGTGGAGCTATATTCTTAGTGGATGGTTCAAAAGGGGATCTTGAGCTTAAAGCTTATCGAGGCCTGTCTGAAAAGTTCGCGGATAATATTAGACATTTTGCTGCTAATACCATCCAAGCAAGACTTTTCACTACTGGTTATCCTGTTTATAAGTATTTCTCTGAGATAAATTCCATGATCAAGGAAGACCTTGATTATGAAGGCTTGCAGGCAATGGGTTTTATCCCAGTGCACTACAACGATAAGCTTGTTGCTGGAATGATACTTGGTTCACATGGGGAACTAGAGATACCTGCTAATTCCAGAAATGTTATTGACACTATTGCAGGTCAGTTGGGAATGATCGTAACACGCTTCAAAGAGGGCAATTTGCTAAAGAAGGATCATAATGGACTGCAAGATCTTTTTGATACAATGGATGATCTTGTATTCATAATGGACATGAGCGGTTTGATCATCCATACGAACTATGCTTTGCAAAAATATTTAAAATACTCCAAAAAAGATCTGTTTAAAATGGATTTCATGGAATTGTTTCCCCCGGGTAAAGAAAAGGAAGTACTTGAGAGCATTGACATAGAGGGACTGATTTCAGGTAATTCTTCAAGATGTTATGTGCCTCTCATGAGCAAAGAACACAAATTCTTATCTGCAGACACTAAGTTCTTTGTAGGAAAATGGGATGGACGAGAAGTTCTGATTGGAGTATCCAGATTATCCTTTATTGAAAATGTTAATTAGATTTCTCATATTTTGGCTTTCAGCGGGACATACCACTATTTTTATATAATACATGTAGTTCCCGGGGCATGGGACCTTTCAGTTCTATCAAAAAATTAAGGCAATTGCTCAAAGATATCAACTCTTTTTTTGTGGGGAGACCTAAAAACAATATCTTGTAGCTTTTTTATTATGGATATTTTCCTTAATATAAAAAATTGTTTATATATAGTCCAATACTTATTTATAGTAGTGCTTTCCCATGGAACTCTCCTTTTTAAAAGAATTAATAGCTATAAAGCATATATCCATTTTTTTATACATTCTATATGTGTCTATTTGCGCTTTGTTGGTCCACAATGTTTAAATAAAGCATTTAGATTTTTTCTATTCGAAAGATATATATAGCAAGGTGTAGAGAAAAATATATATACCAGAAAAGAAACCCATAAGTAAAGATCAATGCAAGCCACAATGTGTACCTTGAAATGCTCAATGTTTGGCATGCATGACTGAAGTAAGGAGGAAAGAATATGGTAAACCACTATTATCCAGGCAGAAAAATGCTGGACGGTGTGAAGTTGGAATTGTTCTCTGCCGAAGATCTCAGAGCAATTCACTACGCCACCATGGATGTATTTATGAACCCCGGTATCCAGGTATCAGATGCTGATGCAAGGGCTGTTTTCAAGAAAGCCGGATGCCAGGTAGATGAGAAGACCCAGGTTGTCAAGATCCCTGAATATGTTGTTAACAGAGCACTTCAGGACTGTCCATCCAGGTTTGCACTATATGGACGCGATCCAAAGAAAAAAGTAGTACAGGAGCATAAAGGTAAGGTTCACTGGACATGTTTCGGTACTGGTGTCAAGATGTGCAACTACAAAGCACCAGGACAGTACGAAACAGTTGATTCCACAGAGGCCGATGTTGCAGCAACTGCAAAACTTGTGGACTGGGCAGAGAACATAGACTATTACTCACTTGCAGTTTCTGCCAGGGATTGGGCAGGCAAGGGTATGCAGGATGTTCACGAGACACTTACTCCTCTGATGAACACCACAAAGCACTTCCATCACATAGACCCAGTCGGTGAACATGTAGAATATTACAGAGATATTGTACAGGCATACTATGGTGGAGATGATGAAGAATTCCGCAAGAAGCCTCTTTTCTCAATGCTGGTTTGTCCAACAAGTCCACTTGAGCTCAGCTCCAACGCATGCCAGGTCATCATGAAGGGTGCAAAGTTCGGCATGCCTGTTAATGTATTGAGCATGGCAATGGCTGGCGGTTCATCCCCTGTTCATCTTGCAGGCACACTGGTAACCCACAACGCAGAAGTTCTTTCAGGTATTGTACTGGCTCAACTCACTCAACCAGGAGCTTCTGTATGGTACGGTAGCTCTACAACCACATTCGATCTGAAGAAAGGTACGGCGCCAGTAGGTTCCCCAGAGCTTGCACTTATCAGTGCTGGAGTAGCAAAACTGGGACAATACTATGGTCTACCCACATATGTAGCTGGCTCGTAGTCCGACTCCAAAATACCAGACGGTCAGGCAGGTCACGAGAAGACCATGACAACGTTGTTGCCAGCCCTGTCCGGTGCAAACACCCTGTATGGTGCAGGTATGCTTGAGCTCGGTATGACCTTCTCAATGGAGCAGCTTGTCTTTGACAACGATATGATCTCCATGACAAAGAAGGCAATGCAGGGTATTCCAGTATCTGAGGAGACGCTTGCGGTGGAAGCTATCCAGCAGGTAGGAATTGGAAACAACTTCCTTGCACACAAGACCACAAGGAAGAACATCGATCTCCCATCCAATCCAACACTGATCAACAGACTGATGTTCGGAGACTGGGCAGCAGCAGGTTCAAAAGACCTGGCAACAGTGGCCCATGAAAAGGTAGTCGATGTGATGAAGAACCACGAGGTCACACCAATAGATGCAGATCTCCTTAAGGACATGAAGGCTATCGTAGACAAAGCAGACAAGGCATTCAGGGACGGCCTGTGATTTCATAAGAATTTAAATGGAGGATTATCAATGGCAACAAAAGAAGAAATTATGGCAAAAGCAAAAGCTGCAATCCTTGACTTTGATGAAGAGGCAGCCGAGGAAGTAGCTAATGAAGCCCTTAAAGCAGGGATCAATCCAGCAGAGCTCATCGAGAACGGGTTCACTGCTGCAATGACAGAAGTAGGCGACCAGTTCGAAGCAGGTGTTTTATTCCTGCCTCACGTCATTGCTGCATCCGAAGCAATGAGCGCAGGTGTAAAAATACTGACCCCAGCACTGGAAAAGATGGGTGCCGAGTCCGAAAACAAGGGTACGGTCATGATTTGTACCATTGAGGGTGACATTCACACAATCGGTAAGGACATAGTAGCTACTATGCTCAAGATCGCAGGCTTCAAGGTTGTAGACATTGGAAGGGACATTGCGGTCAAAGACATAGTCAGTAAAGCCTCTGAAGTCAAACCCAATGTAATTGCAACTTCTGCTCTGATGACTACCACAATGGTCAACCAGATACAGGTAGAAGAGCAGCTCAAAGAAGCAGGCCTGCGTGCAGGCGTCAAGACAATGGTCGGTGGAGCACCTGTCACCCAGGATTGGGCAGATAAGATCGGTGCAGACATTTACGCAGAAAACGCAGCAGATGCAGTGGCAAAGCTTAAAGCTTTGTTCTAACCCCTTTAAATCGGGGTCTAAATCCAAATAAGGGGTGTACTCTCCATACACCCCAACTCCTTCAACTATGGGTGGTTGAAGTAGATACGAGAAGAAAAGGGGAATGGTATCAAAACAATTTGTTCATCATATACACTTCTTAGATATGATGAAAGCAATTGGACCTAATCTCAATATGAAATCTGGCGGATGGACCTGCCAGTAAAAGAAGGAGGTAAAATATGGATCTGCAAGCTTTAAGAAAACTCGAACATAAAAGGCGAGTAAAATATGGATACATGTGGGCTTTTTTCTGTGCTGTGCTCTGGGGACTGTGGTATCTTCCCGGTACAGTTGTATGGGCGCTAAATCCTTTTGATGAAATGTATGGTGAGATCGCTGCCGGAAGCGGCGATAGTATGGCTTTGGTCATAACTGCTGTGTTAATCACGGCATTCAATGCTTTAACTGTTATACTTGCACTTATGGTGTGGACTGGTGTTCTCGGAAAGTTTGGTGAAATGAAAAGGACGGTCAAGGAGTTCAAACCCTGTTCAAAATGGTTCTTTTTGGCATCATTTTTCGGTGGACCTATGGCTATTCTAGGTTCTTTCATTGCAATGGGCTTTGTAGGTGGTGCGTTTGCAGCTGTTGCAGCTTTGATGTATCCTGTAATTGGCTCCATAGTTGCATCCCAATGGTACGGTGAAAAGATCAGTAAGAGAGCAGCGCTTGGAATATTCATGATCATCATTGGAGGTTTTGTGATATTTGGTGGCGGATTGCTTTCAGAAATGGCTGCAGGTAACGTTGCATGGATCGGATATATTGGCGGCTTGATGGCAGCAGCAGGCTGGGGTATTGAAGGTGCTATAGCCGGAAAAGGTCTCGATGTTGCAGAACCTGATGTTGGACTTACCCTACGTTTCCTGGGAGAGAATATCATCTGGTGGATTATTGCAATACCAATTCTCACCATTGCCGGATTCCCAATGATAAAGTACGCTCTGCTTGCATTTGAACCATTCACAATGATGGTACTTATATTTGCAGGCATAACATTCGGTTATTGCTATGTTACCTGGTACAAATCATTCCCTCTCATAGGAGTTGGAAGAGGACAGGGTATAGGAAACCTCTACGGACTTTTCGCTGTGATCTTTATAATCCTCTTCTTCGGGGATATTCCATCATGGACCCTGTTGCTAGGAGGTGCATTCTGTCTTGCAGGCAGTTTCACTATGTTCTCTGAAGACGCCAGCGGTCTCGAATCTCTAAGAGGTGAATGAAATGGCAGGAAATCGTCCGATCAAGTTCAGAATGTTGGAATTATTCAGTGATGAGCAACCTCACTGGAATTATGAGATCGTACAGAAGATACAGAAGGAATATAACCTCAATGGAGACTTCAATAGAGATTCAATAAACTTCGATCTTATCGAACTGGCTTCTGGAGGTATGTTAAAAGGCCTTGAGAGCAAAGTTGATGATAAAGGAATCTATAAAAAGGGTTTCCTTCTTCACAAATATGCTATCACGGACTTCGGAAAGATCAGAGCATCTAATGTGTGTCTTGTATATGTCTGAGGAGGAGTTGAAATGGTACAAAGTGCAGCCGCAATGGAAGCATATAATGGATATTGGGCAAACTCATATCTCCCTGCCGCAGATATCCTTTGGATGGTAGTGATCGTGATAGTAGCTCTCTTGGCTTTATGGCAAGCCAGGACTTTTGTATCAAAGTTCTAAAGATGATATATTTGAAACAAATTTAATGTGTAAATATCCCAGCGTCCTGGTGATGCTGGGATGCTATGTATTTCATTATTATATTGTGAAAATGAAATTGAAATGTGTAGCAGCACATTGGATAGTATTCACTCCATCACACAAAATAACGTTTATATATTGCGCTAAAAAGCAATATAGTAAAATCAAAAGGTAGCCCACCTTTTTCCCAAAAAGGGGCACTCTAAGATAACAAGAAAGAGGTAAATTATGAGCAAAGAAGAAATGTTTAAGGAATTATCAGATGCGATCATT
>CAZAMM010000059.1:0-12717 GCA_964486435.1 uncultured Methanosarcinales archaeon | reverse complement strand
ATATTAATTTACCCACTCAATGTTGTGGAGATCCATAATTATTAAAGCGCGCCGAAAATTGAACCTTCAGCTTCTGAAGATCATTGCTGCATCACAAGTCAAATTGTGTCTTTTTTGCTAAAAAGTGATGAAAAAGCAATTTGTCAGCTCAAATGTAGTTTTCTGCTGTGAAAAATGTGGATGAATCAAATCCACAAAACATTTTTTTGATCGCTTTTACTTTACTCTCTCAATATCTCCGTATTTTGAGAGTTTTTCACAGAGCATTTCGATCTCTTCCCTCAGTTTTTCCATAGGGATGCCTGACATCTGTGTAAGGTATATAGCTCCGCCAGCACCAACTCCTTCTTTTACGAATCCGGCTTCATATTGTCTGAGACCCTGCAGGCGCGATTGGCCAAATCCGGGATCAGTGGCATAGGCTCTTGCATCCAGCTTTTCAGCAATCGCGGCAAAATGAGCTGAAGTATCATTCATCACATAGCAGGTTGTTACTATAGTAATGTTATCTGTCCTATATCCAAGATGTTTGATCACCGCAAACACTGCTGCCATCTGAGTGCCACCCGCAAGAATCACTGGCATATCTCCAAGCCCTGCAGCTATTCCAGCCACTGCTGGCATCATAGGATCACCCACACATCTGACAGCTTCCATGGGATCGTCATGAAGATCACCCGGTTCGATGTCTGAAGAGATCAGAGCTTCATTAATAACTTGTTTTTTAAGTTCAAGAGGATTGGTAGAAGCACTACTACTGACATTTCCATCATAACCAAGGGCTGCCAGTACCGCATTGGCAGTAGTGGTACCCGCAGGTATGCTTTCACCGATCATGACAAAGTCATATTTATCCTTCAGCTCCCTGCCCAGACTAAAACCACGTTCAAAGATGCCCTGCGCATCGGGGACAGCTATTGCTTCCCGTATATCTTTTCCGGGTGCTCCACCAATATCCCTTAGGGGCACTGTTTTGGAAGGCAGGATCTTAAGTCCTGCATTTACAAGCATGTGTGGCACACCGGTAAGGTCCAGCGCGACCCGGGTAATAAGTGCAGGTGTAGGCGTATCATAAGGTGGCGTCATGGGCAGAATAGGTATGTCTACCACCATACCGGTCTCCAGCACTTCGGCGTCACCTGGTGGTGTATAATCTGTCAGCTTTGCTGTCTTGCCAGCAGCAGACAGGCCTTCTACGTAAGCCGTTTCAGTATTTGCCAATACGCACAGGAACAATGGTCTTTCAGGCATTTCTATATTTTCTGGTGATGATCCTTCCATGATACACCCTCTTTTTCAGTAAAAAGTAAGTTGCAGGAATCAATATTTCCTTGCTACATAAACTTTTACACTTGCGTCCTTACCACAGACAGGACATTGCCCTTTATGTCCGCCTTCCTGTCCGGTGGGTATACCCAGAATGCCCGCACCAATCTCTTCTTCGATCTTCAGACCACATGCTTTCTCACCACACCAGGGAAGGAGCGCGATACCTTCAGGCAATCTTTCTTTGACATCTGCAAGAGAAGAGCAGGTAAATATGCGTGCCTGCACATCTGCAACCGCTTTCTCAAAAAGGGCAGACTGAATGACCTCTAGCGTCTCTTCTGTTTCATGACTTATGTTTTCCAAAGGTGCCTGTCTTTTTTCTCCAGTGTCCCTGCGCACAAGCACAGCAACACCGTTTTTAAGATCACGGGGACCTAGCTCAAGCCTTAAGGGCACACCTTTCATCTCCCATCTGTAATATTTAGCCCCGGGACGATCGTCACTGAGATCTATTTTTACACGGATACCTGCATCCTGCAGCAGTTGTTGTACTTTTTCACATGCCTGGATGACATCAGATGAGTCCTTGAACACGATAGGTATGATCACCACCTGTAGAGGAGCAACTGCAGGGGGCAATACAAGCCCCTTATCATCACCATGTATGGATATCAGTGCAGCTATAGAGCGCTCTGAAACGCCATAACAGGTCTGGTGTGCATATACCTGTTCTCCTGCCGGATTCTCGTACTTTATGTCAAAAGTACGGGCAAAATTATCACCAAGGTGGTGGGCTGTACCTACCTGTAAGGTTTTGCCGTCAGGCATCAGTGCATCGACTGCTATGGTATAATCGGCTCCCGGAAATTTATCCCAGTCCGGGCGTTTAGAAGCAAGCACAGGCACTGCCAGCCTGCGATAGAACTCTGTATATAGCCTTATAGCCTCGTCCACCTGTTCAGCAGCTTCTTGCCAGGTAGCATGTACGGTGTGGGCCTCTTTAAAAGAGGTGATCTCTCTTAACCTTATCAGAGGGCGGGTATGTTTTGTCTCGTATCTGAAGGTATTAACTATCTGATATAATTTCACAGGCAGATCAGCATGGGAACGCACCCATAATTTGTACATAGGGTAAATAGCGGTCTCACTAGTGGGGCGCAGTGCGAGTTTAACATCCAGAGGAGATGTGCCACCATGAGTGACCCAGTACACTTCATCCTCGAAACCCTTTATATGCTCAGCCTCTTTCATGAACTCATTTTCAGGGATAAGAAGAGGGAACATTGTTTCCATATGATCCTTGTCCAATAGTTCCCTTATTATGTTATACACGTTTTTTCTGATGGTAAAACCGAAAGGATACCACACGTAAAGACCTTTCACAGGATAGCGTACATCCATTATTTCAGCTACCTGTAAGAGTTCATTATACCATTCACTAAAATCCTTCTTCGCGGGAAGGGGTGCTTCTTTCTCCTTTTCTGTCATCAGGTCACCTGCTATCTTGATCTTCAGCTATAAACAGATGCATTGTTTATAGGCATTTCCTTCTTAAGGTTACATCAAATCAATGAAGAGCTGAAAAAAAGTCAAAGTTCATTTTTCAGGATCTTTTTTCATGCAGAGGAACCAATCTCCGCATCTTGTGCCAGCTTCGCCCTTCCTAAGCCTTTCCTTTGCCTTATCCCATGATAATGGGTTTGGAAGTATCACATCTTCCCCAGGATGCCAGTTCTCAGGAGTTTGTACATTGTGTTTGTCAGATACCTGCATTGCTACAAGCAGACGCTTGATCTCTTCCATGTTCCTGCCATTTGATAATGGATAATAAAGCATTGCCCTTATCCTGGCCTTGGGGTCTATAATAAACACTGCTCTCACCGTTTCTGTGCTCGACTCCATGAAATGGAAAGAACCGCTGGTAGCCTCCAATTTTTCAAGAATTTCCTCTTGGGTATAGGAAGCTTTGGGATGGATCATGCCATATTTACTTGCAACTTCCATGCTCACATCTTCAATTATCGGAAAATCGATATCTATCCCTTTTAACCCTTTGTACTCTACCTTTTCTTTGATAGCAGCAAGCCATGAGATGTGAGAATATAAACTGTCAATGGAAAGGCCAATGAGTTCAGTATTAAGTCTCCTGAGCTCTTCCTGCATTGTTGCACATTTGATGAACTCGGTGGTACATACAGGAGTAAAGTCTGCCGGATGACTGAAGAGGATGACCCATTTTCCCTTATAGTCTTCTGGGAAGTTGATACTTCCTTTTGTTGTCCTCGCCTGGAAGCCCGGTGCAATATCACCTATAAGTGGCATTGTTACCCTTTCAGCTTCCATAGTTACCTCCATTTACTTAAAAAGGCGGCAGTATGATCAGACAGACCCATCCCCGATAATATGTTCATCATAACCATCTATTTCTATCTCTGAACTCTCGGCATCAAATACTACCATGCCTGTTTTAAGCATATGTGCCTGTTCAGGAGTAAGCTTGCATGATACAGCTTTCTCGGATATTATGGCACTGTTACCCAGAGGATCTTCTATGATCACGGTAATTTTTCTTTTGCCATCTACAGCCTCATGTATCATTTCCTGCAACTGAAGACCACGTTCATATTTTTCCGGCTCATCTGCCACCCATTTGGTTGCACTGATCACAACATCTAATATCCTGTCAAGCACGCCTTCGATGTTAGTTATGTATGATTCAGATATAGAACCAGGCTCCACAACTATACCCAGCTCAGGAACCTTGATCGTTCCGGAAGTAGAACGCACGACCTTAGCATAAAGGTCTTCAGAACCCTCAATGACAAGTTCGTATCGGACAGGTTCTTTCTGGGAAAGGATCATCGTATCAGTGAAACGGAAACTACAGTCACAGCATGCCGTAATGTACATAACATCTCCAAAATATGGAATGTCATCCCTTTCCCAATTCATTAAAATCTCTTTGTTACACAGAGGACACTGCGTACGTGTAACGAATGCTGCCTGTGGACTCTCGATTGTCAATATCTTCCACCAACTATCTTTGAACGATCGATCTTGATACCTGTAGGGGTTACAAGCACCTGATCTTCTTTAAGCCCGGCTATATCCCCATGAACATCTACGACAACATCTTTGAGGTCCTTCAGAGCCCTGTCCAGCATAAGTTTATCGTTCTTGATAGTGGATATGTCTATCATCAGGATATTACCTTCATACACTTCCTTCTTGAGCAAAGCCAGATCATTCAGGTTTGTAAGCTCTGCAACTCTCACATATGTTTCTGCAGGCTCTTCACCAGTTACTTCTTCGTATTTGCTAAGATCAAGCTCAGTGAAGTCATCTTCACCTGTAGGCGATCTTTTACTTGCGCCAAAAAACTTATCCATTAATTTTGCCATAACATGCACCCTTTATCTATTGAAGTGTTTATTTCATTATTGGACTGATCCAGTTAAAATTATCTCCTACTGATTTAGCATCTTCATTATTTATAAGAACAACCATATATTTTAATTATTATGCCTCTAAACTTACGTTTCGATATTCCATATATCGTCACCCACATGATGCAGGGATTTTACAGCTTTCCCTGAATCCGAAACCATGTCCTTTCCAGGAACAAGTGCCTTACCAATGGCAAGAGGCTTGCCATATTTCTCTTCTTTTACGATCACAGGATCTCCCTGCAGAATGTTCTCATCGGCATGGACAATTCCAGGGCTCATAACATCTGCACCATTTACTACAAAGCGTACGGCACCTGAGTCCACTACCACTACATTCTTCTCGATCCCAAGCTCTATAACACCTCGTACCGTCGGGAAATAAATATTATCAACTGCAAATAATAGCACTTTACCATCTATAAGGATCACGGGAGTGTCACCTGCATCAGCATTCTCGAACTTGTAAGATGCGATATCCTGCACTACTGTATCCCCATATATGGATCTGAGGTTATCGAGCAGTTTGTTCTTGGCAGATTTCCTGAGTTGTATCCTTCCTCTGATCTTCAAGGGACCACCTGGCTTATTTTTCCAGTGATTAATATTATATGTAACAGCACAATTAAAGATTGCGAAAAGGGAGCAAAGGTCTCCCCCCTCACCTGATCACTACAACAGGAATTCCCCTTACATCCAGAACATCAACTGCTCTGCCGGCAGAGATCACTTCTTTTTCTATCTCCAAACTTTCAGGAGCCAGTTCTACAATGCCACTGCTAGTCTGCAAGCTTATCTTCCCATTCTGTTCAATTTCGGTTACCAGCTTTTTCGGATTAGCTTCCGTTAATGCATCAATTATGGCCTTTGCCTGCCCTTTGAATTTAGGACCTATGATTCCCATGTTAGGCTTCACATTCACAGGTAAGTGCTCGAAATCAGGGTTTCCTGCCATAACTTCTACAGGCGTGTTCGTTGCACCGGTTATGTCAATGACGTCTGTGAGCGCTCCATATATCTCAAGTTTCTTCAAAGGAGCATTAAGGGCAATACCATGCTCGGATTTATATCTCCGGACGCTACTCACGATCTCTTTTACAAGTTCTCCGGATTTACCTGCCTCTTCGTCCTTCCATGAAGCATCCGCCTTTGGCCAGAATTGCATATGTACGCTGCCTGTTCCAAGTCTTGAATACATTTCCTCTGCAAAGAAGGGGGCAAACGGAGCAAGCAATTTTGCAAGTACCTCTATTGTTACATATAGTGTGTATTGTGCTGCTTTTCTGTCGGTTGCATTGGTACCATACAAGCGGGACTTGACAAGCTCTATGTAATTGTCTGCCACCACTTCCCATGCAAAACCCCGGATGGCCTTAAAAGCCTCATCGAACTGACAAGTATCCATGTTCAATGTTACTGAAGCTATCAGTTCGTACAACTTGTCGAACAACCATCTGTCCACAATATGAAGTTCCTCTTTTGTGGATACATAGGACGTGTCCAGATCATTGAAGTGGGAAACAGAGAACCTGTATATGCTCCACATCTTAGCAAAGAAGCGTGATGCAGCTACTACATCCTTCCAGCGGAACATCACATCCGAACCTGGAGCTCCCCCTATGGCTGCCCACTGTCTGAAGGAATCAGCGCTGTATTTCTCGATCACCTCTTCAGGAGAGATTATATTGCCCAGAGACTTGCTCATCTTGTGGCCGTCTTCCCCCAGCACCATACCATTCACAAGTATTGAATCCCAGGGACGTTTGCCTGCAAGTGCCATGGAACGAAGTATCGTATAGAAAGCCCATGTCCGGATGATATCATGACCTTGAGGCCTCAATTGGGCAGGTAATCTGCTATTGTGATCACTGAGCCAGCCAGTCACATGCTGTACAGTAATGGAAGAATCCATCCATGTGTCCAGTACATCTTCCTCTGGCTCGAAGTCAGTGCTGCCGCATGTGCTGCATGGCTCTTTAGGAGAATCCTGGGTTGGATCAGTGGGCATCCATTCTTCCTTTGCCACCATTACCTCCCCACAGTCCTTACAATACCATACGGGTATAGGAGTTGCAAATATACGCTGCCTGGAAATACACCAGTCCCATTCCATGGTACCCAGCCAGTTCTCGAGCCTGACCTTCATGTGTTCAGGCGTCCAGTGGATCTCATCGGCAGCTTTTTTGACATCATTGGTATCTATCTTAACAAACCACTGCTTTTCAGAAAGGATCTCGATGGGCGTGTCACATCTCCAGCACATTCCCACATTCTGTTCAAGTTCCTTTTGCTCGTACAGGTAACCTTCTGCTTTCAGATCTGCTATGACGGCTTCCTTACATTCCGGGATCGTCATATCTGCATATTTACCTGCGATCTTCGTCATACGGCCGTTCTTATCAATTGCCTTGCGCAAGGGAAGTTTATGTTCCACCCACCAGCGTACATCCTGCTTGTCACCGAAAGTACAGATCATCACGACACCCGTACCAAACTCAGGATCTACCACACTATCACCAATTACAGGAACTTCATGTCCGAAGAGGGGAACCTTTACGCTGCTCCCGATATGAGTGTTGTAGCGTGCATCTTCTGGATTTATTGCAACGGCCACACATGCTACCATAAGTTCAGGCCTTGTGGTGGCGATCTTCAGTTTATCGAAATAAAGGAAATTAAGCTGTGTGCTCCTGCCTTCATATTCCACTTCAGCAAAGGCAATGGCAGTCTCACATCTTGGACACCAGTTTACAGGATGCTCGGACTGGTATATCCTGCCCATGTCATACATCCTGCGGAAAGACCGCTGTGTCTTGGAGTAGTATGCAGGTTCCATTGTAATGAACTCATTACTCCAGTCCACGGAGAAACCTAAGTTCATCATTGTATTGCGCATTTTTGCAATGTTGCTGGTAGTCAGTTCACGGCACATTCTCCTGAACTCTTCCCTGGGTACCTGGTTCTTTGTGATATTATGTATATCTTCTACCTTTACTTCTGTGGGAAGTCCATGGCAGTCCCAGCCCTGCGGGAACATCACATTGTATCCGCACATACGCTTATAACGGGCAACAAAATCAATGTAACACCAGTTAAGAGAGTTCCCTATATGGAAATTACCAGTAGGATAAGGTGGAGGTGTGTCTATGATGAACTGTGGTCTATTATGATCTTCCCAATCAAAATGGTACATGGACATGTCCCATGCTTCCTTCCACTTTGGTTCGACCTCATGAGGGATATATTCCTTTGGAACTGTCATTAAAACTCTCCGATAAATGTGATGTAGTGATTGTTTAGTATCCGTAACAGTGGGTTTTTCATTATTTAAATATATCTGGTTGATGCTGTTTGCTGATAACATGTTCTTTATTCTGCATAGGAGACATAAACACCGTTAATCCTTTATATGAACCTGCATAATTCCATCAGGGGTAGCCATTACACTTTACCGGAGGAGACAATATGGGCAAGAAAATAGCAATATTCGCATTCAATGGAGAAACTATGTGTTTTGCTCACGCACTGATGAATGCTATAGATATGAAAGAAAGAGGGCATGATGTAAAACTTATCATAGAGGGTTCGGCTACCAGAAATATATCCGATCTCATCGATCCTACAAAGCCATTTTCGAGCCTGTACATGAAAGTGAAGAAGGCAGGGCTTATGGACTGTGTGTGCAGAGCATGTGCCCAGAAGATGGATAGCCTTGAAAGTGCCAAGGAACAAGGTCTTCACCTATGTGATGAGATGTTCGGGCACCCAAGTATGAGCAGGTATGTAGAACAAGGATATGAGATCATCGTATTCTGATGTAGCGGGTCTTTCATATCTGATAGGCATCTCTTTGTTCTTGTGTTCACAACATCAGCAGGCGAGATCCTGACAGAAAAAAGAAACAAAATTAGATACAGAGGTTAAATAATGGAATTTGGAGAAATACTCAAAGGAAAAGAAGTCGAAGGTAAAGAGAAACATGTTCCGACCATAGAGATTATAAGAGGGCACGGATCAACAAGCGCTGACTTTGTAAGGGTTATTGTAGGTAAGGAAGTACCTCATCCCAACACAGTGGAACACCACATTGAATGGGTGGAGCTTTACGGCATCACAAAAGATGGGAAGACCATCGATCTTGGAAGGATGAACTTCGAGCCTGTTCACTCACAGCCAATAGCCAGTTTCCATGTAAACAACATTGATAATTTCAAGGCCTTCTGTGCTCTTGAATACTGCAACATACATGGTGTCTGGCAAAACTGCATTGAAGTTTAACTTTTTTCACATATGTATGGCCTCTTTGCAGGCCATGCTCTTTATACACTTATCCACGCTCATTGCAAGGTAAATAAAACAGACAACGAAACTTTTGTCTGCACTGTTCTTAAAAATCAACTGTGTTACGGTTGACTATTATAGCCAGTTTCCTCATCAGTGAGGTAACAGGCAGGGTCATCTGCCCATACATTGTCATACACAGCTTCAGCCCTGACCCTGAAATTAGCATTGCATACTTCCAGCCATTTGCACTTTGCACATCTGTCTGCATGTTGCCTAATCAGAGGCTTGCGGTCCTTAAGACCTGCCATCAGCTCATCGGTTGTATCCCTCCAGATCTCACTGAACTTCCTTTCCCGAATATTTCCGAAAGTGTAATGCCTCCAGAACTGGTCAGGATGTACTGAGCCATCCCATGAAACACAACCTATGCCTATGCCTGTAGAATTTCCCTGGTTCATCTGCAGCAGAGAATATACTTCTGCAGCTCTTTCTGGATCTTCTTCAAGGAGCTTCAGATAGATGTACGGTCCATCACAGTGATTATCAACGGTGAGCACTTCCACAGGTAATCCCTTATCATGTAACTGCCTGGTCCTTTCCATTATCAGATCAACTACTTCCCGGCTCTCTTCAAGGCTAAGGTCTTCTTCTACCATATCCGAACCCCTGCCTGCATATACAAGATGATAGAAGCATATACGGGGTATGTTCTCTTTTTCGATCAGATCGAATATGGCAGGAATATCCTGCACATTGTGCTTATTGATGGTGAACCTGAGGCCGACCTTGATACCTTCGGCCCTGCAGTTGCGCAGTCCGTCAAGGGCAGCATCAAAAGCACCTTCTGATCCTCGGAACTTATCATTCGTTTCCCTCATGCCGTCAAGTGAGATGCCCACATAAGACAGACCTATCTCCTTTAATTTCTTTGCCATTTCTTTGTCAATGAGGGTCCCATTCGTGGAGATGACCGCTCTTCTTCCTTTGGACCTGGCGTATGCGGCCAGCTCAGGCAGATCTTTGCGCATGAGGGGCTCCCCTCCGGAGAAGAGGATCACAGGAGAGCCAAAATCTGCAAGATCATCTATGAGCGCCTTACCTTCCTCTGTGGTCAGCTCGTTCTTATAATCAATATCTCTGGAATGTGCATAACAATGGACACATTTTAAGTTGCAGCGTCTGGTCACATTCCAGACGACAACAGGTTTTTTGTCGATAGAGAACTGCAAAAGATGGGATGGGAGTTTTTTAGAATCCCTGCCGTATCTTAGAGCATCTGATGGTTCCACAGTCCCGCAATATAGTTTTGAAATACCTATCATGATAATCGTTCCGCTTAATAAGTAGAATCAGGTACGCAAATGCAGCCTTCAGGACATTTCTCTGTTTGTCCGAAATTTACATGAGAAAAAGAAAAAATCATATAAAAAGGTTTTTCAGGAACATGCAGAAAGCATGTCCTTGATCTTCCTCAAAATCTCTTCGAACGTATACTCATCAGGAATAACAGAAACATTCACATCGTAGCTACGTAATGTTTCTGCTGTGGGCAAGCCAATAGCTGCTACAATGGACTGGTTGAGTACCTGTACGATATCATCTCCAGCTTCGATTTCTTTGGCCACCTCAAAGAAATTATGCACCATCATGGAACTGGTAAAAGCAAAAGCTGTGATCTTGCCTGCCAGAGCATTCCTTATCAGTTCCTGTTGCTCCCCACCGTCAGGCCTGAAAAGACTGTAAACTTTTGTTTCCAGTACATTTGCGCCACAACGGGTAAGTCCCTCTGTGAGTACGGTTGTGCCAAAGACACTACGTGCCATGCCTACGTTCTTACCCTTTACATCCTTGCAAAGATATTCGATAAGACCCTTGGAACTGTACACTCCGGGCATGCCCATGACCTTGATACCTTTCTCTTCCAGAGATCTCTTTGTAGTAGGTCCTATAGCTATCACATTCGTATTGTTCAAAGCCTCTATGAACATATCGCGCATAACGTATGGTATCTTCTGCAATGTATAATCAAGCCCATTGGCACTTGTGAATATCACGTAGTCGGCTTCTTTTTTTGCTATCTGCTCAAAAAAAGGTTTGAATGAAGAATCCTGCGTTCCCGTAAGCTCGATCATGGGAACAGCCATTACATCAAATCCCATGGTAGTTGCAAGCTTTACTGATTCTTCCTTGTATACAGATGGCCGCATAATGGCCAGAACAGGTTTGTTTTCGTCAGCCATACCTATTAACTCCTTTCCGGGACCTGCTCTCCAAGTTCATCGTGCAATTTGACCACATCACCAATAATAGTGATAGCAGGCGCTTTTACCTTCCTTTCATTCTTAAGAGCAACAATATTCTCAAGAGTACCCACTGTTACTCTCTGGTCAGGACGGGTTCCTCTTTCTATTAGTGCAATTGGCGTTGATGGATCTTTACCATACCTCACGAGTTCATTCACATTACGTTCCAGCATTTTGACACCCATAAGGACAACAATAGTGCCAGGGAACTTGGCAAGTGTTTCCCAGTCCAGCCCACTTTCTTCTTTGGTGGGGTCTTCATGACCTGTTATAAAAGTAACCATGGAGGCATGATCTCTGTGGGTCACGGGAATGCCGGCATAGGCAGGTGCGGATATGGCAGAGGTTATGCCAGGCACTATCTCAAAACCAATGCCTGCCTTCACTAACTCCTGGCCCTCCTCTCCTCCTCTCCCAAAGACATAAGGATCTCCACCCTTGAGGCGTACCACCGTTTTGCCTTCCTTTGCCTTCTCTACTATAACTTCATTGATCCTGTCCTGAGATAGCGTATGATCCCCGGCATATTTTCCTGCATCTATCTTCTCGGCTTTTTGAGGGATAGAAGAGAGTATCGCTTCACCAGGAAGTTGATCATAGATGACCACATCTGCATTGTCGATGAGCCTTCTTGCCTTCAGAGTAAGCAACTCGGGATCTCCGGGACCCGAACCTACTAGATATACTTTTCCATAGTTGTCGGTCATTATCGCAAAACCTGTCGTGTTTTCAAAAGATGAAGTGATAAAGTTATTTATAGGCATCGTTGAGATGCCATAAAACTGTCTGTAAAAAGACAAAAACTGTACTTACTGAAAATGGATTCACATCTAATATTCTTAAGAGATATGCTTCTAATAGATCTACTTCTGCTTTCCGAGTATATAGAATATCATTTCCCTGTTAAGTTTGCCTTCCCTTTCGATCTTATCAGCTATCTCGACATCAGATCTGCCATCGGCCTTCATTTCCTTTATTTTCTCTATTATGGCAGGTGATATGCTATAATACTCGTTGATATCCTTCCTGTGACCCCATACATCTCCTTCCACCAGTTTGATGTTCTGCATTTGCATGAACATTTCTATAGACTTGGAAACTGTTCTTCTGTAAGAGCTTGGTATCTGGATTACCTCTACTTTGGTGCAGGTCTGAACAAGGTTGAATATATCCTTGTTCGAAGGGCGGAAAGCAAGGTGTATCACTTTCTCATTCGGATTGAGTTCATTTATCTCTTCTCTGGAACTTACAACTCTTATTTTCATAGGTGGCCCCCCACCGATTTGATTCCAAAAAGAACTTATTAAACAAATTATGTCTCCACCTATTAAATAATTGTCGATTGAAATAGATACTTATATAAGAGACCATCTAATTAGGTCCAAATACTCCCTATTCTAATTAGACAACATTTT
>CAZAMM010000058.1:0-13323 GCA_964486435.1 uncultured Methanosarcinales archaeon | reverse complement strand
GTGGATGCCATATCCGCATATACTACGGATACCAGGAACGAGGTCTTCAACCTGAAGGTGCTTGAGGATGACATGAATGCTTTGCCTCCTTATGATGCGATATACATAATGACAGAAGAGTTCGCTATGAACAATCCTGATGCAGTGGAGGCTTTAAAGAAACTGGATGGCAGGATAGACACGGATACCATGAGAGAACTTAATTACAAGTTCGATGTGGATAAGATGGAGCCACGGGATATCGCAAGGGAGTTCCTTATCCAGGAAGGGCTTATTGAAGCATAAGTCTCTATAAGCCTCATCCATTACTTTTTTACAAAACAATACCCGGAAACAAAAGATGCCAACCCAGAGATTGTTTGAAAGGATCGAGTCCATTGAACTTCAGCAGATAAGCAAGAAATATGGTTCCCGTTATGCTGTGGAATCCCTGGACCTTACCATAGAAGGGGGAGAACTGCTGATCCTCATCGGACCAAGCGGTTCCGGAAAGACCACAACGCTCCGGATGATCAACAGGATGATAGAACCAGACAGCGGGAGCATCCGGATAAATGGACAGGATGTCATGCAGTTAGACCCGGTAAGGCTCAGGAGGAACATGGGCTATGTGATACAGAACATTGGCCTGTTCCCTCACATGACGATCGGGGAGAACGTGGGCCTGGTCCCTAAACTTGAGGGCTGGGACGAGAAAAGTACAACTGGAAGAGTGCGTCATCTGCTGGATTTCGTTTCCCTGCCACCGGAGCGGTTCATTAAGAGATACCCACGACAACTCAGCGGAGGCCAGCAGCAGCGTGTGGGTCTTGCCAGGGCTCTTGCCATGGACCCGCCGCTTCTCCTGATGGATGAACCTTTCGGGGCTCTGGACCCTATTTTGAGGAAACAGTTACAGAAAGAGTTCCTGGAGATCAAGAAAGAGATTGGCAGGACTATAGTTTTCATCACCCACGACATAGAAGAGGCTTTCAGACTTGGAGACAGGATTGCCATCATGGACAATGCCCGGCTTGTGCAGGTAGGTGCTCCGGAAGACCTCATCTTTGACCCTGTGAACGAGCTGGTCGCAGATATCGTTGATACTAAACGGAAGTTCAAGCACATGGATACGTTGAACGTGAAGGACCTGATGACCCCACTGGATGCGAAGTATATCCTGGACGGGGGTGTGAATGTCTGTGATGCAGTGGAGATCATGAAAGACAGGGACACTGAGATTGGTATCGTCTTTGATAATGGTATGCCGATAGGCAAAGTGGAAATGGTAAATCTGTTAAAATGTGAGGATGAACATCCTTTTCTGAGAGACATAGCAAAGCCCATGAAGGTCTTTGCTCTGCGTGACTCAGTGGCAACAGCACTATCAGAGATGAAAAGGAGCGGGGAATACATAGCAATGGTCATGGACGGAGATACAGTAGGCGGGATGCTTATATCTGACGAAGTGCTTTTGAAGTTAATATAAGGAAAAGTAAATGGGTCAAGATGATAGAGAATTTCCGTGAAATAATTACATTGTGGGACAAACACCTGCTTACCCTGCGGACCATGGAACACCTGGAAATGTTCAGTATCGCCCTGACCATATCGGTGATAATAGGCGTTAGTATGGGAGTGCTGATCTACAGCCGGCCGGGGATAGCTTCCCCGGTACTTAATTTTCTAAATATACTGGAAACGATACCGGACCTGGCATTGCTGGTCATTCTTTTGCCTATGCTGCGTCTGGGAACCGGACCAACTATAGCTGCCGCGGTTATCTACTCAATATTGCCTATAGCAAGGAACACTTATACCGGCCTTAAAGGCGTGGATAGCAAATACATATATGTGGCTGAGGCCATTGGCCTGTCACCACGGGACATACTTCTCAAAGTAAGGATACCCATGTCCCTGCCTCTCATAGCCGGGGGGATAAGGATAGCTCTGGTATTTACCATGGGTGTTGTCACATTAGGAGGACTTGTGGCTGCAGGAGGACTTGGAACCGTGCTGCAGAACGGTATCCAGCTATATGAGAAGGATGCTATACTGCTGGCAGGCCTGTGGACAGGGATATTGGCTGTCATACTGGACCTCGGGGCCGGAAAGATTGAAAAGCAATTATATAAGAGGTATGGTACATGGCAGCCACAGCATTGATACTGCATGCGACATGGGAGCATATAGTGCTCGTATATACCACATTGGTGGTAAGTATCCTGGTAGCTGTACCTCTTGCATTCGCTTCTCTCTATAGCCAGCGGCTGGCATCAGTTGTGATGAACTTTGCCAACCTTGTGCAGGCCGTGCCCAGTTTTGCGGTGATAGCCATAGTGGTGCCTTTTCTTGGGATAGGCTTTGTACCTGCACTTATAGCCATAATGCTGAGGGCACTTTTACCTATAATCAGGAACACATACATTGGCCTTACAAACGTGGACCCTGCACTTATAGACTATGCTAACGGTATTGGGCTCAGTGAATGGCAGATACAGCGTTACATTAGGTTCCCGAATGCATATCCTGCTATGTTCTCAGGTATCAAATTTGCGGCCATCCTTGCAAACAGTATAGCTGTGCTCACTGCATTCATTGGCAGTGGCGGATTGGGAGAGATCATCTTTCAGGGACTGATCGGCTACAACACTGGCAAGCTGCTCTCAGGAGCTATCCCTGCCATAATGCTAGCTCTGTTCATAGATCTTTCTTTTACCTTGCTGGAGAAAAAACTGACGCCGGGATATATCAAACAATGAAAGGAAGTTATTGTTTTTCCGAATGATCTTGAGATGAATATCTGTATTGACAGCTTTTCCAGACAGTACTTCCATTATTGGTTAGTATATTGCAGTACTTGATATGATTTATATAACACTGCTATGTTACTACAGTACTGTACTTATGTTGAGGTATTGTTATGGTAGATTTTGCATGTAAAGAGTTCCAGATCGAAGCTGTCATAAAGTGTGGTCTCAACCTGACAAAAGCAGAGCTTCAGGTAATGAAATATCTGTTGGGAAATGATGCCGGCTGGTTCACAACTGAGCAAATAGCTGCAGATCTGTCTCTTGACTTATCCACAGTACAAAGAAGCGCCAAGAAGCTCACGGAAAAAAAGGTGCTGCAAAAGTCCCAGAACAACCTGGAAGGAGAAGGCTATTTCTTCGTGTACAGGATAAGGAACAAGAGAGAAATCAGGGAGCTAATCATGGAAATAATCCATAGCTGGGTTGAGCGTGTTGAAAAAGAACTGGTCATATGGGAAGAGGAACAGAATAGTGTAGCTGTTCCTTACTAATAAATTGTCTTGGTGAAAAAAAATGCTTAAAATTACTCCATATCTTGGGATACTTGTAATCATTGTATCTATTGCTGGTTTGTGGTATCCGATACTGGGATACTTCATGCTCCTGGTGTTTGCCACGTTGATTGTCATCAGTCCTTTCAGAGGAAGATGGTTTTGTGGAAATCTATGTCCCAGAGGCAGTTTCAACGATTTCTGGCTGGGTCGGATCAGTAAGAATAAAAAGATCCCTCCTGTGCTCAGAAGTTTCTGGATAAGGATACCCATATTCCTGTTCATGATGGGATTTATGGGATACAGGCTGCTACAGACTCAGGGTCTCTTCAATCAGATAGGAATGATACTTGTGATCATGTGTCTGACCACAACTACCATAGCCATATTGCTGGGCTTGTCCATCAATCCCAGGACATGGTGTACTTTCTGCCCCATGGGTACGGTACAGCACATTTTGGGGAAAGATCGGTATCAGATTAAATTGGATGCTGAGAAATGCATAAACTGTAAGAAGTGTGATAAAGTGTGTCCAATGCAGCTGGATGTTCGTAACAGTCTTACTAAACGAGATTGTATAAAATGTGGAAGATGCATTGAGATATGCCCAAAAGATGCACTTGCATTTGAAAATTGAGTGAAGAAACTTCTTCACTTATATTATTGTTTTTTTTACATAGATCAAACGCTAAACATTTAAAGTTTGAACTCCATGCATTCAGTTAGCAAGGAGAATTTAATGAGATATTCGCTCACTAGTGCTTTACTGGTTTTTTTTATGTTTGCAGATATACATTCTGCACATTGCTTCAAGAATACAGGTAACGAAGGTTGTCATAAGATAATTGATATTTTTATAGATGATACCCTCTAATCTTTATTAAAATTTTAAGTTTTTTGAAAGATCAATATGAAACGAATTTGTACAACGATCAACATTCAGGCAGCACCAGAAGATGTTTGGGAAGTTCTCTCGGATATCAAAGAATATCAGACGTGGAATCCATTTATTACCCGGGCCTCTGGAAAACTGCAGGTTGGAGAAGTACTCGAAGTAGATTTCAAAACCAGCAACTCTCTGAAGATTAATCTCAAACCTGTGATACTTAATAGTGAGGTTAACAGGGAAATACGCTGGAAAGGACAATTCTGGGTAAAGGGATTACTGGATGGAGAGCATTTGTTCAGGATAGAGGAAATGGAAGATGGAAGTGTGCATTTCATCAACTGTGAGAAATTTACCGGCCTTCTTGTACCACTATTCATGTATTTGATCGAAGAGGACACGGAAAATGGCTTCAAGGCCATGAACGAGCAACTAAGGATAATGGCTGAAAAAAAAAGGCAAACAGAGATCCGTGAATTCCCATCCTCTGGAAACGAACCTTTTTGATGCTACAGAACCTCTAAACAAAATGTGCCCTGGGTCTGATGACCCTGTTGTCGCTATATTGTTCCAGACAATGGGCTATCCATCCGGATATCCTTCCTATGGCAAATATAGAAGTTGCAAGATATGAAGGGATCTCCAGGTCCTTATATAGTACACCAGAGTAGAAATCCACGTTAGGATATATGGGTTTATGCTTGTTCTCGACCATTTCATGATACATTACTGACTCTATTTCCCTGGCAAGATCGAACCAGTGGCTTTCACCTTTTTCCATGGCCACTTTCATTGCTATGTCCCGGTATACACGGGCCCGGGGATCATAGGTCTTATAGACCCGATGCCCGAATCCCATAATTCTCTGCTTATGTTCCAGATGCTCCTGCACATATGCTGCGATATTCTCAGTTGAACCTATATCATCCAGCATATCCATTACTCCCTTCCTTGCACCGCCGTGCAGGGGACCCTTAAGAGTGCACAAACCTGATATGATGGCTGAATGCATGTCAGAAAGAGTGGAAGCTGTTATCCTCAAAGCAAAGGTCGAAGGATTCAGTTCATGCTCTGCACTGAGAATAAAATCTTTTTCCATCGCTTGAGCTTCCAGTTCTGTTGGACGGGAACCTCTTAGCATATAAAGAAAATTCGCTCCATGGGAAAGGAATGGATCCGGGGATATTACTTCCAGATCATTGGCCATCCTATAAAATGCAGCAACCAAAGTTGGGAACCGGGCAATGAGCCTAATGGTCTTTCTGACATTAGCCTGCTTAGAAATATCATGTGAATCTTCATCAAAGTGTGCACAGACAGAAATTGCAGTTCTCAAGGCATCAAGGGATTCATTTTTAAAATCACAGAAATTCAACATGTCCAGAAGATGTGGATGTATGCTGCGTTCCTTACGCAGTTCCATGGAAAATATATTCAGTTCTTCAGCATCGGGTATCTTTCCATATATAAGAAGATAAGAAACTGCATCATAAGAAAGGTCTGCAAGCTTTTCTATTTCTATACCTCTATATCTGAGTATGCCCTGGACACCGTCTATAAAAGATATTTGGGTATCCAGAGCTACTACACCCTCTAAGCCTTTTTTTACCTGGTTCATTAAAATCCCATTTTTAAATAACGTGTTTTTTGTAAAATATGCCTGTGAGTGTTTTATTCAAAGATATTTAAGTGTTTTTACGAATAGCATCTATCGTATCCATTCTATAGCACCTTTTTATGAACTTCCTGAAATTTAACAAACTTATTAAGAAGCTGATTGTATATAAAGCGCAAATTGATCTGATCAATTATATAATACATTTCTTTTTAAATGAAAACGCAATCTATAGTTTCATATTCATGCGAATTTATATCCTTTTTAAGCAAAACCATTATATTTGAAAAAACAATGTATAAACTAGTCAATTATGTTCAAAAAGCCTCCTACAAGAAACAGAGTGTCTCTTTTGGATAGATTGATAATAAAATAAATAGGAGGTAAATATATGGACCGCAGAGGATTCGGATCATCCCAGGGAAACAGAGGCGGCAGCGGCCGTGGCGGTTTCAATAGGGAAAACAGAGAGATGCACAATGCAACCTGCGCAGACTGTGGTAAGGAGACACAGGTACCTTTTGAACCTGACCCCGACAGACCAGTATACTGCAGGGACTGCCTGCCAGCTCACAGGCCACCAAAGAGATACTGAGTTTGAGAAATCAATATACTAAATAATTACTGATCAGGCGTCGGTATTACTTATGTATGCCGACAAAGCTCTTTTTATATTTACTTTTTTGATGTTTCGATCAGCAGGTCTCTGCAATATTTTAAAAACCATTTAAAAGATAAGAGAAAGGGAAACTCATTTCCCTTTGATCTTCTCCCTGAGGAACCTGTGCAATATACCACCATTACGGAAGTATTCCACCTCAATGGATGAATTAAGTCTTACAATGACATCGAAGGTTTTTTTGGTTCCATCTGCCTTATGCGCCACGACCCTCAGTTCACCGGCTGGCTGCAGCATGGCAATATCCAGCAGGTCATATACCTCGGTCCCGTCTAATCCAAGAGAAGTTAAACTCTCTCCTTCCTTGAATTGCAGAGGAAGTACTCCCATGCCTATAAGGTTGCTACGGTGAATACGTTCGAATGATTCAGCTATCACTGCTTGTACTCCCAAAAGCTGGGTACCCTTAGCAGCCCAGTCACGGGAACTTCCAGTACCATACTCCTTACCTGCGATCACTATCAACGGGACCTTATCTTTCATGTACTGCATGGCAGCATCATAGATGTACATCTCCTGCTTTTCAGGCAGATGCAGGGTCCAGGACCCAACTTTCCCTGAAGCAAGCTGGTTTTTGAGCCTGACATTACCAAAGGTCCCACGCATCATGATCTCATGATTTCCTCGGCGGGCTCCATATGAATTGAAATGCTTTTCATCGACATCGCGGTTAAGGAGATATTCTCCAGCAGGATAGTGTGCAGGTATGGATCCTGCAGGTGATATATGGTCAGTGGTTATACTGTCACCCAGCATTGCCAGCACCCTTGCACCCTTAATATCCTGTTTTTCCCCTATCTCAAGCGGGAAATCTTTAAAGAAAGGAGGCTCCTGGATATAAGTGGATTCCGCATTCCAGCTATATTGGGTACCGCTGGGAGCATTCATTTGCTTCCACAGTTGAGTGCCTTCGAACACATTGGAGTATTGGCTTTCAAACATTTCTGGAAGAACAAACCTGGAAATATGGTCGTTGATCTCTTCTCTCCCTGGCAATATATCTTTCAGGTATACTGGCTGGCCATTCGGGTCACAAGCTACAGGTTCCCTGGTAAGATCAATGTCCACTGTGCCTGCAAGAGCAAATGCGACCACCAGTATGGGAGAAGCAAGATAGTTCGCCTTTACCTGAGCATTGATCCTGCCTTCAAAGTTCCTGTTTCCGCTAAGCACTGCAGCAACTGTAAGATCCTTGTTCTTTATTGCCTGGGAAACCGAATCTTTAAGAGGACCACTATTACCGATACATGTGGTACATCCATAGCCCACCTCATGGAATCCCAGAGCCTCCAGATAAGGTGCCAGTCCCGAAGCTTTCAGATAGTCTGTTACCACCCTGGAACCCGGAGACAAGCTTGTCTTCACAAAGGGTTTCACCCGCAACCCCCTCTCTACGGCTTTCTTTGCAAGCAGCCCTGCGCCTATGAGCACAGCAGGATTGGAAGTGTTGGTGCATGAAGTGATGGATGCAATGACCACTGCACCGTGAGATACAGCAACATTATCGTCAGCACATTTGATCTTCATAATTCCTGAATGACCGGGATGTTTGTCCTTTGCAACACTATAACCTCCCTCTGCCAGCCAGCGATTGTATTCCGGATCTGCTGCGAGCAGCTCCCCTCCTCTCTTTTCCCTGAATGACGTTTCCATTGCCTTGTGGAACACTGCAGGCATTTCGGAAAGCATTATACGGTCCTGAGGTCTTTTGGGACCTGCCAGGCACGGTTCCACGGTGCTCATGTCAAGTTCCAGCGTATGCGTAAATACAGGGTCCGGGGAGGCATCGGTTACGAATAGCCCCTGCATCTTGAGGTATTCCCGGACCATATCCACATGCTTTTTGTCCCTGCCTGTCATAAGCATATATTCCATGGTCTTCTCATCAGCCGGGAAGAATCCCATTGTAGCTCCATATTCCGGACTCATGTTAGCCAGAGTTGCCCTTATCGTCAGATCAAGGGCTCTCATACCAGGGCCATAGAATTCCACGAACTTGTCAACAACACCATATTCCCTTAACATTTGTGTTACAGTGAGAACGAGATCTGTTGCTGTTACTCCATCCTTCAGATCACCATATAGCCTGAAACCTATTACTTCAGGCACAGCCATGTAGTAGGGTTGGTTCAGCATTACAGCTTCTGCTTCTATGCCACCCACACCCCAGCCCAAAACTCCCAGACCATTGATCATGGTCGTATGAGAATCAGTACCTACAAGAGAATCAGGATATGCTATCATACCGTTCTCTGTTTCCCTGAAATGGACCAGTGGTGCCAGGTATTCGAGGTTTACCTGATGGATTATGCCTGTTCCGGGGGGTACTACTCTAAGATTATCAAAGGCTCTTTGTGCCCAGTGAAGCAGTTCATATCTTTCCTTGTTACGGTGGAACTCGAACTTTTCATTGCAATGCATGGCATAAGAAGTTCCAAAGTAATCCACCTGAATCGAATGGTCTATTACAAGGTCCACCGGAACCACTGGATTGATCTCAGCCGGGTTTCCACCAAGGCGTTGCATTGCTGATCTTATCGCAGCTAGGTCTACAACCGCTGGCACGCCAGTGAAATCCTGAAGTATGACCCTGGAAGGAATAAAGGGTATCTCAGATTGTTGTATCTTTTCAGGATCCCATGCAGCAAGGTTACGGACGTTCTCCTCAGTTACAACCTCACTTCCTGCATTTCTCAAAAGGGATTCAAGCAGTATCCTGATAGAATACGGTAAAAGGGATATGTTACCTATACCCATTTCTTCAAGTTTGCTCAGACGGTAGATCGTCACTTTCTCATCACAAATATCAACGGTCTCTCTTGCACCGAACGGGTTTCCTTTTCCGGTCATATTGTCACCTGTCAGAGTAAAACGTGTAATGATGCTTGCGGGCTGTTGCCCACAAGTCTGCTATCATGACATCATTAATGATAGTTGTTGTCAGATCCGATTCATATCAACACTGACCATTAACATTATCGATGACAAGGTATCTCAAGGTATTTGTAGACTACCCTTGCTGAGAAACAATGAGACTTTTAACACTTGAAATGAAAAATAAAAAGAGTGAATATAACAAACTAAATATCACATGTCAAGACCATCGATTGATCTCTTGAAATATGCCATTCTTATGTTTTCATCGATTTGATCAGAGAACTTAACCAGTTCCCAGCCATCAATACCCATCCTGTTGAGATCTTCTTTCGTCTGATCCCAGTTTCCAAACCTTACTGATCTTATCTCATATTCCCATGGCGTCATTTCCCTGTCTCCTTTTTTCATTTCATTGAATTGTGGTGTATAATTGTAGTATGCACCGGCACTATTTATAACTTTTCAAAAAAACAACTTGTGTGTAACTAAAGTTAATTTGATTTAGAGTTTAGCCATATAATTAAAAAAAGAGAGTTTAACAAGTATCTTATTAGCATTATAGGTAATAGATACAGCTATAAACAAAACGCTTATATCATATGCTACCATATGTAAATTAAGTTGAGTTATAATCTGTCCGAAACATTGCCTCCTTCTACAAAAGCACTAAATGACCCATACATGTGAATTACTTGATACCAGAAAATTGAAAATGATCTGTTTTCTGCAGGATGGATCGTAACCAACTTTTTCTTTTTCTGCTTTACAGAAAAATTTCATACTGAAATGATCAACATCATTATTTCTGCACTGAAACCAGATAATACAGGTATGGACAAATTGTCATCAATGCCTGTTAGCCATGTTTCAGCTGAGGTGGCAACTGCAGCCATGACAAAAGCCACGGAAAAACTTGGAAGCAATACACCAGCAATTATGAGATCTGTAAAGAATTCAGCAACACTGCCTTCCAGGGACTTGCTGGTCCCTTTAAGAGGAGTTTTACCCATCCTGATGCCTACAAGAGAAGCGACCATATCCCCAAAAGTTATCATAAGTATTGAAGCGATAGCCACTTCTTTACTATAAGCTCCAATAGCAGCAACAGAACCCAGGACAAAAAAAACATGTCCCCCCACACAGCCCCGTTCTTTTTCTCTATACAAATTATCGAACAACGGAATTTTAATGCCACGACTGAGACGGAAATGTTCGATCAGCAAAATGAGCACCAGATATACGATGAGCATATCCAGCACTATCTGTTTTCCCAGGTAAACATAGACCACTACTATAAGAAGAGATGTAAGATGGATGCTTTTGCGCAAGAGTTCTTTGGTCAGAATGGATATTGCCATGGGCTATCAGATGGATAAAAGACAAATGAACAAATGAAAAATCATTTGTCTTTCTCTTTTGTACCTGTTGATCTTTCCGTGCTCCTCAGCAGAGAAAGTAAGCGTTGAGCACATATTCCTGCATCATTCTATGGGTATTGAAGAATGAACCATTGATAGCAATGGAATGTGACATCATGCTGATGAATTGTTCCCTGTTGTTATAGAAAAGAGGAACTATCGTCTGTTCCAGCTTATCGTATAAGGAAGCTGCGTCCAGGGAATGATCACGGTTTTCACCATTTCCTATGACCGCCTCTCCAATGGACCAGCCTGTCACGCCTTCTATGTTCCCTTCTATCCACCATCCGTCCAGCACGCTCAGATTGGGAACACCGTTCAGAGCAGCTTTCATCCCACTGGTTCCTGAGGCTTCCATAGGTGGTTCAGGTGTGTTCAGCCAGATATCCACTCCGGAAGTCATCATTGCACCGATGGTCATGTTGTAATCTTCAAGATACACAAGCTTGATGTCCCCATTAAGACTTTGTTTTGCCTGGAATATATGCTGGATGAGCTTCTTGGCCTCATAGTCCCTGGGATGCGCCTTACCGGCATATATGACCTGTATCTTACCAACCTGTGAAGATATTCTTTTTAATCTTTCTATATCCTGGAACAAAAGATCAGCTCTTTTATATGTAGCAGCCCGCCTTGCAAAGCCTATGGTCAGTACATTCTCATCCATCAGCACACCTGATTGTTTGTTGACAAGATCGAGCAATTTCCTTTTTGCCTGCATATGGGCATCCCATATCTCCTGCTTTGGAATGCTTAGTGCATAGCGCAGGCTGAAATTATCCTGTTTCCAGATGGGAATGTATTTATCAAAAATTTTTTGAAAAGGTTCTGAAACCCAGGTGGCAGCATGCACTCCATTAGTAATGGAATTGATGGAATATCCTGTGAACATAAGCCTTGTGGCTTCCCCATGTTTTCGTGCAACTCCATTTACATAGCGACTAAGGTTTAGGGCAAGATGGGTCATATTAAGAGAATCTTCGTCAATGACACCTCCCAAAGCAAAGAAATCCTCCCTTGGCCCAAGCATTCTGCGTGCCATATCTATAGGGAATTTATCATGACCTGCAGGAACAAGGGTATGGGTTGTGAATACACATCTACTCCTTACAGCTTTTCTATCATCTTCGATCAAATATCCTCTGCCATCCTTTTTTGCGTGTTCGTCCAGCAGCTCAAGTGTCAACAGTGCTGCATGTCCTTCGTTCATGTGGAAACTCCTGATGTTTTGATGGCCAAGAGCTCTGAGAATTCTGACACCCCCAATGCCAAGAACAATTTCCTGACAGAGCCTGTAGTGTTCGTCCCCCCCGTACAGGTGATGCGTCAGAGTTCTATCCCACTCATGATTCTCAGGCATGTCCGTATCAAGGAAATAGATAGGTACTGTAAAACCGCCTACTCCTTTGACCTCATGTTTCCAGACCTTCAGATGGACAGTTCTTCCTTCAACTCTGACAATAGTTCTCTGCGGCATTTCCTCAAGAATGCTTTCAACATCCCATGCTGCCGGTTCTTCCTTTTGCCAGCCATCCGCCTCTATCTTTTGACGGAAATATCCTTTACGGTAAAGAAGAGTTACCGCAACCAGCGGCACTTTCAGATCAGCGGATGAGCGGATCGTATCCCCAGCCAATATCCCCAGACCACCGCTATAAGTGTGGATTTTTTCATCAATACCTATCTCCATTGAAAAATAGGCTATTGATCTTTGATCGTTTGCTAATTGTTGCATATTATCCCCGTTATTGTATTACGTTTGATTATTAGGTAAATCAGTTTTGAAAGCAAAACCTCAGTCTTTTTTTCCGTACAGATGACAAGAGCATCTTAGAGTAGAAATTGCAAGATGTCGCATCTGCCGAATTAGTAAAGTTGTCTGGTCCCGTCGGAGACCATAGATATCATGATACCAGATCTGTGCAATAACCTGTCTTAACTTGCTGATAATTGCTATAGTTTGTGAGATCAAATGCTTTATCAGAAATTGCAGCATCTTTACAGCTCTTGGAAGCTCAGGATATGTTATTACTGTTGTACATATCTTACTTCCCATGATTTTTCTACAATTCATTAGAGTTCGCATATTTTCTTGTGAAGTTCTTTGGGATATATTATCGGATATAGCAATATTAACTTTTGCTTCTTTACCTTTTTCCTTAAATATTCCACATAAATTATATTGAAGGATCATATGAAAATCCTGTTTGGGAACGAAGGTTATCTTATTTAATCTTGCCTGATCTCATTGCCAGATAAGGGACTGCCGACATTTTATTCCACTATCACAGCATGCCAGTTTATTTATCTATGTTTTACAATGCATGGAACACATCTTTTCAGACCTAAGATGGGATAATATCATATTAAAATGCACACCGTTATAACATACATGTTTCACATTTATTCCAAAGTGTACATTTCAGTACTCTTCTATAAGCACAAATTTATATCATATTATATTACATTATATTATGTTATATTATATTATATTATATTATTTAAAAAACATGTACATTTGTTAGGATGACCAATATCTGTGATGTATCTGCTGCTATAATAAAG
>CAZAMM010000057.1:0-13419 GCA_964486435.1 uncultured Methanosarcinales archaeon | reverse complement strand
ATGAGGGGGGCCAAATTTATGGTATTTATAGCTACCGCCCCCCCCCAAAAAAAAAGGTATGGAGTTAATGAAAAAACGAATAGGTTTTTAAACCGAAGTTCTAATTAGACAATCTCAATATTGCACGATAGCATATGAACTCACTGTATGGTATGCAGGCTATCCTAATATGATCTAACGTACGCACATGTGTATCACAAAAGCTTATTATTATCATTATTATTATTATTATTATTATTATTGTTACTGTTATTGCTATATTCAACTATGTTTGAGATCTCCACATTCTTCCAGTCCTGCATCTTACCACTATAGATTTAAATTATGATTGGAACTTATCATTATGAGGGATATCTTTCTTGCTTCCAGCTCCCCTAGGAGAAAAGAATTACTCAGACAACTTATAGGAAACAATTTTAGGGTCGTTTCAAGCAACTATCATGAAAGAACTCAACCCAATATGAAGCCACTTGACCTTACCATCTGCAACTCCATAGAGAAAGCAACAGGTTCCACCTCCGTGATCAGTTCAGGGATAGTTATTGCAGCAGATACGGTGGTAATTTGCGATGAGAAGGTACTTGGAAAACCCTATACTGCAGATGCAGCCAGAGAAATGCTAAGGCAGATAAGCGGTAAAAAGATAAGTGTCATCACAGGCGTAACGGTAATGGATGTAGATGCTCAACAAAGGATAAGCATTTCTGAAACGACGGACGTGGTGATCAAACAACTGTCCAAAGCTGAAATTGAATCTTATATCAAGACAGAAGAGCCTCTTGACAAAGCCGGTGCTTTTGCCATCCAGGGGAAAGGAGCTATAATTGTAGAAAGAATAGAAGGTGACTACTTTAATGTGGTGGGATTACCTCTGTTCAAACTGAACAAAATCCTCCTTGATTTTGGTATAGATGTGTTTCAGAGTATGTGATTGTATTGTTTGAACAGAAAACTTATAATGGATAAGTCTTTGTCAGAAGGTATGGAAAAAACTAAGGAAAAACTTTTCACCTCTCAGGTGATCGCAGTCCTTATAACCGGATTTGCCATATGTGCTTTACTCTTCTATCAGATGATGAAGTTTGCAGATGAGGGCAGTCTGATACTTGTTATACTTACTTCTATATCTATTTCAATAGTAGCCATATTTATTGTGAAATACATCAAGAATCAGCAGATAAAAAAGATATAATGAAGCTGTAGAGATCATTGCAGCTTCTTTTTAGCTTCTTCCACCTCATCGACTATGCCCGGATATTCCCTGAACATTGACAATATGTCAAGGGCCGCAACCAGATCTACCACACCTACAGCTCCAATTGCACTTCCTGCCAAAGTACGTATGGGTGCGACTACTACTGCCTTTCCTTTGTAAGCTCCTTCTGTGGGTACTATATGGATTATTTTATTTGTCCTTAAAACCTCTTCCAGTATTGGTCCAGTGTAATTCCTATCCAATACTTCCCCTCTTTCCATGCGGATGCCAAGATTATTGAGGCTTCTAATGGTAACTGGTATGCCAAGCAAAGCATGTATAGCCTCTGCTATGGGTTCAAGATCCTCGGAAGTCGAATCTTCACATATCTGAAGGCAGGATGAACCATCCGCATTAGTTTTGCAGTTCATTTTTATTCTCCTTACTTTATTCGCTTTATAAAATTTATTTTTTAAGTTCAAGGTCCATAATATGAGCATGTGCAGACACTGCGGTCACTGCACCATCTGCAACTGCAGTTACTACCTGCCAGATAGAGGTATCCCTGCAATCTCCCGCTGCATAGATCCCTGGTACAGAAGTTTCCAGTTTTTCATTTGTCAATATGAAACCGGCGCTGTTTTTTTCTACATCTATGAACTCTGTGTTGGGACGAATGCCAATGTAGACAAAAATACCATCTGCTGGCATCTTATATGTATCTCCAGTCTTGAGATTTCGTAGAACTACGTTCTCAACACCGTTCTTTCCCAGTATCTCTTCAGGAACAGTATCCCAGATGATCTCAATGTTCGACTTTTTGGATACTCTTTCCTGCAGTATCCTGGAAGCACGCAGTTTTTCCCTTCTGTGCACAATATATAGTTTTTTTACTACATTAGAGAGGATTAGCGCATCCGTAAGTGCAGATTCTCCACCTCCGATCACCATTACTGTTTTCCCTTTATAGAAAGGCGCATCACATGTGGCACAATATGAGACACCCTTACCCATAAATTCCTTCTCTCCAGAGATACCCAGTTTTTTTGGATTGGCACCTGTAGCAATGATGACAGCTTTTGATTCAAGGGTTCCGCTATCTGTTATAACAATCTTCTTTCCGTCCTCAGACATGATAGACGATACTTCGGCAGACTCGATCTTCACTCCTACGGTCTCTGCATGTTCTTTGAACCTCTGCATGAGCTCAGGACCAGAGATAGCTGTAAAACCAGTATAATTCTCTATTATATCCGTTGCTGCTATCTGGCCGGGTAGTACGTCCTTCTCAAGTACTACAGTGTCCAGGCCGTATCTTACTGCATATATGCCAGCGGTAAGCCCTGCAGGTCCTCCACCTATTATTATCAGATCATACATTTTCATAACCGATTTTTAGTTAAACTGGTTTTTCCAGAGTCTTGCTTGCCTTGTCTTTATCAGGCACTCCCACAAATACGATCTCATCATCGATTATAGTGGTGGGAACAGAAACTATAGAGAACTTCTCCACAAGCTTTTCACCTTCAGGAGAATCATAGTCTACCTCTGCATATTCAAAATCGAACTTTTCCTTAAGCTCTCTCCAGAGTTTCTTTGCTGTTGGGCAAAAATGACACCATTCGGCAGTAACCAGTGTGACTTTAACCATTATTTACCACTCCATTTGTTTGTAACATAATCTATTATCTTATCCCTATATGAAATTAGTGTTTGTTATAAAATGATACATCTTACTTACCATAACATATTAATAAGAACATATTAATATAATTATCAAAAATTAATCTACGGTGTGATTTATGGGACGTTATTCAATAAAACAATTTGTTGAGAATACAGGACAAAGAGATCTTGGGCAAGGAAAGTTTGAGCTGGAACGAGATCGCCTGCTTGAAGTGAATCTCGATGGGAGGGTGTGGATAAAGAAGGGCACTATGGTTGCCTATAATGGAGAGATCAGATTCACAAGGGAAGGTGTTCTTGAACACGGTCTTGGAAAACTTGTAAAGAAAGCAGTTACAGGGGAGGGGCTAAGCCTTACTAAAGCGGAAGGTAAAGGTAAGCTATATCTGGCAGAGATGGGTAAAAAAGTTACCATACTTGAACTGGATGGGCAATCTATTTATGTTAATGGCAATGACTTGCTCGCTTTTGAGGAAACTGTTAAATGGGATATCAAAATGATGAAAAGGATAGCTGGTTTCATATCAGGTGGCCTTTTCAATGTGTTACTTGAAGGTAAAGGCATGGTTGCAATTACCACGCATTACGATCCTTTAACGCTGCAAGTCACAAAGGAAAGACCTGTATTTACAGATCCCAATGCTACTGTTGCATGGTCAGGAAATCTGCAACCCGATCTGCGCACAGACATATCCCTCAAGACATTGGTTGGCAGGTCAAGCGGAGAAAGTCTGCAGATGGCGTTTACAGGTGAAGGTTTTGTAGTGATACAACCTTATGAGGAAGTCTATCTGGCCACTGTTCAGACTTGAGATCAACCTTTAGTGATACTGTCATAGTCAATATTGGCTTCGACCATTTCCGGGATGGATCCCCACATCCCTATATATTCTCCTTGTATCACTACTGCTCCTTTTATACCAGCAACATGTTTCACAGCATCAAAGGCCTTTTCAACCGCCTCTTTGCCTACTTGTGCTGCATTTCCCAGTGCTGTGGCTGCGGCATCGGCCAGCGATACATCATCAGATAAAATTGTAGCAGCATCGGCCATCCCAAAACTAATGGATGGGCCTACTGTGCCTGAGGAAGTACAGATTCCAGTAATGTGGTCATGGACTGGCATTCTGAAGGCCAGGTCCTTTACAGGAGAGTTACCTGCATAGATACCTATAGTAACAGGTCTGTCGTTGATCAATGCTATGTCTCCTCCATTATCAACAATGGCAAAAGTAGCTCCTGCAGCTACCATGGATTCCACTGCCATTGCTGCAATAGTACCTGCAACAGCGCTCATGGGGCCGATTCCCAGAGAATTACCTGCACAGATCATCCTTTTTACAATTTCAGGTACATTATCCTGAATATCATAGGGCTCAAGAGTTGACCTGAAAAAAGGGTCAAAGGCAATGAATCTCTCCAGAACCGCACGATTTTGATGTATTGACTCTTTTGCCTTTGTGATATAGGATTCCCTGTCTGCCACAATGGTGACAATTGTTTCCTTAAGCTGAAAATGTTCTTTCATTTACATACCTTTCTGAACATTCCCTTTAAAGAACTTCAGACATCCAGGGAAAGCGCATCATGCGGACACATTTCTATGCATGTTCCGCACTGGATACATTTTGTGGTGTCCACTTTCAGATTCCATTCCTTATCCATTGAAAATACCTTTGTGGGACATACTGAAATACAGGCTCCGCACTCTACACATTCTTCCTCGTCCCAGTTTATGGGTGTGTCAAGCTTACGCACTTCCGCTCCTCTGGAAACCAGGGCCTGTTTGATCATCTTGTACTCAGTATCCTTTATGTCAGCAACTATCTCGCCTGCCGCTGAGTCGAAATGCGCCTGTGCAATGTTAAGAGCAATACCTGTCTCCAGTATAGCCTCTGCCAGGATCGGCTTAGTGACAATGTCCTGGTTTATGATGATCCTTATCTTCATTTTAGTTCCTCCTGGCAAAAAGCATACTGATATCATCGCTGGTGATGATTCCTATAACATGATGTTGCTCATCCACTACAGGCATTGCAGATACTCCATGCTGTTCAAGCCTTCTGGCCGCAATGGTGACCTGCTCGCTATCCATAGCAGTTATGACTTTCCGGGTCATGATATTCTCCACAAGGTCAAATGTGTTCTGTGCAACCGCTTTTGAAATATCCCATGCAGTGATGATACCTACCAGAGCATTGTTTTCAGTAACTACAGGCAAATGGTTAAAAGAAACATTCATGATCTTTTTAGCAGCTTCATATACACTGGCATTTTTGTGAATGGTAACTACATCTCTGGCCATGATATCTTTTACCATGGGTGTTCCCCTTGTTTGTTTCATTGGTCTGGAAACAGTGTCTGAAGGCAAGTTCTCTGCAGCTTGTGCAAGGAAGAATTCTCCATGTGATATCCAGTCTTTCATAATACATGCTATCTGTCTGGAGCGCTTGAAACTTGAGAGCGAAGAGGTCGCAACCTCACGTCCTTTAATATCAATAGATCCGGATCTGAGCTCTTCATATGTTGCCTGCCTTACCACGGGCCTGTCACGACTGGGTACACCGTAATCTATCACGTTGGTAGTAATGTCAGCATCAGATACTGCAGTGGAAAGTGCGACTTTTTCATCAAGCACAGGTATTGGGATTCCCATTCCTACATACAGGGACACACCATATCCTGTAAAACTGGAAGCACGTATGAACTCTGGATCCATCTCTTTAAGATCACCCTGGATCATAAGAGTGCCAAACCCGCCCTTTGGGGAATGCTGAGTACCCTGGCCTATTATATAGCCTTCTGCTCCTCCAAGGAAAATGCGAGTGCCTGTACCGATGGTTCTATATTCAGGGTCATTGGAGAGGGGTGATAATACGCCTGCACCTGAATATGTCACATTGCTGAAATTAGGCATCAATGACCCCATATATGTGTATAGTTTCTGAGACGTACTGTTCGTAGCTGCATTGTATTTTTGATATGCATTGCGGGGATTGAGCATTATGGCCTGGTTCAGGTCATTGATGTCAAGGGTTGTATCTAGGATCTTCCTGGGATAACAATCGGTTCCCGCAGAGATAGCATGTACATCGATTGCATTACCTCTTATGAGATCTTCTATCACGTGCGCTCCACCATATTCCATTCCAAGTGTATCCGATACCTGCGTGGCTCCTATATAGGCATCTACTGCAGCTATCCCTGTATATGCTTCAACATCATTCAGCCATACTTTCTGCATTTTTATAGGAGGCTCTGAATGGCCAAAGTTAAGAAAAACACCTGAGGAACACATGGCACCAAAAGTGCCTGTTGTTACAACATCTACTTCCTTTGCAGCTCCTTGTGCACCAAGCTCTGCCACTATCCCAACCATTTCTTCAGCAGTAACTACACTGACGCTTCCATCTTTGATCCTGCTATTGATCTCATTGATAGATTTTTTGACCATGCTACCTACCTTTGCAATTCGGACATAATTAGTTAGAACAACTATATATTACATACGGTAATTTATAGTAAAAGGGATTATGCATTAATGTACATTAATTTGCTGTAAATATCAACTTAGTTTGTTGATTTCCCACTCATTTGTTAAATTTTACGTTTAAATAGCTGCCATCATTCGTTACAATAGCCTTCCAGGTGGCAAGCTGGTATCTCTGTATTTCCGGTATTAAGCTCAGATGATTCTTTTTTGCTTCTTTCTGTCATTGACAGTTAGAACAAAGGTTCATGCTTTTACCCGCTCAATTTTCTTAAGTTTTTCTACTTACATATGAATATTCCAGGGTCATCTGGAAACGTTATATAAAAACCTATTTGAAAAGCATTGTAATTGCTGCATAAGATTATTAAAGGTAGTATACGTCTACATCATACTATTTCAGGTGATATGATTGATAAGGGTCTTAGCAACCGGGACTTTTGATCTGTTGCATCCAGGGCATCTGACATATCTGAAAGAATGCAGGGCGTTGGGAGATGAGCTATATGTTATCGTTGCAAGGGATTCCATGATCAGACATAAGCCCAAACCAGTGATACCTGAAGATCAGAGAGTAGAGATGATCAATGCCCTCAAAATGGTGGATAAAGCAATACTTGGCAGCGATGAAGATATTTTTGCACCTATAATGGAAATAAAGCCTGATATTATCGCTTTAGGATATGATCAGCACTTCAATGAAAAAGAGCTTAAGGAAGAGCTGCAAAAAAGAGGATCATGTGCTAGTGTTGTAAGAATAGGCAAATCAGAACAGTGTGCTCTGTGCAGCAGCGCAAAGATCGTTAAAAAAATAATAGAAAGATGCAGCTGAAGATCAGCTGAGCACATCATCAATACGTTCCAATCCCTCATGGATGCGTTGCTGGGATGTGGCATAGGAAAGCCTTATGAACTGTTTTCCGCTTTCTCCGAAAGACGAACCTTGGGTAACTGACACATGGGCTTCATTTAGAAGCTGATCCGTTATCTGGTCTCCGTCTCCGAATTCACTTACATCGGCAAACACATAAAATGCACCGTCTGGTCTGTGGCATCTAAGACCAATTGAATTCAATCCGTCAACAAGTATATCCCTTCTAGCATGGAATTCCTTTACCATGTCACATACAGGTTTCTGGGTTCCTTCTAATGCAGCCACTCCTCCGAATTGGACAAATGTTGTGGCCCCACTTACTGAATTTGACTGGATCTTCAGGAGACCCTTAAAGATATCTGGTGCTGCAGATACATAACCAAGTCTCCAGCCGGTCATGGCGTAAGCCTTGGAAAAACCATTAACAGTAACTGTACGGTCCTGCATCCCTTCCAGGGAACCTATGCTTATATGTTCCTTTTCATAGATTATCTTTTCATATATCTCATCGGAAAGCACAAGTAGATCGTGGTCAATAGCATGATCGGCAATAGATTTTAGTGTCTTTTTATTGTATATCCCCCCAGTGGGATTACAGGGACTGTTAACTACGATCATCTTTGTCTTATCGGTAATGTATTCCCCGATATCATGTGGTTCAAAACCGTTCTCCGGATCCGTGGGAACCCATACAGGTTCTGCTCCTGCAAACTGGATGCATGCTTCGTATGAGACCCAGGCAGGGTCAAAAAGGATGGCTTCTTCTCCATCTCCCAGAACTGACATCATTATGGAGAATATAGCCTGTTTTGCTCCGGGGGTGACTAGCACACTCGACGCTTTTACTTCAAGCCCATTCTCAACTCTGAGCTTCTCAGCTATGGCTTCCCTCAGCTCAGGGATGCCTGCTGCTGGAGTGTAGTGTGTTTCCCCCCTGTAAATAGCATCAGCAGCGGCATCACATATATGCTTGGGAGTATCGAAATCCGGCTCTCCAAGATTAAAATTTATGACATCTATTCCCTGTTTTAGCATCTCGCTGGCCATGTTGGCAGCTTTGATTGTAGCAGATTCCTGCATTCTTGGAAGTCTTGTGGAAACCATAGGCATCCCTCGATCTTTTTTTTAGAGGCGTCTTACTAATTTGACTGCTGCCTCTACTGCACGCTTAGCGTAGTCCACACGTTCGTGGGCCTCAAGTCTTGACATACCTGGCCCGGCAATCCCGAGGGTAACCGGTTTTTCATATTCCAGTGAAAGGTCAGTGATCTTTCTCGCAGCATGCTGGACCACTATCTCATCGTGCTTGGTAGCTCCTTCTATGACAGAACCAATGGTAACTATGGCATCTATGTCTTCCCTCTTACAAAGCTTCTTTATGGCAAGCGGCATATCATATACGCCTGGAACCAGTATTTTTTCCTTAACTGTGGCTCCCAGGAACTTGGCATGTTCCTCACCCAGCAGTTCCATCTGATAAGTAAGGTCCCTGTTGAACTCTGCAATGACAAATCCAAGATTTATGGTCATGTGGTATTCACCTTTACGTGTGTTTTAACAATGTATAATTTTTAGTTTATTTTTACATCCGTGCTGGCCCGACATCTTCAAAACCCTGCCTTTGGCCTGTTCCTGCTTCCCTTATCAGGGATTCAGGTTTGAACAGCAGCTTAACTGCATTGACCGCATGTTCCCTTGATCTCTGTTCCATAAGAAAGGCCAGTTCTCTTTCATCCTTTGCCTCATCTTCGTGAACGAACACCTCTATTATATGAGTGTTGGTCATGAGCTGTGCCTGTATAAGGCCTATGGAGGCCTGGTTAGCACACATTTTATCCTTCTCCATCTTTCCAGGCATCCCCAGGGCAATGACCAGGTCACAAGGGTCTTTGCTGTCCTCTATAAGCCTTTTAGCTGCCACAGGCAGATCTTTGATACCAGGCACAGTAACCCTTCTGATCTTTACTGAAACGTGCCTCTTTATTTCGTCGGTGGCCGCACTACCCATATCAAAACGTGCAAAAGTGGTATCAACGATGCCTATTGTAGCCATAATATCACTTTTCAGAGTGTGTCCAGCACATCACTTGCAGCCTCGATACCAGGTCCTACACTGGAAACGATTCCACGCTTCTTGAGCACTATCTCAAGTTCGGCAACTGTAAGCATGATGTCTTTTGGTTGGACATTACCCATATTGCCTATACGGAATATCTTGCCGCTAAGTCTGTCCTGACCACCGGCGATCACAATTCCTCTTGCCTGCATATCCTTCTTGATATCATTGCCAGTAACACCTTCAGGTGCTTTCATTGCACTTACAGTGTTCGAATAATGGCTGTGTTCATTGAGATGGGGCAACATCTCAACACCCATGGCTTGCATAGCTGCTCTTACAGCAGCAGCTTCAGTACAATGACGTTTAATCCTGGCTTCCATACCCTCTTCCTTTATGATATGCAATGCTTCCTGCAGCGCATAGAAAAGAGGTATGGCAGGAGTGTAAGGTGTTTCTCTCAGAGTTTTCTCACTGCTTTTCTTGTAGGCCTTGAGGTCCAGGTAATAAGGCATACGCTCCATTTCATCCATGGCTTCAAATGCCTTCTTGCTCACAGATACAGCGGACAGTCCGGGAGGTGTGGCCAGGCATTTCTGTGATCCGACCAAAGCGATGTCCACATGCCATTCATCAACCTTAACAAGGTCGCCGCCCAGAGAAGTGACACCATCCATGATAAAGAGTGCATCGTATCTCTTGGCAAGCTTTCCTACCTCTTTTGCAGGGTTAAGTATTCCTGTTGATGTTTCATTGTGCACTAATGTGACGGCCTTTGCTCCTTCTTCCAGTTTCTCTTCCAGCTGACCGAGGTCTATGGAATCACCCCATTCATATGCAAGAGGCTCTACCTTTCCATACCTCTTTGCGATGTTCTTGAAACGTTCACCAAATTTACCGTTTTCAAGAGCAATGATACGGTCATCAGGATTTGTGATACAACCCACAGCAGCTTCCATAGCTGCAGTGCCTGACCCGCTGAGTACAAAAATATCATTTCTGGTATTGAAAACATCGGACAATATCTGCCTGCAGTCATCATATATGTCAGAGAAAGCATTGCTCCTGTGATTGATCATAGGTTTTGACATAGCTCTCAATACCCTCGGTGCGACGGGCACAGGCCCCGGCATCATAAGCAAAGTATCTTCTAAATTCATGTATATCGCCTGAAATCTTGGATAAAAGGATCGTGCTGTAAGATATGCTTTTCTATTTGTTGAAGATTTGACCTGTTTAATGTAGAACTTATATATAATGAATGCGGATATCTTTATCCGCGTAATAATTTCATAAGATCATGTTTTGTGACAACACCTGCTATCTGTCCGTTTTCTAAAACGATCACTGCAGGTGTGGTTTCGAGAAGATGGGAAACCATTTTCACATGGGTCCCTGGTGAAACAACAGGAAAAGTGTCGCCCATTAGTTCTCGTATCTTCATCTTTGAAACTTCCAGAGCTTTTTTCTCAGTCATGGACCGAACGATAGTCTCTTCTGAGATACTTCCTATGGGTACTCCATTCTTTACCACAGGGATCTGTGATATGTCGTTCTCTTCCATGATCTTAACGGCAGCATCCACCGGCTCTTCAGCACTGATGGATATGACCCTGGTGTTCATGATGTTCCTGGCCACCACCTGACTTTCATTCTCGCTCTCATCGAAAGCTACAAAAATGCGTTTAAGAGTAGAGAGGCGCGGGTCAACATCACCTGCTTCGATACGTGCTATTAGTGGCTGGCTTACACCTGCCCGTTTTGCCAGTTCACTCTGGGTAAGCCCAAGTTCGTTCCTTTTCTGCCGGATACTGTCTGGTGTGGGGAGGTGCATAAATATTACTCATAGTAATTATGCTATTTATATGTAATCATATAATATCGGTTCTGTAGAAATGCTACTTTTGCTTTTATTTTGACCTAATAATTTAAAAAGGATAAATCCCCTTAGCACAATCTGCTACCGAAAACACAAAGGTGATGATTGTGTTTTGTCAAATAAGTATTTAAAGTTTGTTGAGACAGCTCTAACATTTGTTAATTTCCGATTCTGTTACTAGCTCAGTTCTTTCATTCCAATCATTTAATATTGGTTTTTTTCCGTTTAATGGATGAACATAAAAACCATGCTCTTAATACCATTTAGCAGCTTCATAGGCCGGCATGGTGTTGATAGCAATATCAGCCATTTAAACCACCCTCACACTTGCGGCAAAACGGCCAAAAACACAATTATCTAGATCAGCTAAACCACTAACATGTGTATTTAGAAGTGATAATGCATAGGTATCCACAAAACTATATACATGTCCGAGTATGTATATAGAATATTCAGAAACGTGCTCGAAAGATATCGGTTTATTCATGTCAATGGTATTTTTTTCATGATCCGTGCCTCGCAGAACATTGTAAAAAAATACTACATCACACAAACAACGAAAACCATAATAAGCTTGTAATGCATGCGTATTATAACCGGTTATAACTGGTTAAACGGTGTTTAGAGTATAGTATGAAGCTCTTTTTTTGGTTCGGTAGTGCTGGTAACACTGCCGGCCTACAATGTTCATTGTTGAACTAATTATTTTCTAAATGTTCTCAAATTATAAATATAAATGCTATTCACATATGTGGACAATATAACTCATTTCACAGTAAAAATGATATCAATAGCCACTATGCAAAATAAAAAAATAGAGTCATTTATCGGTCACCTCTAAGCAGTTGATCAAGCTTTTTAACTCTATTCAAATAATAGGCTTTCCTTTCTGGTTTTGTGGCTCTTTCGGCCTATGTGTTTTTTAGAAATACATAAATACTTAAATGGCATAATCATCTTTAGGATAAAATTAACATTTGTAATCATATTAATTCAAGTATACCACGGGTAAGGATATATTTGTTTAATTTTGTCTTCATTGAATCATATTGCTTTACATTTAGATAAAAACAAGGTGAAAACATGAAGAATAAATATAAAACACATAGAATATTATAATCCTTTATACTCGCTTTTTGTATTTTTACGCTATCTATATTTTCTGCAAGCGCTGCAATCGATTTTAAATATATAGATGATATAAATAATATGAGTGATCAGCAAATAATAAACGAAATCATAAAAATAATTGACATGTCACAAGATGACATTAATTGGTATGTTAAACAGGGTACACCTTTAAAAACCATACTAGAAGTAGGATATAATGTAAAAGCAAATAAAAATTTACCATTTATAGTCAAACAAGCTCCATATAGTCCTGTTATTGTAGCTACTCCAGATGTACAAAAAAGTTATCTAAAACAAATTGATAATTTTTCTATTTCTGATACCGAAAAAGAAAATATGAAGCTGGCTTTAATTGACATTTGGAACAGAGCACCTGATAATATTACTAATAGAGATTATCCAGTGTTAGAGAAATTCGGGGAAGAGCAAAGTTTATACTTCCAAAAAATATTGAAACAGATAAATCAAATAGGCAACAAATTATTACTCCTAAATGGGGAGGAACTGGTGGGGGTAACGTACACGGAACGATAGCTGCTGCATCTGTATATAAATCAACAGGAAACATCGCGTGGAGAGATATAGCATGGACCCATGCATTAGATCCAGACAATGTAGATACGGGAATTGACAGATACTATCTCCATTATTATCATCCGTCTGTCCCGATAGTAGGCGGTGCACCGGGTGCATGTTTACGTTTTTCACATATGCAAAAAATAATTACCCACTGAATAAAAACTCGGCATACACATATTTTGGCTCAGCTTCACATTATATGGCTGACATCGGCAATCCAATGCACACAGATGGACCTGTGCAACAATATTTAAATCAGCCAGTTCATGAGGCATATGAAAAGCATGTATCAGATAGTTGGTCTGCTGGGCATTGGTATAGTAACATAGTAAATAACAATAATCAAAAATATACTGTATCAAATCCCGGCACTTCTACCCAAAATTTGGCTACTTATAGTACTCAATTTTACAGTAATTTATGGAACCAAGTTAGTGCAAACCCAACACCAGATGCATTGTATCAAAATACACAAGTAAAACACACATGATATTCTTTAAATATCAGGCACAAACAATGAAAGTGCTCT
>CAZAMM010000056.1:0-13601 GCA_964486435.1 uncultured Methanosarcinales archaeon | reverse complement strand
ATGACAATAATTCCAGACGGGTCCTTTGTCTGAGAGATATTACCCTGATGCCCATCTCATGCAACCGTTTCTTGAGTCCGATATCGTTTGTCAAGACAGCAGCTCCAGTGGATTGTGCAAGTGACACAATAGTATCATCTGCATGTCCCTCCACAGGAACAAGTTCACACCTTTCTGCCAGAGACTTCCCGACCTTTGCAGCTATGCGATCCTGACCCTTTGCTACTGTAGCAAGCCTCTCCAACTCATTTAACACAGACAGAGGAACAATGAAATGATCAAAACCCAACCTGTGTAATTCATTGAATATGTCTACATTGAATTGCACAGGTATCATCAGAGCATTAGTGTCTATTATCACCCTCAAGACTTTATGACTCCCACACCTATCAGGCGCCATCTTGAGCCTATCCTTCTGCTGATAGCTACCATTGAACCGACACTTGCACATACAGGCCTCTTGAGCTTCACTTCGGCAACATCTTTCCTTGCACTTGTGACCACACCCACGGTAGTGGCGGTACCCACATTAAGCATAAGGGGTTCACTGGTTCTGATAGAACCTATCTCTGCTTCATCGATCACACCCACTACCCGTTCAAGCAGGTTTAGCTCAAGGGTGAATACATCACGAGTAGGTGGTAAAGTACCGGGTTTTCCTGCTACCTGTCCCACAAGGGAATCACTCTTGGTGATAGCTGGATCCAGAGTCGTACCTATAGCAAGCAGACCACCGGGAGTAGCCGTATCTACGGGATCCTTACCTGCAAAAATCATTGATATCTTAGTGACCACGGGAACCCATCTCGTAGTTCCTTCGCTTTCCAGCTTATAACCAGGCCTTATCTCCAGATCTTCACCGTTGGACAGAAGACCTTCTGTAAGAGTTCCCCCAATCACACCGCCTTTGATCTGATCTATGGGAGTACCTGGCTTGTTGATATCAAACGAACGTGCGATAAGCATCTGCGCCGGTTTATCAGCCTTGTATTCCGGAGTAGGGATCTGTTCTTCCATTACCTGGAGAAGAGCATCTATATTTATATTCTGCTGAGCAGATACCGGAATAATCGGAGCGTTCTCTGCCACAGTACCTTTAACAAATCTCTTGATCTGTTTGTAGTGATCTATGACCTCTTCTTTGGACACCAGATCGATCTTGTTCTGAACAATGACAAGATTTTTGATCCCTATAATGTTTAAAGCCATCAGATGTTCTTTTGTTTGTGGCTGAGGACATTCCTCATTTGCAGCTATCACGAGAATGGCACCATCCATAATAGCTGCCCCTGAAAGCATTGTAGCCATCAATGTCTCGTGACCGGGAGCATCAACAAAAGATATGGTGCGCACTTCTTCTGAAGGCTCGCCACATCCCGGACAGGTTTCAGATACAGTATAACATTGTGGCTCAGGGCAGTTAGGGCATTTTCTGACAGTAGCATCTGCATAACCTAACCTGATAGATATTCCACGCTTCATCTCTTCACTGTGCGAATCTGTCCACACACCTGAGAGTGCGCTCACTAAAGTGGTTTTTCCATGATCGACATGACCTACCATGCCAATATTAACGCAAGGTTGACTCAATTCCTGATTTCCCTCCAATGGGCAAATAATTATAAAAGTACGTAGCAATGCTTGCAATCGGTCATATGACCGGATTATATCTTGCTCCAGACCGTTGTTATCATTTGGTTACTGGTATTTAAATGATTTCAACGTTTTAGTAATGTCTACATATTAAATCTACTTATCTGTCACAATACAGTTGAACACCAAGAAACAAACAATTGGTCCTACAAATATGCCTGATAGGTGAAAACGTGCTCCATGTACTCCAAAAGATACGATTCCTTCCTGCCTTTAAGAGTTGACTCACGTATATCACTACCATCTTTCTTAAATGATTAAGAGTTCAGGTCACTATACGACCCAGCTCTTCCATCTCAATAGCTCTTCTTATCTCAAAAGCTATCCTTCTTCCTGTGCTCATATTCTTTCTCCAGATGGTGTTGCCGTATGGATGACCTACTGACATATGTACATTGGTCCCGCCACCGACTCTGGGTGCGACATCATAGATGTAGAAATTAAGATCCTTATCTATACAGGTCTGGAGGCAGAATGGCCCTATAACACCCGGGTCATAATACTTGCTTGCCGCATCAATGTATTTCTCGGCTAGCATGAACACATCTTCCAAAAGTGATTCCCGCAATGTGGAAGAGTTGTGTCCGCATACAGTGTATTCGGGGGTCAGCTGTTGTTCTGTCAGAGTTATCTGCTGAGGTGCAGGCAGTCGGACATGGCCGTCCAGGCTGGTCTCAAAACGCCAGTCTATGCCAAGGATCTCCAACTTGCTCATTTCTTCCTCAATGGGAGAATAGAACATATCAAAATTGAACACTGGACCGATAATGTATCGCTCTATCCTTGCATTATCCAGAGCCTCCTTGGTTATCACGCCCTGCTTCAGCAGTGCTTCTGATTTCTTTAGATATTCTTCATAAGTTGCAGCCGTGAAGAAACCCCTCTCCAGCTTCTTGACAGCATGCGGGAGTTTGACCATTGACAGTTCCTCTATGTCCTGAGGATCTTTTATCCTTTCAGGAAAAGGAAGATCTGCCTTCTCCAACAGCCAATAGTAATCTCGGTCTATACCCCTTTCTTCGCTTCTGAGCATATTCCTGCTGCCCACTATAGGTACAGCAAAGTCATTCTCTACTTCATCGATCCCGCAGTATGAAGTAAAGGACCTGTTTGGAATGAAAAGGATATTCTGATCACGCAGCATTTGCTGCTTTTCAGGAAGCAGTACTTCATCGAACTTATTCAGCATCACTGCCTCATCCACAATACCGCGCTGTACCCGTCCGTATGCATCCCTTTGGGCTTTAAAATAATGAGAATAGGTTTTTTCCCTTCCCTGCTGGCATATAGCAAATGTACGGAAATCCTCTTCCACAGCACCATCAAATACATCTAACGCGGAGTGGGAAGCAATTGCCCCGATCTTGATCTTTTCAGGATCGTAATCCTGAACTATATCTATGATCTCTTTTCTGTCTATCATCTTATACCCTCTCTTGTCTTCACACATATCAATGAACTATATAGTTTTTGTGTCACTCCCTTTCAATTGTTCCTCAGAGCTGACCCAGAAAGCTGATAATGACTGAAGTGATAAAAGTTTCCACTGCAGCTGCTATGAAAAGCAATGGCATGATCCAGAAGAAGAAGAACTTGATACCCGTGAGCATTTCTTCCTTCAAATTGACTGATTCTCCCTTAAGAAAAGCAAGTCCTTTTGACCCCAGCCTCAGACCTATAGCTGCAGAGACCACTACCATAGGTATCTCAATGATACCATGGGGTAAAAGACCAGCCACTAAATAAAGAATACTGTGTTCCGCCAGGATCTTGTGGCTGAAAATACCCAGGAAATAACCATTATAGGCAATGAAAAAGAATGGCACAATACCAAGTACAACTCCAAATATCAATATGAGCAAACTCTTAAGGGCATTGTTCAGAAAGATAAGGAACATAATTTGCAGCAAAGAAAGGTCTTTTAACAATTCCACGAGCCCTTCAAGCTCTTCCAAAGATTTTAAGACGACTTCAGGATACATAATGGCAGTAAAATATCCTATAATTGCCGATATTCCAAACACCAGGAACATGAATAATATTTCTCTGCGAATGGTTCTTATGTATTGCAGCATCTGCTCTTTGCTGTTAACACCGTACATTTTCATCATACCCCGAAAACCATGCGTATAGTATTCCGGCATGCAGGTGAGAGACCCAATACAAGTATCACCAGTTTCACAAAGGTTCGAAGGTTGCGGGACTCCACATCTTCATTGAAATTTGTATCTATTATGTATAAAACAGGAATAAATAGGGCCAGCTTCAAAGGAAACATCACGAATGCTGTTCCCGTAAGATCAATAAGATAAGAAGGAAGTACATGCTTTTCATAGTATCCCAGCATGTCCACTCCTATGAACGTGGAAGAAGCATCAAGCATATGAGCCCCAAGTATAGATATGTTCAATCGGTCCGTAAGTATTTCAAAACCTGTCTTTTTTGCTACAATATAGACAATGGACGTGGTCAGTATCCCCAAACCAAGGATATAGATCAGTACCATGGGAAGAGCTACCTGCTGGATGCTAAGGAGCAAAAATATGTTGAGCACTAACCATAGAGTGCCCATGGAAGCGAAGATAGTGTCCATACTATATCCGGTCCATTTTTTGCTGAGCTGCTTTGCTATTATCAGACAAAACAGTGTAATAAAGAAGACAACAAAATATATGATAGGAGTTATCAGAAACAAGCTGAAAGGTTGTTGTATAGCCCCTGCGTCTTCAAGGACCCTCATGGAAGACCCGGCAAGTACAAAAGGCACTATTGCAGCTATAAACCTGTTATCTGGCCTTATGTCCAGCTTGTTAAGTAGTTTGATAACTGCAAATATACATAGTCCAAGTATTATGGCCCACGTAAGAGTGTTAATTATATTATAACCTTCATCGTGCAGGATAGGGTCTATATAATATGTGTTTATAAATCCTGAAACCTTATCTATATACGAAGTCATTGAACCTCAGATGTTTATATGATCCTGCAGAACATCCTTATGTGATCCTACAGGATTATCCTTAATAGAATTAATGTTTAATAACTTCTGTCATCAGGAACATTCCAACTACAGTCAGTAAATAATTAAATAATTCATTTAAAAAACTACCGTACAAAATTATCGCAGGTATTCAAGTGATCCCACCCAGAGAAGAAAACTCCAAATGGATGCAATTGCCCAGAGATATAGTAATAGGACACGGAGTCATCAGAGAGGTAAAAAGTGTCTGTGATGACCTGAAGCTGGGGAGCAATCCCCTGATAGTAACAGGAAAGCATACGCGAAATGTAGCTGGAGATGTCGTATATGGTATCCTTGCAGATGAGGGTGTCGACCCGAAAGTGATAACTATTGAATCGGCTACAACAGAAGAAGTTGAGCGCGTTAAAGAAGTTGCCCTATACAATAATTCCAATTACCTGTTAGGTGTTGGCAGCGGTAAATCCATAGACGTGGCAAAATTAACAGCCACTGAACTGAACCTTCCGTTCATCAGTGTTCCGACTGCAGCTTCACATGATGGTATTGTTTCTTCGAGGGCTTCTATACATGATGGAAAAAGAGTAACTTCAGTAGAAGCAAATGCCCCAATGGCAGTAATTGCAGATACTGAGATCATAGCAAATGCCCCATACAAACTCCTGGCAGCCGGCTGTGCAGATATCATCTCAAATTACACTGCAGTTAGCGACTGGGAACTGGCCTACAGACTAAGGAACGAGCCATTCAGTGAATATGCTGCCGCGCTTTCCCGGATGACAGCGAAAATTGTGCTGGACTCCGTCGATTCCATAAAACCGGAGCTTGAGAGTTCAGTGCGTATAGTGGTAAAAGCACTTGTATCAAGTGGAGTTGCCATGAGCATTGCAGGATCTTCACGGCCGGCATCAGGTTCTGAGCACATGTTCAGCCATGCTCTTGATATGGTTGCCCCAAAACCTGCACTGCATGGAGAACAATGTGGTGTGGGAACTATCATGATGATGTACCTGCATGGAGGTGACTGGGAGCGCATCAGGAATGGACTGAAAAAACTGCATGCTCCCACTACTGCTGCAGAGCTGGGCATTGAAGATAAATATATATTGGAGGCTCTGCTTCTAGCACATACAATTCGTCCGGAAAGATATACTATACTCGGTTCAGGCCTTACCCCTGAAGCGGCAGAGAGAGTGGCAAAGATTACTAAAGTAATAGAATGATTCAGATCCAGGTGTGTGATGATATGGTTGAGGTAGATACTACAATAACCCTTATTGGATCCAGGCTTGCTAAAGAAGGCATGGAATTCATATTTGAAGGGGAGTCTAATGAGTGCAATAAATGTAAGCTCAAGAGCACATGCTTAAGCCTTGAAAAGGGACGCAAATATAAAGTTGTGGGAATAAAAACTCCTTCTGTACATGAATGCTTCCTTCACGACGGAGGAGTTATTGCAGTGGAGGTAGTGAAATCTCCGGTAGTAGCGATTCTGGATTCAAGGAAGGCCATCAAGGGAGCTAAGATCAGCTATGAACCTCCAAAATGCAGAGATGTCCCGGATGATATGTACGACCTGTTCTTCCCCGAAGGGCTGCGTACCGGAGACAAATGTACTATAACTGATATTCTGGAAAACATTGAAAATGTAGAGATATGTGCTTCTCCCCTGAAAAAGGTAGAATTACAGCTATGAAAATCAAAGTGGCATCAATGCGAATGTCTTTTATACTACTAACAGAATGCTAAGAACATAGCATAACCTAAAAAGAGGTGTTTGATGTCTGATACGGAAACAGAGATCCTTTCCCATGATTTTTATACCATTGAACGGTGGAACAACTGGATAAACCAGGTCAAAGAAAGCGGTTTTGAGTTCAAGGAATCTGATGAACCACAGGATAAGGACAGTGCAGTTTTCATAAACATGGAAGATGACATCATCCTTGCATGCCTGAAAGTGGTAGCTAAGTTCGATAAGAAACTCATTTCCGCGGAATCTGCATTCCATCTGATCTACCAGATAAAGGATATCGCTCTTGCAGAAATTGAACATATATCCGATGATATTGACATGATGATATCTTCGATGCAGACCTCACTTATTGGAACCTTTGCTGCCTTTGAATGCTATATTGGACAGGACTATAATAAGAAAGCAAGAATACCTACTCTGCTGAAACAGGCGTTGGAAGCAGAGACATCAGACAGTATAGAGATATCATTGGATAGAGTAGCACAGATAGGTGCATTGGTCATCAATGGCCGTAAATTACCAGATGACATACTGGAAGACATTCCATACGGACTTGTAGCTGAATGGATGGATGGCATAGATTCCATCGCTGCTGCAATGATGGGAAGTGACAGTTACAAGAATGATGAGGCTGACGACGAAAGCTGATATATTACATATTAATTACCTATTCTTGGTCCAGGCCGGCCCTGACCGACCTGCCTTTTTCTTTCAGTGTTCTAAGGCATCGTTGCACTTATCTATAGCTAAGTGCCTTTTCCGGTTATGTACCGTTACCTTTCTGACCCCTCTATAACGAATGTAGCCGTCCTGGATATGACACATGGGGGCATCATCATTGCAAGAAAACTCAAAGAGCTGGGATTCAATGTTGAGGGAGTTGATGTTTATGGAACGCTCTCCTTTGAACAATGTAATACCATGGAAATGAATGGCATATGGATGTCAGATAAGAGCTGCCCTATTGAAGAGCTGGATCTTATAATAAGCCCTGTTCACCTTTATCCCGACTATATTATGCTTCATGAAGCTGAAGAAAAGCATGTTCCCGTAATATCTCATCACAGAGCTGTTGGAGAGATCATGACAATTAAAGATGCTGATGATCATCCACTAATGATAGAAGTCACAGGCACCAAGGCAAAGACCAGTACTGCTTCCCTGCTTGCCGATATAATCTCAAGGAAGCTTACTGTTGTGCTGCACACTTCCAGAGGACTGGAATTATGGGAAAACGGAGTATCCCGACTGCTGCACAAAGGACTAAGCATTGCACCTGGAAGTATTTTACAGGCAGCGGACATTGCAGGATCACTGGAAAGAGAGATAGAAGCATACATCTTCGAGATATCTCTCGGAGTTACAGGATGTGGAAGTGTTGGCATCATCACAACACTTGATATGGATTACATGATCGCAGGTAAAACATCCATGGCAAGTGAGGCAAAGATCAGGTCACTCACCAGTTATCCCGAAGATGTACTCCTTGTACTCAATGAAAGCTGCAAGGGAGTAGTGCGACAGTTCAAACCGGTACTTAGATCTAAAAACATCAGGACTTTCAGTACCCTGGACAAAAATGAAAGCCTAACTTCGGATGCTGACTATAGGATAAGCATGCATGATAATAGTTTATCCATTGCATGTACAGGAGAGGAAATTGATATCAACCTCGCAGCTGGATATGATGTAAAGTCATATAAGACAGCTCTTGCTGCATCCAGCATCACTGCCCATGAGATAGGCATTCCATGGGAAACTATGAAAGAAGTAATACAGAATTTCAGGGGTTTGCAGGGCAGGATGCAGGAAATGATACAAGAAGATATTAGCATTCTGGACAACTCCAACTCCGGCATGGATATCGTTTCAGTAGAAAAAGCTCTGAACCTGTGCCTGAAAAGAAAGCAAAAGGTGATCATGGTACTTGGCGAAGAGGCAGCACAGGTATGTGAAGGACTGCCACCGGAAGATGTTGTTGATCTGCTCAGACGCAGACTGCAAGACATGGGTGAAGTGATACTGGTGGGTGAAAGGATGAAGCCCCTGTTAACTGGAAATATCCGCTATGCAGAGAGCTTCGATATAGGAAAGGCACTTGCAATGGAACTTGCCAAGAGAAAGAGTGATTATAGAGTTATTGTTGTTCTGTGTGTGAAGTGCTTCCGCTGAAAAGATGAGACTCGTTACATAAAATAGCCCTTTTATATCAGAAGGCTGTAGTATATGCAAAAGTTACATTTGATTGAGTGTAAAAAATTATACTTCTTGAAGTAAATATCATAACTACAATATGACACCATGGAGAATAGCATGGCTGCAAATAACATATCTATAATACACCCCAGACCGAGTTCGATAGTTGCCGCATTATACACCCTGAGGGATCTGAATGTGGATGTTGCCATATTGCATGGCCCTCCTGGATGCTCTTTCAAGCATGCGAGGCTTCTGGAAGAAGACGGGATACATGTAGTTACCACAGCTCTTGATGAAAACGGTTTTGTGTTCGGAGGGCGCAGAGAGCTTTCTTCTGTGCTGCAAAGGGTCAATGAGATGTTCCATCCAAAGTTGATTGGCGTAGTTGGAACATGCGCCAGTATGATCATTGGAGAAGAACTGCATGAGCCGGTGATGGATGCAGATCTGGATGTACCGGTTATAGAGGTGGAAGTGCATGCAGGATATGCCAATAATACAAAGGGAGTGTTGCTCACGCTGGAATCTGCACTGGATGTAGGTGTTATAAACAAAGAAGAGTTCGAGCGTCAGAAAGTACTTCTGGAAGAAGCAACCGAAGTAGAAAAACGCCACGGTGCAGCCAGTAAGGAATACCTGGCCCCTTCAAGAGGGGACCTGAAATATAAAGTGGCACAGCGCATCATAGAACTGCTGAGGGAAGGGAAGAAAGGCCTTATGATCATGAACGCCAAGAAGGAAACTGGCTATATGTTCGCTGACATCAATGTAGCTGTACACGAAGTTGCATCGCTTCTGGGAGTAGCTGCAAATGTGGTGAACATGGCAAACTTGGATGATTCGCTGGGTCTGCCAAGGGTAAGGGACCATGCCCGCAATATTATGCACTGCCTGAAGGAAAAAGGTGTGCAGATCAATGAGATCACAGGAGGTCTTGACGAATATCCCATTGCAGGCAATGTAGTGGATGAGCTGATAGCTCGCAAATATAAAGATTATGATTTTGCTGTGATCACTGGTGTCCCTCATGCTATACCCATGGATCACATCAGCAACATGGAGATCATTTCGGTTACAAATGGCCCCCGACAGGTGCTCCCCCTGAAGGAGATGGGGCACAGGCACGTTGTTGTAGAGATAGACCTGCATCCAAAGACATTGGGAGTGAACCATATAGTAGAGTCAGAACTTGGCGCCACGCTGCGGGAAATGGCAAAAGAAATGCTGAATGGTTCTGCCTGAGGTGATGTATATGAAAGAACAGAAACGTATAGCCATCTATGGCAAGGGAGGAATAGGTAAATCAAGCACTGCATCCAATGTAGCTGCTGCATGTGCCGAGGATGGATACAAGGTAATGATCATCGGATGCGATCCCAAGAGTGATTCATCCATCACACTTCTGGGTGGCAAAAGAATACCCACCATACTGGACCTGCTAAGGCAGGGAGTGAAAGTAAAGGAGGAGGACATCGTATTCCACGGATACAGAAATGTCAGATGCGTCGAAGTAGGTGGTCCAGAACCTGGCATAGGATGTGCCGGACGCGGCATCATCGTGGCCATCAAGACACTGAGGGACATGTGCAAGGAAATGGATGATATGGACCTGATCATATATGACGTGCCCGGAGACATTGTATGTGGAGGTTTTGTAGCTCCTATTAAGAAGGGACTTGTGAACGATGCCTATGTGCTTACATCAGGAGAGTACATGCCCCTGTATGCTGCAAACAATATCTGCAAAGGTCTCAGCAAGATAGATACCCGCCTTAGCGGGGTGATCTGCAACTCCCGCAGCGTTACAAGAGAAGAGGAGATCGTGCGCAGATTCGCTGAGGAGATAGGCAGCAAGCTTGTCAGTTTCATTCCCAAAGAACAAATTGTGCAGGACTGTGAAAGGGACGGGTTCTCTGTGCTTGAAAAAGCCCCTGATTCTGATATTGCGCTTGTATATAGAGATCTTGCCAGGGCCATCATGTCAAATTCAGAATCAGCACTGCCAAAATCACTGGAAGATGAAAGATTAAGGGAACTTACACGCTGATCCGCATGACCACTTCCAGCCACATGGAGCCTTTAGCATCAGGCGAGGGGAAACACATTCCCAGAGTGCTTATCTCTGCCGGGAGTTCATCTTCCGGGAAAACCACTATTACCATTGGCCTTCTGGCTGCTCTGTCAAAGGCCGGATATAAGGTACAGCCATTCAAAGTCGGTCTGGATTACATCGACCCCAGCTACTATTCGGAGATCACAGGAAGGCGTGCACGGAACATCGATGGCTACCTGATGAACGAGGAGAGAGTTCGCGATGTGTTCCTGCACGGATGTGAAGTGGACGGAGAAGCTGATATTGCCATTATCGAGGGTGTGCGGGGGTTGTATGAGGGACTGGAAAGCTTCAGTGACATTGGCAGCACTGCACAGATAGCAAAGATCCTGAACTGTGCGGTCATCCTTGTGTTGAACGCCCGCAGCATTACCCGTTCAGCTGCGGCTATTGTTTCCGGTTTCAAGGCATTCGACCCGCAGGTGAACATTGCAGGTGTGATACTGAACAACATCGGTGGCCAGCGGCATGCCAGGAAGGCAAAGGAGGCCATCGAGCACTACACCGGTGTACCGGTGATAGGTATCATCCACCGTAACAATGAGATGATGATCTCCATGCGCCACCTGGGGCTTGTGCCTGCTATCGAAGAGCGCCGAAGGTCAGAAGATTTCGATTCAAGGATCAGCACCATCCGGGATGCTATCTCTGAAGGTGTGGATATAGAGAAGGTACTGGACATTGCGCGGCAGACAGCTCCGCTTTCAAGACCCTCCAGTACTATCTTTGTCCGGAAGGAAATAACAGAAAAGCCAGTTATCGGCATTGCCTTGGATGAAGCTTTTAACTTCTATTATCATGATAACCTTGAGCTGCTGGAGCTTGCAGGAGCAGAGCTACGGTATTTCAGCCCGGTCCATGACGAACATCTGCCGGAAGTGGACGGGGTATACATCGGAGGCGGCTATCCGGAAATGTTTGCTGCGGAGCTTGAGGCAAATACCTCCATGCGCGAGGATATAAAAGTAGAATCAGGGAATGGTATGCCCATTTACGGGGAATGTGGTGGTCTGATGTACCTTACTGAAAAGCTCACAACAGGTGTAAAAGGAAAAGGCACGTATCACATGGCCGAGATGCCCGAATCCACCTACGATATGGTGGGTGCACTCCCGGGACACACCCTCATGGGACATAAACGTGTGGTCAGCTACAACATCGGATCTCTAACCCTGGATACAGTCATTGGTAAAATAGGAAACGACTTTAGGGCCCATGAATTTCATCATTCAGAAGTCACAGAACTACCTGAAGATGCCAAATTCGCCATCAAACTCTCCCGGGGCACAGGCATCATCGACGGCTGGGACGGGCTCACAGTAAAGAACACGCTGGGTTGCTATGCACATCTGGTGGCAAGTTCTTATGAGGAGTTTGCAAGAAACTTTGTAGATTTTGTGTCTAACGCATAAACAGGGTTTCCTTGTATATTTTGTATTAGGCGCTCTTTGCCAGCATATTTTTTTTCAGTGAGTCTAACGAACACTTACTATTCTCAACATAATGAAAATGAAATTTGATTTTTGTGCTGCCATAAAAATAAGATTGCTGCAAAGCCATATTTCATTTTATCCGATAAACAGCAGAAAAAGATATATATTTAGAAAGATTCTCTTGGTTTAACTTTATGCCTGAAAACATCACATAGGCAATGAACAGGTGAGAGGATGGATCATGATGTTATAGTTGTCGGTGGCGGACCAGGCGGTGCAATGGCTGCACGGGCATGTGCTGAAAAGGGGCTGCAAGTACTCCTTCTGGAAAAGGAAGAAATACCACGCTATAAAGCCTGTGGGGGTGCAGTATCCTGGAAAGCATTACAGCTCATTGGCCCCATCGATGATGTCCAGCCCCAATATACCTGCTACGGGGCTACCATACATTCACCTACGATGAGACAGTCATCGCAAAAGATCAAAGAAACAGTATCAATACTTGTTTTCCGTGATTCTTTCGACCATTTTCTATTAAAACAAGCACAGAATAGTGGAGCTGTTATAAATACCGGAGAGAGGGTCATCTCGGTAAACATAACAGATGAAATGGTACATGTTGTAACAACAAAAGGAGAGCATACTGCAAAAATATTGATCGGAGCAGACGGTGTTAACAGCACTGTTGCCAGAGAAACGGGTCTGAGAAAAAAATGGGAACCAGAAGGATACGGAATATGCATCGAGAGCGAGATAGAATTAAGTTTAGAAGATGCAGAGAGATTTATCCATGATAAAGAACTTATAGAGGCATATTTCCTTAAAAGCCGGGGATATGGGTGGGTATTTCCGAAAGGGAACATAATGTCCATTGGCATAGGCCTATGGAAACCTAATGATATCAAGCCTGCACAGGCTTTTGATGATTTCATATCCTTCCTTTCTAGGGAGAAGGGAATAGACCTTGCTACACATCTTAATCACAGGTTCATACACAGGGTACCTGTAGGTGGTATGAACAGGAAGACATATGGAAAAAAAGTGCTTCTTGTAGGAGACGCTGCAGGTTTTGTGGACCCTTTTTTGGGTGAGGGTATATATTATGCAGTTGCAAGCGGAATAACTGCAGGTGAAGTGGCAGCTGAAGCTATCTATACTGGCACTGACCTTTCCTCTTACAGGAAGAGATGTGATGCACTATTTAATGAGGATCTACGTACGGCTTTTAAATTTGGAAATATTTTCCATGAACACATAGAGAAAATATTCTACCTGTTTGATAAAGACCCTGAACTTTTCAGCATGTATGTGCTTACAGGAAAGGGAGTTTATGGCTACAGGGAATACATAAAAAGATCTTTGCTGAGAACACCAGTAACACTGCTTCGAATAGTTGGCAGCATGTTTAGAAATGCAAAGGAGTGAGGAGAGTAAGCTCCCTTCTGTTACTGCAAAGATCCCTTAAGT
>CAZAMM010000055.1:0-13620 GCA_964486435.1 uncultured Methanosarcinales archaeon | reverse complement strand
TAGTGTTTTGTTGTTAGCAGGGAGACTTTTGCAAGGAACTTTCCAAGAGGAGAGTCATGCTCTGTTGTTGTCTCTACGGTTGTTTTATCTCCGTTAAGTCCTTTTTTCAACTTCTTTTCTGCTTCTTTTTCTAATGACCTTCTATCGAGCCTGTATAGTAGGGCAACCAGTACGAACATTGAAACAAGGTAACATAGGATCACTCCTACAAGGCTCATCTTTCCAAAGTCCTGTATCATGGGTACAGGAGAAATTAAAAGCGCTATAAAACCTAAAGATGTTGCCACGACCGCAATAGCTACTGCAGGCCCAGTGTGCTTTATAGTATCGATTACTGCCTCTTCAGCAGACTCTCCCTTTGCAAGCTCCTCTTCGATCCTATTCTGGAACTGGATCGCATAATCTGCTCCCAGTCCGATAAGGATGGGAAACACTGCCATCGATGCCATGGTCATGGGAATGCTCAGCAAACCCATGGCTCCAAACGTATAGATAAGGCCTACAAGGATGACTGGTATTGGAAGCAAGGACCACCGGACATGTCTGAAAACGATCTTAAGCCCTATTATCATCAGAATGAAGGCAAGGACCAACATGCTTCCAAGACTTGAGGTCATTTCCTCTGACATTGCTATTATGTATGCCGGCTCACCGGTGGCGACAGCAGTGGTACCTGCTGGAAAGTCAACGATCTCGATAGTTCTTTCGACCTGTGCAAGGACCCTTTTCTTGTTATCCTCATTTATACTGCCAGGCATCTGGATCATTATGAGCGTATGTCTGGTTTCTGGCATGAACTGCTCGACGTAAGCAGATGGTAATTGGTCGATAAGTGTTAGGATAGTGTCATCTTCAGGTATCTCTGAACGGCCTGTTGCAGAATAGGATGCACTTTTGATGAGCGATGCCATGCTCATTACATTCTCTACATCCTTGTCTTGCTCAATTATCATGTCAAAGTTGTTAATAGCCTCCAATATCTCGGACTCTCTGACATCATCAGATTCCACAAGTACAACTATAACCTCGCTACCAAAATTTTGTTTGTATAGATGATCATAGTTCTGATAGATCTCAGAATTTTTTTTAACAAAGGTGTCTGTCCCACTTTTCTGTTCTATCAGGCCTGCACCTATAAATGACAATAACATCAAAATAATAGCTGTTGCAAGTATTTTTTTGGGTGATTTTTCTATAAATTCCCCTATGTTTCCAAATATTTGTTTTGCAGACATGATATGCTGTCAGTATTACCATACTAAAAGAATATATAGTTTGTTATTAACAACAACTAATTAATATAATTTATATACTATTTGTGTGCAACAATTTGATCTTTAAAACTGTCAAAAGGGAAAAATGCAATTGATCGAAAAAGTTCGATGATTCTCACTCTGCCAGTCATATATATATATTCTTATATCTTTATCTACTACATCATAAAGTTCAGACTTGGCCGTTAGAATACTTATCTGAGAAGATCTAATAGAACATGTTTGAAAACCAATTCTCTTATTGACGTGATCCAATATGGACAGAGATAAGCTTAGCAACCTTCTTCTGAATACATACAGAAATGCGATCTTATCCTGGATGATCCTATTGTGCCTCGTCCTTCTGACCTTCATGAGCTTTATGGATGGCAGATATGCGTGGGGTATCTTGAGTGAATTCGCAATTTGCATAATACTCCTTCCAGCATTGTTCTTTAAGAATTTGTCAATTATGCCTCCATGGTATCTTTTAATGTTAGTCGCATTACCAATTGTTGGAAATGCAATAGACTACCACTTATTTTCCAGTAGCATACCCCATTATGTTTCAGTGGCAACTATCGCATTGCTGGCAGTTGCAGAAATCAACTGGTTCACTTCTGTAAAGATGGATCACAAGTTTGCAATTCTTTTCGTTTTCATTACAACTCTTGCAATATCCGGTCTATGGTACCTTATGCAATGGTTATTGGACATTAATATTGGAACAAGTTTCATCCTTGATGGCAGATCACAGGAAACTATCAACACTGAGGTCATGTATGAGTTCATATATGCTACAGTTGCGGGTATTGTCGCTGGTTTGATATTTGGGTGGTACTTTAAGTCCAGAGGAAGGTCTACTCCCAGCGGCATTAGATTTCCCTCAAAGGATGAACAGGATATTCCTGCATACACATTGAGCAGACCACCGGAACCTATCCGTATATTGCTTAGGATCTCGCAAAAAAAACAAGAGCTTGCAACAAGGGTCATGCAGGCCTGCCTGTTGATAATGATGCTCGCTGGGGTATATCTGAAGGACACGCACGTGGTACTTAATGCAATTGCAGCATTTGGCATTACTTTTGTGCCAAATGTCCTCACCCGCAAATATTATATCTCACTTGATCCCAGCCTGACATTGTGGATCACTCTTGCTGTTTTTTTGGATGCTCTCGGTACTTTGTCATTTTACGAAACGGTCGCAAGATGGGACCACCTCACCCATGCACTTTCTGCAAGTGTCATTGCAGCTGCAGGATATGTTATCATAAGGGCCATTGATATCTACACCGATGATCTATACATACCCCCCAGATTCATGTTCGTCTTCATCCTTCTTTTTGTCCTCGCAGCAGGTGTGATATGGGAGATCCTGGAATTCCTGACAGATGAGATGGTAGTTAAGTTTGAAATGGAGGCATTTTTAACACAGCATGGTATCAGTGATACAATGCGGGATATGTTATTCGATCTGCTTGGTGCCCTTGCTGTGGCTGCATGGGGTACTGCTTACCTTTCGGATATTTCCTATAGGCTTGCAAGAAGAATTGAAGCCTTTTCAGATTCAAGGGATGGAAAGTGATTGCATCCAGGATTCTTATGGATAAATAATATCATACTTGTATGAGCTCAGAAAAGTATTATTGTCCTTGTTATGACATCCTTATATGCTCTTGAAGCATTACGTGTACCATGGCAAGCTACAAGGTAATGGTGAAGGATGTCATCAGAAAGGCAGATGTCCTGCTTGAGGTGGTGGATGCCCGTTTTCCGGATGAGACTCGGAACAGCGAGGTAGAAGCTGAAATAGTTCGTGCTAAGAAACCTTTCATAATAGTCATGAGCAAATGTGATCTCGTGTCTCAGGAAACCCTTGAGAGAAATAAATCCCGCCTGTCGAAGAGCGCACCTACTGTCTTCGTGTCCAGCAAGGAGAGGTTCGGTACTACGATGCTAAGGCATAAGATCCTTGAACTTGCTGATATCAAGGACAGGGACATACTTGTAGGCAGCCTTGGTTATCCCAATACTGGAAAATCTTCGGTTATCAATGGTGTGGTAGGGAGGCACAGAGCCAGCACTTCTTCCATCTCAGGCCACACAAAAGGTGTACAGCTCGTAAATGCCGGTTCACGGATCAAGTTCATCGATACCCCGGGAGTTATACCTTTCGATGAGTATGATGAATATATGCAGGGGATGCTTGGTATAAAGGATGCTACTCATCTGAAAGATCCCATAGGTGTGGCTTTGAAGATCATAGAGAAAATGTGTGCAGAAAACAAAACCTCCCTGGAAGCCTTCTATAAGGTGACTATCGAGGGCCAGGATTCCTATGATGTGCTGGAAATCATTGGCAGGCAGACCAACTGCCTCAAAAAGAAAGGTGAGGTAGATGATACGCGGGTAGGCATACGCATCGTGAACGACTGGCAGCGGGGATTGCTTCTGTCATAGAGGGATCGAACTATTATAAAATAATTGCCACAGATTCCTTGTTTCTCTAATTCCCTTTCTCTAAAAAGGACTCCGGCACCTGTCTCAAGAAAACTTTATCTGTATTGGGTCTTAACGCTTATTTTATCTACAGCTTAGAGGGGATATCATCAAAAAGGAATTTAAATGGATACTAATAGCTTTCGTTGTGCTAGTGATGCTAGGTGTCCTGCTAGGGGACCCGCAGGAACGTCCTCAGGGATCTGAGGATCAGCCTTTAAATACTACTACTACTCTTGATGAGGGCACTTCTGTAGATCAAGATGCTTTGCATGAACAAATGTCATCAGGCAGCAAAAGTAATAACCTGACAATCCACTTCATAGATGTTGGACAGGGTGATTCTGTTCTCGTTGAATGTGCTAATGAGACTATGCTTATAGATGCAGGTGGAAGGGACAAGGGTTCCAATGTTTCAGCATTTCTCAGGGAAAGGGGAATATCCAGCCTTGATTATGTGGTAGCTACCTATCCACATGAGGATCATATAGGTGGTCTTCTCACTATACTTAATGAATATCTGGTCGGCAAGTTCGTGGAATCGGGATATCCACATGCATCACAGACGTATGAAGAAATGTTTAGTATCATTGAAAATAAGAGCATTCCTTTCCAGAAAGCTGAAAGAGGGAAAGCACTGGACTTTGCTCCCGGCATACAGGTGCAGGTGCTGAGTCCCCAGAAGAGGTCAGAAGAGCTCAATGAGAATTCCATAGTCCTCCGGATCATAGATAATAATGTCTCTTTCCTGCTCATGGGGGATGCTGGCCTTGAAACCGAAGATAGCATCATGTATGAAGGCTATTATATGGATTCGGATATCCTCAAGGTGGGCCACCATGCAAGTGCGGAAGCTTCCGGTGCAAGTTTTATTGAAGAGGTCAGTCCGGACATCAGTATCATCTCAGTGGGTAATAATAATGATTATGGCTATCCTAACGCTGAGGTCCTCGAAAGATTACAGAACGTATCCACGGTTTACAGAACAGACCGTCACGGTACTATAACTATCACGACCGATGGTTCCGCTTGGACAGTGATCACTGAAAGAAACCCGCCAGATCAGAACAACATGAAGGATGGGGCATATTCGCTTTTTCCTGCAATTAAAGTGAAAAGTAAGTTATGATAAATGCATACTTCTCTTTTTAACTGAAGGTAGCAAGGAAGTGTTAGCCTGAAAATTGACATCTCAAAGGGTATCTTGGCAAGTGATGCTTCAGTCAAAAACCCCGGGACTTATGAATAAATGTGATTTTTTAAATTGCCAGTGCACAAAATTTATATCCTGCAAGATGAAACATTTGTGCTGAAGGTGCTGTGAATGAGTGGTGATACTAAAGAATCTGTTCCTTTTTCGCCTGTGAAATTCTTATATGGCTTGTACGATAAGTATTCTGAAAGAAAAAAAAAGCAGAGGAAGCTGTTAAAACGGAAGTGGATCTCTGGTACAAGACTTGAACCAAAGGATATGCTGGGAGATAGACCTTATTGTAAATATCGTCCACGTGAAGAAGATGAGATTCTGCGAAATCTGTTGCTCGGAGAGAAAAGCGTATTGATCAGGGGAAATGCCCTTGCAGGCAAGACCAGAAGTGCTTTTGAAGTATTGAAAAGCATGGGTTCCCTGGCAGATGTAATAATTCCACTTCCAGAAGATCTTGATTCAGAAGGTTATCCTTTTGCAGATAATTATGGGATGAATATTGAAATCGTTATGCTGGATGATCTTGACAGATTCGTTGGAATGAACAGTTTTAGCAAGATCATGGAGATGATCAAATCTAAGCATTTTCTCATTGTTGCAACCTGTCAGAGCGATGAGAAGTTTGAACTTGTAAGTAAAAAGGTAGATATTGGAACTATTTTTGGCAATAATATTGTTGACATTGGTTCTATCTCCAAAGAGGAAGCTCAGAGAATAGCTGAGAGAGAAGCTATCAAGTGGGAAGATGTGGATTTCGACGGGACCATTGGTTCTGTTTTCATGAAATTACATGAAATGAGAAGAAGGTACGATGCTCTTGTGGAAAGGGAACAAGAACTATTAAGAATTCTAAAGAAGTTGTACATCTGCGGTATATATGAGGGAAGGCAGTTGTTCCCTTACGAGCTGATAGAAACAGTTTTTAGTGCAGATCACCCGGATGCTGAATTAGATTGGGAGAGTGTGCTTTCTCCACTTGAAGACAGTGAATTAGTTTCTGTACCTGATGAAAACACCATACATGCTGAAGGGGTGTATCTGGAAAAGATAGTTAAACTCACTGATCCAGTATCGAAACTCTTGATCCTTAATGAGATGGCAGACACTTTTTCACTAAATTATTCTGTCCTTACAGGTATTGGCAAGGAAGCCTCCTCCTATTCTCTCATCAGGATCCAAAAATCCGAGTTCTTGAAAGTCGCTATCAAAGCATTTGAACAAGCACTGAGATTAAGGACACCGGAGGAATCATCCATCGACCATGCAATGGTCCAGAGCAGCCTGGGAGTTGTATATAGGGACCTGGCAGCTGTGGAAGAAAGGAAGAAAAACCTGGAAAAAGCCATCAAAGCACATGAGGAAGCGCTCAAAGTATACACACTGGACGAATTCCCTATGGATCATGCAATGAACTGGAACAACATGGGTCTTGCATACAGTGATCTTGCAACTGTGGACAAGAGGATGGAAAACCTGGAAAAAGCTATCAAAGCATATGCGGAATCTATCAAAGTAAAAACCCTTAAAGAATTTTCCATGCAATATGCAATGGTCTGGAAGAACCTTGGCATGGCATACACTTACATGGCAGATATTGAAGACAAGAATCACAATCTCGAAAAAGCAGCAAAGTCTTATAGTGAAGCACTTGAAATATTTGAAAATCTAAAACTTACAAATCATGAGGATATAGTAAAAGATGATCTTGCTGTTATATTAAGAGAACTGCGACAAGAAGAATAAAGTAGAGAGCATTGAATGAGAAGTGATAATAGGCAGGAGCCCTGATGCTGTGCACAAATGGTGGCGGAACTTCTGCATCGGGGCAGAAATTTCTTCTTGAGGTTAGCTGTGTCCTCTCAGTGCCTGTAAAACAAATCCCGGAAGTTATTCAATGCATCAATGGCACTTTTTTATCCTTGATCTATAAGGCATCCGGATTATATACCTCCTTTACTCTTCCGACACACCCATTTTCCAATTGCACTTTGATCCCATGTGGATGAGTTGAAGAATTGGTTAAGATCCTTTTTACAACACCGCGTGTGATCTTTCCAGTGGATTGATCTTGTTTTAGGACGATTCCTACGTTCAAGCCTATCTTTATGTTTCCTCTGGTATTGCCTGAGCTCATGGCAGTAGTAGATCCTTCATCATATAAGCATATTCGTTCCTAAATTACACAGCTGCAAAGATCTAACTCATGCAATTATAAATGATTTCTTAATGAATATAAATAGGGAACCCCAATTTAGTTTATATATGCACATTCCGAGTTATATATTTAAAAGCAATGAATATATTGAAAGCAGCATACTTATATATTATGTGCGCGTTCATATGTATAGAGTTCGAGTGTTTGTCGATTTAATAAAAGGATTATCTCATTCTTGTGTTCTTCTTTTAGTTTATTGATTTCACAACAAAGAGTTGGTCGTATCAAAAAGTTGAGATCTGGTCTTGATCAGGTCAAACCTGTCATGCGAAAAATCTCGATATCAGCTTATGCTGAGACGAACTATCTAAATAAAGGAAATTAAATATGAGATTCGATAGTAGAGGCGGAAATGGCAGAAGCGGTGGCTTCAGGCCAAGCGGTCCGAGAGAAATGCACAAAGCAACTTGTGCAGATTGTAAACAAGAAACTGAAGTACCTTTCGTACCATCCGGTGACAGACCAGTTTACTGCAGAGAATGCTACCAGAAACATAGACCAGCCAGATATTAGATCTGTAACTAACAGATATCTAATTCTATAATTTCACACAAAGGCAGATATATGAATATATCCTGCCTGATAATTTTTTAATATTTTTCTTTAGACTACAAAATCACATTATGTGGTTTTCTAAACGAAGCTGAGGAGATACATAGATGACAAGAGAAAATGTAATATGTCCAAGTTGTGGAACCCAAATTTTTGCTACGGTACCTTTAGGACAGCAGATAATATGCGTTTCATTGAAACAGGGACTTCCTGCTGTTTTCGGGGCAAAATACAGATCTTCATCCAGATGCAGCAGCTGTAAGAAAATTTTCAGCAGTTACACCGATAATAAGCATGCATGTTTAGTAAGTTAATTTAAAGCTCTTTTTGATGTTATTTTTATATTTATTTCACTTGGTAAATTGCAAACCTACTTAATTAGTGGTAACTGATGTCACACAATTTTTTTAAGCAACCTTACACTTCTGTGCTTTATGTTAGAAGGTAAGAACGGGCATCTGGCCATACTTCTTGGTTGTCTTTTCTATGGGACAACAGGTATATTCCTGGCTCATATACATGAAATGGCTATTCCTTCTATGATCTTCTATAGATTGTTCTTCGGTGTTCTGCTGATACTTCTGTTTATTCTTATTACCGGAAATATATCACATATCAGGCTTCGGAAAAAAAAGAAATTACTTGCAATGCAGGGTATTCTCACTGTAGTGAACATGTTCTTTTATTTCTATTGTGTTAAAACCACATGTTTTTCCATTGCCATATTACTCGAATATACATCACCTGTCTACGTTATGATGGCATCACCTTTCGTCCTGAAAGAAAATATTACCAGAGAAAGCATCTATTCGATGTTCATAGCTATTACAGGTATAATCCTTGTGATAAGACCAGAAGGTGGATTTTCAGGATTTCAGACAGATGCGGTATATCTGACAGGTATTCTTTCAGGTATAATCGCGGGTATACTTGCAGCTACTCTGATCATGAACATAAGGCTTTTAAAAGATGAATACCCGGAGATGGGGATAGCTTTCTGGTCCATGGGAATTAGTTGTTTGCTCATGACACCGTTTGCATTCAGCACTCCCTGGAACATATTCGTAGAAAATCTCGATGTACTTGCATCTTTTGGAGCTGTGTCCGTAGGGATGGGGGCCTTCCTTACTATAATAGGATTCTCTCACGTGGAAGCACAAACAGGCTCTTTGCTTTCATTGATAGAACCTGTGAGTGGTGTGCTATTTGATGTTATTTTACTGGGTGTCCAACTTGGAACTAATGTATTCATAGGTTGTATTCTGGTACTGATCGCTGCATTCATGGTGAGCATCCAAGATTCAGAAAAACCAAAAAACAAATCAAAAAAGAAACTCAGTGATCACTAAATTAGCTTATCCATCAATTGGTTGATCAATTGATCTATTTATGCTTATCAATATTTTTGAGATAATGTTCAATTCGTTCGTAGATAACTATATTCGACCAACTAAACTCTGTAGTATTTTCTATGTTTTATTGAAGCATCGAAATTCTTGTCTATGTATCGCTTGCTATTTATATAAAAATAGGTAAAAAGCTATGTTAAAGCTTATTTTTTGAAAAGAAGCTTTAAATGAATCTATTTTTTTTGATTTTAAGCGAAGGGTTAATAAATGATTACTGTAAATTACTTTATAGCCTATCTAGCTATCACTTTTTTTCACATCGAGGTATTACAATTAATAATTACAAGAAAATCGAGGTTCGTAACCTCATAAAGGTGTTTGGTAAAAACCCCTCAAAAGCAATCTCTCTAATAGAACAAGGAGTTTCAAAACAGGAAATATTTGAGAGGACAAAACAGACAGTAGGTCTCTATAATGTGACCTTCGATGTTTACGAAGGTGAAACTTTTGTACTTATGGGGCTTTCAGGTTCAGGTAAATCAACTCTTTTACGTTGCCTTAACCGTCTTATCGATCCAAGTGATGGACATGTGCTCATCGATGGTGATGACATTGCCACAATGGATGACAGCGAGCTAAGGAAGGTCAGAAGAAAGAAGATGAGCATGGTATTCCAGAACTTTGCTCTTTTGCCTCACAGGACAGTTATTGATAATGTGGCTTTCGGACTTGAGATACAAGGTTTTTCAAAAGAAGAACGATACTCTAAAGCAGAAGAGGCCATTGAAAAAGTCGGTCTTAAGGGCTATGGAACAAGCAAAACATCCGAGCTAAGCGGAGGAATGCAGCAGAGGGTGGGGCTTGCCAGAGCGCTTGCCACAGACCCCGACATTTTGCTTATGGACGAGGCATTTAGTGCACTTGATCCGCTCATCAGGACTGAAATGCAGGATGAATTAATTGCACTTCAGGACAAACTCAGGAAAACCATTGTCTTTGTATCCCATGATCTTGACGAAGCTCTGAAACTTGGAAACCGCATAGCAATTATGAAGGACGGGGTCATTGCCCAGATAGGAACAGCTGAAGAGATACTCACCAATCCTGCAGATGACTATGTGTCCGAATTTGTTGCCGGGGTTGACAGGACAAAGATACTTACTGCAGAAAATGTAATGAAGCGTCCAGAACCTGTTGTGTCCATTAACTCAGGGATCACAGTTGCAATACAACTTATGAAAAGACATGGGATATCATCTATATTTGTAGTAGATCCTGAAAAAAGAATAAAAGGAGTAGTTCTCATTGACGATGCTGTTCAGGCTGTTAAAGAGCATAAGACATTGCATGATGTGATGATCACAGAAGTACCGACCGTTACACCAGATCTGCCTGTAAAGGACATAATACCAATGGCAGCAGATAGTAGTTTCCCTCTGGCAGTAACAAATAGTAACAATAAACTGTTGGGAGTCATAGTCAGAGGCAGCATACTTGGTGCCTTGGCAATAAAGGTGGGGGATGACAATGATCTTACCTGAGATTCCCATTGGTGATGCTGTTGAATCAGGTGTTTACTGGCTGAATGATAATTTTGGTTTCTTACTGGATATCTTCAGTAAATTCATTGATATGCTTATATCAGGATTCAAGGAAACATTATTGTTCTTACCACCGATTGCATTCATCCTGGTTACTTCTGTTATTGTTTATATGGTTTCGCGAAGAGACCTGAAAATGACATTAGGAACAGCAATTGGGTTTTTGTTGATAGAGAATATGGGTCTGTGGAAACTATCCATGGAAACCATAGCCCTGGTACTATCATCTGCTACCGTGGCTTTATTCATAGGGATCCCAATAGGTATTCTGGCAGCAAAGAATGAAATTGTGTTCCATATTGTTAAGCCAGCACTTGATTTCATGCAGACGATGCCCTCTTTTGTCTACCTGATACCAGCAGTGATATTCTTTGGATTGGGGAATGTTCCGGGACTTGTTGCAACTATAGTGTTTGCAATGCCACCTGCTGTTCGTCTGACCACTCTTGGCATCCGCCAGGTTTCTGTGGAACTGGACGAGGTAGCAAATGCTTTTGGCACGACACCAATGCAAAAGCTTTTCAAAGTAGAGTTGCCTGTTGCCCTTCCCACGATCATGGCAGGTGTTAACCAGTGCATAATGCTCTCTCTTTCTATGGTAGTCATTGCAGCTATGATAGGTGCACGGGGACTTGGATACCAGGTGCTGGTAGGCATCCAGAGAGTTGATATCGCCCAAGGATTTGAAGCAGGCCTTGGAATTGTGATCATTGCTATCGTGCTTGATAGGCTGACACAGAGCATTACACCTAAAAAATAAGATTTTGATGTTTACGGACCATCTGGTCTGTTTTATAGAATATGTTTAACGTTGTGATAAAATGAAAAGGAAAATAAAAGTACTTTCAGTACTCATGATGCTTGCCATGCTTGTTTTGGTAAGTGGCTGTACTGACAAGGACACAACCGGAGATACTGTAACTGATGAAGCGACCACCACTAAGGAAGCAACCATTGGATATGTTCTCTGGGATGGCGAGATAGCCAGTACCAATGTCATGAAGCTTGTCCTTGAAGAGGCAGGCTATGATGTGGAGATAATAGCTGTTGATGCAGGTGCACTCTATCAGGGACTTGCAGATGGACATTTCGATTTTACGACTTCTGCATGGCTTCCCTTGACACAAAGGAATTATTGGGAAAGGTTTGGAGAGGACATCGACAGTGTTGCAGTGAACCTTGAAGACTGCCGTATAGGACTTGTTGTTCCAACATATGTTACCATTGATTCAATTGAAGAGCTCAACGCTAACAAAGATCAGTTCAACGGTAAGATAATAGGCATCGACCCAGGGGCAGGTATAATGCAGGCAACTGAAACTGCTATCGATGAGTATGGGCTTGATTACGAGCTTGTTGCAAGCAGCAGTGCCGGTATGACGTCTGAACTTAAGAGTTCAGTAAGAGATGAGGAATGGATAGTTGTGACTCTATGGTCGCCACACTGGGCATTCAACAGCTTTGACCTGAAATATTTGGAAGATACACAAGGAGCCTATGGTGAATCAGATCATGTGGAGACCCTGGCAAGATCGGGGCTGGAAGAAGATGACCCAGAACTCTACCAGATCATAAGCAGATTTAAATGGACTCATGAGGATATTCAGTCAGTCATGTCAGACCTTGCGGAGGGCATGAACGAAGAAGATGCTGCCCTAAAATGGGTTGAGGCCAATCCTGATAAAGTCAGTGAGTGGCTTGGAGAGAACTGAAGTTCTCTTCTCCATTTTTTCTTTTTATAACTCTCTATACTAATGCACTTGTGGCAACTTCAAATTTTCATCATGTTCTCAAAGCATAAATTGAAATACTTGAACTTGTAAATTAATAAAAATATAATATAGGAGTTTAAGTATGTCAGGGAATGGAAATATAGTTTCAATAATAGGACCTCTGCGTAAACCTAAACTGATGGGCCTTGCAAATGATAGCTTTACTCTTATCGTCACACAGGACCAGAGTATTTTTGCCAAATTAACTTCAGAGATAATGAAAAATGTGGTAGAGGACGCAAGACAGCAAGCTAAAGAGAAAGGGAAAGGCTTTTTCGGGCAATGGGGAGGCCAGATAGCTGGCGGAATGAACTATGCTCAGAGGTATCTGAGTATGGTTCCTGATGAGATTCTGAAAGAAAACCCTGCAAATTTCTCTATTCCAAATTCCAGCATTGATTCAGTAAAAGTCAGGTACAGGGAATCTGGTGATGAGGACTGTGCCAGTAGTTCAGAATGGACTGTGACTATTCAGGCACGTTCACAGAAATTGAAATTCAATTATGGCAATAATCCTAAAGATGAATTGAAAAGGGTATATGGTGATCTGGTTAGGTAATTGAACATTAAGTAATGTTCTTATTTTCATTTAAGTTCACATCTGAATTCTTTGCCTGATTTGTTAATCAGATAATATGCTCCTGCCAAAGCTATCACCAGTACACCCATACCTACCAGAAAAAGCGGAGGAGTGGTCTTCAGATCAATGATCATTACTTTTCTTACGATTGCAGTTATACCTACAAGTATGATCACGTCAACGTTCAATGTAGATTCGTTGATGATCATCTTTATGGTTTCCAGCAATTCAATGCCGATAAGGACAAGGAAGAAAAGGCCGAATATATCCAGTACTTTTTCTACGTTGAGGAACAATGCCGGGGGGGCTACTAAGTCATTAAGAATTATCCATCCTATTTCCAGAGTGGAGCTGAGAATTACCACTATCATCATCAAAATAATTGCTTTGATGATCAATTTCTGAAAACTACTGACATATTTCATCATGAAATTCCTTCCGGCAGTCGCCTGAAACATTATCTGAGATCTCTGATGAAAATAAGCTTTGCTTGATTAAAAAAGTGTTTATAGGGGAAAACGAAACATCTATTTATGGCATTGGTAAGTAAACATGGTTATATGTTATTAGGACTTATAGTTCTGCATGA
>CAZAMM010000054.1:0-13964 GCA_964486435.1 uncultured Methanosarcinales archaeon | reverse complement strand
GTTAATGAAAAAACGAATAGGTTTTTAAACCGAAGTTCTAATTAGACAATCTCAAGAATGCAGATCATGGTACGTTTTTCAGATTGTGTGGGTGGGATCTATCAGGGGTTGATGATTATCCTTGTCCTATTTCCTGCACTGAGCTCAACATCCTCATTAAAACCTGATTTTGCATAGGCATCTATGATCTGTATAGGTGTGCCGATATCAAGCTCATCCACCAGTAATGCATGATCTGCCCACATAGCTACTCTTATTCTACCGGTGTCATCGGAAACGTATATATTGGAAACCATATTTACCGTGCCATCGTCCCTGTTGAATTCCCTTATTTCTCCCAATCCGGATATAGAACCCTGTATGGAATAAGATTCTCCAGGTACGATGTCTGAGACAGGTGTGAAATTTTCCTGATATTTCACAGTTGTTTCCGTCTTATTAATTACACCATGGTTACCTATCTGTATCTCTACCTGCTGGCTGAAGTTATTTTCCCGTGCATAGCCATTGATTACCTCTACAGCATCCCCGAGACGTAGTTCAGCTATTTTGTCATTCTTGTCATCCCAAAGTGTTACCCTGATTTTACCGGTATCATCACCAATTGTTATATTGCCTACACGGCCTTTAGATCCGTCTTTCTTGTTAAAGGTGCGGACATCCGAAATATCAAGTAATCTTCCAACAACGTTTATACTCCCCATGCCATCTTTAATGTCAGATATCTTTGTTGAAGGGTTTTTAACCTGGACCTCTTCATGGCTATGGGATATCATCCCATTGCTGCCAACGTTAACTTCAACACCTGAATATCCTTCTTTCACATAACCACTTATCTGCAGACTCTGATTTATTTCAATGAAGCCCTGATTGATCAGATCTGCTTTATCATCCCAAAGTGTTATCCTTATACTTCCGGTTTCATCTGCCACCAGAAGATTTCCAACCTTACCCAGGGTACCGTCACCACGTGTGAATTCCCTTATGGGAAAAACAGATAGTACCTTCGCAATAAAATTAATGTTCCCACTGTCGCTTTCTATATCTTCTATCTTTTGTGAACCCCTGTCTGTTTCGTTCAGCCCAAGGTCATGTGCCACCAGCATGGCTGCTGTCTTCTCATCACACAGACCACCCATCTGTTCTACTTTTTCATTAACCTTTTCAACAAATTCTTCCTTAGTTATGGAGTTGCTAAGTTTTGAGTAGATCTCGTCTATTCCGCTCATAATTATTCCCTGGGCATTTATTAATTTAGAACATTTGCTCTTTGTTCAATTTCCGATTTTGTGTAACTTGATAGTGTGAGTGTGTATTAAATCTGACGAAACTATTATCATAGTTTTCTTTTGTCTCGATAACATATATTAACGATTAATTACATCTCAAGACCGATACATCATGATCCGTAAATGCAATGAGCATGGATATTTCAGAGGTGAGACATGCCCGGCATGCGGTGTGGAAGGCCGGTACGTCCTTGACGATGACCGCGAAGAGCGTTTGGGTAAATTCGTTTCCGGCGCATTGAGGCATTTTCCAGAAGATGTGGGCTTGAAAATGGATCACCACGGCTGGGTTAGTCTGGGACATCTTCTGGATGTTCTAAGCGAGCGCTATAGATGGTGCACCAAGGAAAGGCTCATTGCGCTTGTCGAATCTGATAGAAAGAATAGGTATGAGATTGATGGTAAACACATAAGGGCAAAGTACGGTCATTCTGTAGACGTGGAACTTGAGTCTGATTATCCGGAAAATGATCTTCCTTTGCTTTACTATGGTGTCAGTCAGGAAGAGGTCGACATGCTGCTGGAAAGTGGTATCACGCCTATCAGGCAAACGTATGTACATCTTAGCACATCTTATGAAAGATCTGTAGAGGCGGCACTGGTACATACGGATAATCCTGTGATACTTGAGATAGATGCAGATTCTGCTCAAAAGGAAGGCATCACCATAATTGCAGCCAATGATGACATCGCCCTTTCAAGGTCGATTCCTGCTGAGTATCTGGGCATAGTTGAGAGTGAGGACTGACCTGCTTCAGTTCTTTCACTTCACTGAGATTCTGACAAGTTTGTCCGTTTTATGTATGTCAAATTCTATGTCCAGTAGCATTTCAGTTATATGAATATTAGTTTGTGCGTGTTTTGAGACCTTGCAGGTGGTAAATGAGCCGCTTCCTGCAAGGCCCAAATAGGGAATTAACTGGTCTGCCAGATATGGATCTACTGAAGCCTCAGAATCGAGATGTCGGATCATCTGTTCTGCAGCCATCTCTCCAATCATTTCAGCAGGAATACCTTTCCTTCCAAGATCACTGGCACCATTGTACCCACTCCACAATGTGATCCCACTTCCCGTTGAAAGTTCATTTTTAGCGCATGCATTTATATCGCATTCTATTCCTCTGTTCTTAAGCAGTCTTTTAGCCGCCACAGCCTGACGTTGTGCTATGTGTTCAGGAAGCTTTGATGAGTGTGATATTCCCTTAATCATCTCTTCTTTTTTTTCAAAATCGAACCCATGAAGCTTTGTAGGTTCAAAGGAAACACTTACTTTTCCTCCTCCTTCTGGATAGTATCCCCTTTTCAGAACTTCTATTTTACAATTATATCCCATTTGTCCAAGTGCTTTACAGGTCACGTTATTGAGATAATCGATCGTAGGGGACCATGCAACATCGGTCCCGCCGGTGATCTCAAGTGATATCCCTCCGCTGGAATATGCTGTCATCGGCATTATGCACTGAAGGAGCAGAGAGCTGCTTCCGGCAGTTCCAATATCTACTGTAAATATTGCCCCCTTTATTTCCATTGGAGAATAGGTTATTTCCTGAGAACCCATATACAGTCCTCTGACTTCAGCATCACAGAGTTTTGCAGCAACATCTATGGATCTCATATGCTGGGCCTTAAGGCCTGGCTTAGGCCGATGAGATCTGATATTGAATATCTTTACATCTGTTGATGTAATGCTTGCCAAAGCAATTGCCGTTCTAAGTATCTGTCCTCCGCCTTCTCCGTAAGACCCATCGATCTCTATCATCGTGCAACCTTTTTTGGCATTTTCTTGTATGCACCTTTGACTGCAAACAGCAAAGGGTCCTGAAGTGTGGAAACAACTGGAGAATAGCATGTTTCCATCTCGAGCATTTCATCTATAGTCTGTTTTCTCTTTATTGCAAGGGCAAGTCCATCAATGCGTTCTTTAGTACCGGCTGCTGAAATTATCTGAGCACCGACCAGGTATCTGTCATGGAACAGGAGTTTAATGAATATTTTGCCAGCTCCAGGGAAATATTCAGCACGTGTAGAGCCTGTAGCTATGCCACTGACAACTCCAATTCCATGTTTTTCTGCTTCCGCGGTGGTAATTCCTACTGATCCTATCTGCAGGTCACCAACCAATGCTACCCATGGATTCACCACCGGACCAAAACTTGTTCCTTTACCTGCCAGATTCTCTGTTATCACTCCTGCCATTCTGCGTGCTGTGCTTGCCAGATGGCTAAGCATGGGTTTGGAAGTCACAAAATTGTATATCTGGGTACATTCTCCTCCGGAGAACACATCTTCAATGACTTCTCCATTTCTCATGACTTGAAGTCTGTCATTTGTGATGATTCCTCCTCCTGATCCTATGTCTATTCCGCTCTCTGATGCCAGAGATGTTTCAGGTGTAACGCCAGTTGAGATTAATACTACATCTGCAGGTATCTCTATTTCGTTCACTGTTACTGATGTAACACTCTCTTTGCCATTGATGGATGTAAGGGCACATCCTGTCAATACCTGAACCCCTTCCTTTTCCAGGTATGTTATTACTGTTTCTGCCATATCTGGATCAATGCTGGATGAAAGGATCGTATTGCTTCTGTTCAATAATAAGGTTCTTATTCCTCGACGTGCGGTAGCTATGGCAACCTCGGCACCGATGGAACCCGCACCTATTATGACAACATCCTTTGCATTTTTCAGAGCTTCACCGATCTGCATACCGTCAGATAGTGTACGCAGGGTGAACACATTTTTCACAGACTTGCTCCTTTCTATATGTTTAGGTATGGAAGGGATGCTTCCTGTAGCTATTACAAGCTTGTCAAAGCCCAGCTGTTCCTTTCCAATCCTTATTAACCTGTTTTCAAGGTCAATAGAGTCTACCTGGGTGCCTAGTCTTACTTTGATGCCCATTTCTTTGAAGAAATCGGGTCCTTTAACTATTAGTTGTTCAAAGGCAGGTACATCACCTGAAAAAACGTAAGGTATGCCACATTGGCTGTATGATGCGTGTTTATCAGTGGATATCACCGTTACATCATAATCGGTGTGTCTTGAGGCACCAGTGGACACCGCCATGCCAACCGCACCACCTCCAATTATCAATAGTTTTTTACCAGATGTTTCTCTTCTTCTTATCATATATTAGAACTCTGCGCTCTCTATATTTAGTTCATTCGTTAGCTTGTTTCTCTTTTCAAAGGGAATGAACGTCTTTCTAAACCCACAAGTTTATTATATATCATACGGATATTACATATTGTAATCATTACTTATATGGCTACATCAACTTGAAATTAATCAAGAATCATTGAGGATACCCATGGGACATGGGTATTCTGATCACGCAAAAATGGTTTATCATAATCTAATTTACGATAATCAGGGACTAACTTGGAATTCACGTTTGATAATTAGCATCAAATATCACATTTGATAGGGATTGCCAAAGGGAATGGCTGTAAGGGTATATAATGTACTGATGATATTGGATATACCAATTGAACGGAAGTTACCCTCCAGTGCTGTAGACGTGTGTTCTAGACATAGGCACATATAATGCTGAATTACGTGTGGCACGTCGGAAAAAACGAACAGAATTGAGATTGGGTTCAGCAGAGGGCTACTGTTGAAGTAACCTAAAAACGGTATCAGGTTCTTTGCACCTGAATGTTGTAAGTTACTTGTCGGACTGTTTTTGCAAGATGAACAAGATATGTGCCATAGATTATAGCATAAAAATAGCATAAATAATTTGGAGATTCATATATGCAAAATGCAGATACTACCAAGTATATCATTCATTCAAAGATCAGTGCAGATGGTATTATTGAACGCCCGGATATAGTGGGGGCGATCTTCGGGCAGACTGAAGGTCTGCTTGGATCAGATCTGGACCTGCGAGATCTTCAGAAAACAGGGCGCATCGGAAGGATAGAAGTTCTTGTCAGTGCAAAAGGCGGTAAGTCAAAGGGCACTATTCTGGTGCCTTCCAGCCTGGACAAGGTGGAAACGTCTATTCTGGCTGCATCCCTGGAGACCATTGACAGGGTCGGACCTTGCAGTGCCAAGATCGAAATTACAAATATCGAAGATGTGCGGGCTACAAAGAGGAAGCAGATCATAGAACGTGCTAAGTTCATTCTCACTGACATGTTCGATACCAACGTGCCGGAATCCCAGGAAATAGCTGAAGAGGTTCGTCAATCGGTTCGTGTGGAAGAAATGCAGTATTTTGGAAAGAACAAGATACCTTGTGGTCCTGCAGTTTTTGACTCAGATGCTATAGTAGTAGTTGAGGGACGCGCAGATGTTCTGAACCTGCTTAGATATGGTATCAAGAACACTATCTGTGTAGGGGGTACCAATGTACCTCCAGAGGTTGCAGAGCTAACAAAGAAAAAAGAAACTGTAACTGCGTTTACTGATGGTGACCGTGGAGGGGAACTGATAATAAAGGAGCTTCTCCAGGTAGCTAACATTGATTACATTGCCCGTGCTCCTGATGGTAAGAGTGTAGAGGATCTTGTACAGAAGGAAATAGTGAGGGCACTAAGGCAAAAGATACCAGTAGAACAGGTAATGGATAAGTATTCTTTGAAGGATTCCGATTCCCTAAAGGCACCAGCTGTGCAGAGGATACCAAAGCCCAAAGAAAGAAGGCCCGTTGAGATCCCAAGGGTTGCTGCCCCTTCAAAGTTAAAGAAAAGACCTATCAAGCAACGTGAATTCTCTCAGGAACCTGTAGTCGTCCGGGTGCCTCCGGAAGAAGAGCCTGAGGTTGTGGAGCAGGTTGTCAAGCTTTCACCAGTTTCCAGAAAGTTCAAGTCCCACGCCGAAGAGCTAATGGGTACTTTTGGTGCACGTTTCCTGGATACTGGTAATAATGTGATTGGTGAAACTGCTGTGCGTGACCTTGTCAATAATCTTAAGAACTACAATGGGGACGTTAAGAGTGTTGTCTTTGATGGTGTGATAACTCAGAGGATACTTGACATTGCTGAAAATAAAGGTATTGAAAACCTTGTTGGTGCTAAGATCGGAAGCATCACCAAAAGGCCCGCTTCCGTAAAAATATTGACTGTTAAAGACCTTTAGGTCAGAATAGTCAATACATAATTTTTTTAAACATCTTTTTTTTATATTTTATATTTTCTTAACTAAAATATCTATATCTCTTTAATCGTATTTATATATTAAATACAAGGACATATGTTTCCGACAATAGCCTTTTATTGACATCAATTGATTTTTGCTAGTACATTAATTTCATCAGTGCACAATAGCACAATGTACAAATAAAAAAGGATATGTTGGTTGGTATGCACAAAGACGAATTGATTCAACTGCACACTTTAATGGCACAAATGAAAAGCTGTCTGGAAGAAAAAGGTTTTATTAACGAGTTTTCGGCATATGACTCTCTGGCAATAAGTCCGGTGCATGTGCATAGAAGCAAGGCTGAGCATAAACTTGCCATCTTTGTACTGGGTAACAGTCTTGCGTCCGTAATGTCCAAGGATGGGTTTTCAGGGTTTGGGAGGACATCAGAAAGAATGGAAAAGCTTGCCACACGTATGCAGCATAGTATCATGCATGAAAATTTCTGAAAGTCACCCGCACTCAGAAAACGATTATTTATGAAACCTTTCTATATCCTTAATGGATACACTTTTTATTTTTTCTGCAAAGAGATCCAGGTTATGGAACCTATATGAAGATAGTTTCAGTTTCATTATTATCCCGTCTTCACCATCTGAATAGTATTCTTTTTCTATCCAGCAGGGAATGAATCCCATCTTACGATAAAGGCCTCTGGCCTTCAAGTTACTCACCCTCACTTCCAGAGTAGCATATTTTAAAAGGTTCGAATAGAACACTTTGAACAGCGAGTCCAGAAGCATAGCTCCTATGCCCTTTCCCTGGAACTCCTCTCTTACTGCAAGAGAAAACACTCTTCCTTCATATTCGTTCAACCTGTATCCCATTATGAAGCCAACTATAAAGCCCAGGTATTCAGCTACCAGGAACATATCTCCATGCATTTCATAGAAGTGCATGTAAGCAAACGGGTTATGTTCTGTAAATGACTCTGACTCAATGCACAGCACATCTTCAAAGTCATCAGCTGTAAATTTCCGGATCCTTATATTCATAATATCATGTCATATCATTTAGGCTTCACATGGCGCAGGTCCATTGCCTGGCCTCTCGTAGACATGCTCATCTCCTTGCCATTCATACGCGCCCTGCCAACGCCAATTGCCTTTTCACCTGCCATAAAAACCTCGTCACCTTCACGAATGGCAGGGTCAGCTTCCAGGATCCCGGGAGCGAGGATAGAACCTCTAGGTATGAAATCGTCTATACGGACAATGTAGGAATTGCGTGGGATCATCATTTCCGCTCCTTCTATAGTAACTGCCAGTGTTCCATACTGGGGTATGAGGGTTGCAAGCTGGGTTTTTTCGTAAAATGATTGATATCTGGGAAAAGGTCCCTTAATTTCTGAATTATCTGGAACTAATATTTCTCCTGCTCCCTCACCAAACTGATAATCCGCAATAGCCTTCAGCATTGCTGCTTTCCTTTTTGTTTCGCTTAGTTTTCTGCCTGTACATAGTCCCTCCATGGTCTTGCTAAGATTCCTGAGGGATTCATGAGAAGTAACACTGCCAGTGTTTGTAAAGTGTATCTCAAGACCAAGCTTATCGGCCACCATTTCGCATATCTGCCTGTAAGCTCCATCTACATGTGCTACTATTGCAGTGTACCTGTGCTTTGAAAGATAATCTTCAAGACATCCTGAAACCCACTTCATTTCTTCAGCATCCCAGTGACCTGTTACAGCAACATCATAATGAGCTGCCGGATAGGTCAGCTCAAGTTCCCTGGGCACTATTCCAAGAGGCGATGTAATTATTACTTCATGTACAAATTTGCGGTACTTCCCCAGAGCCAGTCCGAACTTCTGGTGGGATTGTGAAATGGAATAGGGTTTCTTTGCGGAGCATGGTAAGAGCAGAAGTACATCCAGCTCAGGAGGTGTATACCTTTCCTGTATCCTGCGTGCAAACCTCACAACTTCCGGTCTTGTGAGAGAATCTCCCGAATTAGCAAGCATCTCCACATTCCGTGTGATCGGAGTCCCCCTCTCAAGATATCGATATTCTCTATCCAGCAGTCTCAACAGTGCAGTGAGCCAGGGTCTGGTGCGGCATTGGCCATCAACATATTCCCGCAGATTGCCTGCAGATATCTTTTCTCTTACCAGGGAAAGTTCAGCTTCCATCGCATTAATATTATGCTGTTCGAGTAGCTTTGCTCTGGAGGCTTTATCCATATTCTTCAGTTCAGCTGCAGTGGTAGATGCACAGGCAGAGCATCTGCAAGGCAGTTCAGAAAGTGACGCCAGACGGAAACTGCCTGCATGGGTAAGATATATGTCCTTATATGCTTCGACCGTAGCCTTAGTGGTATCCAGCACATCGGCTCCAATATAAACAAGCATTGCAAGGTTCTCTGGAAGGCAGATGCCGGGGAGGTACAATGCTGTATCATCTGGCACATTATCTTTCAGGTCAAGCACTTTTTCCAGTAATGCTCTTGCGTTGTTCTCAAAGACAGCTGCTCCTTCAAGTATGTAAAGATCAGCAGCTTTTTGAGCTCTTCCTTTACGATACACCCTTCCTGTAGCTCCACTATTTGATGCAAGCATTTCCAAGGCTTCTGGTATGCAATCAGGCGCGTCAGGTGCAAGACACATATGAGGTAATATGATCAGCTTATTATCTTCTATACCGCTTCTAAGCTGTTGTAGCCTCTGATCAGCTTTTTCCACATTCCCTATTTCCCACAGGGATCCAGCATCCACGATCGATCCAGTGTTATCTTTAAGAGTCTCAGTTTTCAGGACGCATGGGGTCTCAATAGTTCTGGAAAGGATCAGCTTGCCCTTTCTTGCTGCACCATCCCTCTGGTATACCTCGAAATATCGTGTCATTGTTTGTAGGATACTGCATAGTTAGATGTAAATGTTTGCTATAGATTTCTGTGTGATCACCGATATCTATAAATAATGACCACTTCTCTAAAATGAAAGCTATGCTCAAAGTTGACCTAATAGAAAAAATGAGAATGATCGTAGGTAAGGACAATCTATCTGTTTCTACCTGTGAACTCTATTGTTATTCCTCTGATGCTTCCCAGATAATAGGTATGCCGGAAGTTGTCATTAAACCACTGACCACTGTTCAGGTTTCGGATATTGTCAGGATCGCTTATGAGCATAATATTCCGGTGACGACCAGAGGAGCAGGTACAGGTTTGTCGGGTGGCTGTGTTCCCCTGGAAGGTGGAATTGTCCTGGATATGTCTGGAATGAACAGGATAGTGGAAATGGATTTTGATAATCTTCAGGTAGTAGTGGAACCGGGAATAGTTCAGGAAAAGCTCAATAAAGCCCTGGAACCATACGGTTTTTTCTTTCCCCCTGACCCCGGAAGTTCTGCAATGTGCACTCTGGGAGGGCTGATAGCCAACAATGGCAGCGGAATGCGCTCTGTGAAATATGGTACAACCCGCAGTTATGTGCTTGGACTTGAAATAGTGATGGCAGATGGGAAAATAATAAGAACCGGCTCAAAGACAATGAAAACTGTTGCAGGTTATTCTCTCACTGATCTCATGGTCGGTTCGGAGGGCACTCTTGGCATCATCACCCAGGCAATAATCAAGGTACGTGCCATTCCCAAAGAACGTTCTGTCATATTTGCTTCATTCGATAGCCCCGAACTTGCAGGGAAAGCTGTTGTAAGAGTTCTCTCATCTGGAATCGTTCCTTCTGCATGTGAGATACTGGATGCGAACATTATCAAGGCGATTAATACCTATGATCCGAAATTAGGCCTTCCGCTTGCCGGTGCCATTCTTCTTTTTGAAGTAGATGGTACTGAAGCTGAAGTAAAGGAAGGTGTTGCTCTTATAGTAAAAACATGTGAAGGGTTGGCTTCAGATATCAGGACGGCTTCGGATAAAAAGGAAAGAGATGAGATTTGGGCTGCCCGCAGACTGGTGGGTGCAGCCATCTCGCGCCTTGACCCTGTGCGTACCAGGGTCTATGTGGGTGAAGATGTTGGAGTCCCCATAAAAGAGATTCCAAGAATGCTACGCAAAGTGGATGAGATCTCCAGGGAGTTCAATCTGCCTATCATGACCTACGGCCATATCGGAGATGGTAACCTGCATACAGGTATGTGTATAGATATGCTCAGCGATGAAGACTGGATCAAGCTGAACGCTGCAGCTGATAAGATCCATCGTACGGCCATTGCTATAGGTGGTACTGTCACTGCGGAACATGGTGTGGGCAGTGCAAGATGTGAATACATGCGCCTAGAACTCGGTGATGCGCTGGATGTCATGGTCGCGATCAAAAAGGCCCTTGATCCTAAAGGGATACTGAATCCCGGAAAAATGGGTGTTTGATATGTCCAATCTCGATATGAGGTCTATTCTCAAATGTGTACGGTGTGGCACATGCAGGTCAGTATGCCCTGTTTTTGAGCAGGTAGGCTGGGAATCAGCAAGCTCCAGAGGTCGTATGCTTGTTGCCCATGGTCTTTCTCAAGGTCTTGAGGCAGATCAGGATGTGCTAAACAGCCTTAATACCTGTACTACCTGTGGCCTGTGCGAGCAGATGTGTCCATCTGGCGCTTCCCCGGTCCAGGTTGTTCAGGATGCCCGCCACCAGCTTGTCCTGAAAGGGAAGATGACCGATGCTCAGGCAGCACTACGTGATGCTACTGTGTTAGCTGGCAACCCTCTGGGGGAAACCCAATATCGTCATGCATGGCTTGAAGATCACTCCGATATCAAAGAACACGCTTCGTATGTATTTTTTGTGGGTTGTCTAGGTGCTTACAGGTATCCTGAGCTTACACGCAGGACATTTGATCTGCTTAAGAAGTTCGATGTGACTCTTATACCTGAGGAGGTTTGCTGTGGTTCACCCCTGTTCCGTACTGGTTTGGACCCGGATGCCCTTGTGTCTAAGAATCTGGAGCAGATAAAAAAGATCGGTGCACACACCATCATCACAGGCTGTGCAGGATGTTATACCACTCTTAAGAACGATTATCACAGTGATCTGCAAGTGATACATGTCTCAGAGTTTCTGGCGGAACACCTTCATGAGCTGGATCTCAAACCTCTTGACATCAAAGTGAGCTACCATGATCCCTGTCATCTGGGCAGATGCAATGGTGTCTTTGATGCACCCCGGCAGATCATCACATCTATCTGTGAACTCAAGGAAATGAAATCCCATCACGAGCAATCCCGTTGCTGCGGTGCAGGTGGGGGCGTACTGAAAGGTTACCCCGACCTGTCTATGGCCCTTTCAAAGAAACGCATCGAAGAGATGCCCGAAGGTGTGGATTATCTCGTCACCTCCTGTCCCCTGTGCAGAACAAATCTTATGCGTGGAGAACCAAAGGTCGAAGTTATTGATATTCTGGACCTGCTGGAAATGGCAATGAAATAGTCCTCATTACCCTTCTTTTCCTCTCGGTGGCCTTCTGATAAGGCAATTCCAGCTATTGCCTACCAGGTCCAGTCTGTTCGCACGTTTGAGCCCTTCGTAGACAAGCATTTGATTCTGAGAGTCCTTATAGCGCAAGAAGGCTCTTTGTATCATTTTGTCTTTTCTGGAAGTTGCAACATAGATGTTCTTGCCCGTGAAAGGATCGATCCCTGTATGGAACATACATGTGGCAGCAGTCATGGGCGTGGGTGTGAAATCCTGGACTTGTTCTGTGTATCTTCCAGTGTCCCTTATGTACTCTGCCGTTTCGATCATGTTGTTAAGGGTGCATCCGGGGTGGCCAGACATCAAAAATCCCACAAGGTACTGGTCTTTGCCCACTTTCCTGTTGATCTCCTTGTATTTCTGCTGAAATTTTTCGAATACTTCCCTGCGGGGTTTTTTCATGGCATCGGTGACTTCATTGCAGTAATGCTCGGGTGCTACCTTAAGCTGCCCGCTGATGTGATGGGCGCACAGTTCTTCCATATACTGTTCATCAAGGAGTGCCAGATCATACCGCACGCCATAGCCGACGAAAATCTTTGATATGCCGGGTATTTCTCGCAGCCTCCTCATCAGCTCTATCAGTTTCTTATGGCTTGTATTAAGCGAGGGGCAGGCTTCAGGATAAATGCATAGTTTGTCAGTACATGCCCCTTTCTTTTCCCACTTTGCGCATTCCATTCCGTACATGTTAGCAGAGGGCCCACCAAGGCCGTTGATGATACCTTTGAAGTCCTTGATCTTCTTGAACCCTTCAGCTTCCCGAAGTATTGATCCAATGCTGCGACTTGAGATTGTTCTTCCTTGGTGCAGGACTATAGCACAAAAAGAGCAGGAACCAAAACATCCTCTGTGGGTAGTGATAGAGAACCTGGCCATGTCAAGGGCAGGTATGGGTTTCCTGTATGATGGATGTGCCCTTCTGGTATAGGGCAGCTCATACACATGGTCCAGCTCTTTTTCATTAAGAGGACGCATGGGCTTGTTCTGTATGATCACTGTTTTGGGATGGGCCTGTACTATCCTTCTTCCCCGCACAGGGTCCTGTTCATCGAATGTGATCTTGAACGCTTTGGAATAGAGCACTTTGTCCTGTAAGACTTCGGTGTAGGAAGGTATCTCTATATTGTTCCTGAGCATTTCGTCTCTTTTTTCCTTCCATATTTTTACTTCCATTTTCCAGACAGTGCCTTCAATGTCAGTTATGTTTTTTACCGGTATGCCTTTATCTAATCTTTCTGCTATCTGAAGTATCTGTAATTCTCCCATGCCATAGACCAGGAGGTCGGCAGGTGTGTCCGCCAGAATAGACTGGCGCACTTTGTCCGACCAATAGTCGTATTGAGCAAAACGGCGCAAAGAAGCTTCTATGCCACCTATCACCAGAGGTACATCAGGATATGCTTCCCGTAGCCTGTTGGAATAGACAATGGTTGCTCTGTTTGGTCGCATTCCGGGTTTATTGCCAGGGGAATATGCATCTTCATGGCGCAATCTCTGAGAAGGCGTATAGTTGCTCACCATTGAGTCAGTATTTCCCCCACTTACAGCGAAGAACAAGCGTGGCTTTCCTAATTTTTTAAAGTCTTCCACACTGTCCCATTTTGGTTGTGCAATAATACCTACTCTGTATCCGGCATTTTCAAGGACCCTGCCGATGATAGCCGTTCCAAACCCTGGGTGATCTACGTAGGCATCCCCGGTAACAATGATCACGTCCAGTTCTTCCCAACCTCTTTGCTTCACTTCTTTCAGGTCCATTGGGAGGAACTGTGAAACAAATGAATTCTGTTCTTTCTTTTTGAATGTCATAGTCAGATGATCTTGAATATGCTTTTAGCCATCCGGTGTGACAATTCTATCTGGCGCTTTACATTGTCAGAAGTAGGGTCTCCATGTCCAGGATACATTGTCCTTACATCCAGATGTGTAAGTTTCTCTATGGATTCACTTATCTTTATAGAGTTGCCGCCAGTAAAATCAGTGCGCCCGATGCTACCCTGGGGAAATACCGTATCTCCTGAGAACAACGATTTTGATGCCGGTTCATAAAGACATATACCTCCGGGTGTATGCCCGGGTGTATGTATAATTTG
>CAZAMM010000053.1:0-14273 GCA_964486435.1 uncultured Methanosarcinales archaeon | reverse complement strand
TACAGGTTTGTACGAAAATTACCAAAAATAAAAGAACATCTGCGGAAAGACGGCTAAAAGTCTTGAAATATTGAAGTATTCTGTTATCCTCTTAATGAAATATAGAAATAAAGAGTTAGCGATGTTTAATTAACAAGACCAACAATAACATAGGTAATTCTAATAGATCAAAGAGAATCAAATTAGTTTTTATTATAACATCAATGATATGTGTATGAAACATTTAAAAGTATAGAGATTCCAAGATCTTTACGGATTAATAGAAAATAATTTAGTGCTATTCTTCCACATTTATTTTAGATCTACAGCCAATATTTTGCTTGAATATTCTATTTGCAAGTATGAATATCTTTATGTATAAGTGCACACATTTACAATGAATAGAATAGTAGGAGGTTGTTTAACTGAAATTAAGTATCTCTAATATTATGCAAGGTTCCAGCTATAAATTACTCGGTCGCACTTCCTTTATGTTGGTCAGTGCAATGTTGATCCTCTTGTTGTCAGCAAGTTGTGCTCTTGCATGGCCTGTGGAAAACCTGACAATAAGTCCTGGTGAAGACCTATGTGTAGATAGCGGTCCAATCACTATTGAAGGTGATGTGGGTCCTGGCGATTATGTGCCAATCACTACTACTTACGTAGTAGAAGTGCCGGTCATAGATGGCAAATATGAATATAAGCAAGATAATGTCCCCATACCTCCAGGTACAACAGCTACCATTAAGGCAGAGGGAGTACAGGATCTTACTATAACCACAAATATACTCGGATTTGACCTCTCCAAAACATTTGCTGCATCTGCCGGAATTGCTAGTGTTTCAACACCTGTTCCAAAAGGAAATTATAACCTTGTGGTCAGCGGTAACGCAGCCGGAGCATCAGGTGCTGTGACAAACTGTTATGATGAAGGAACAGATCAGACCATAGACAAAGTGGAAAAGGTAAAGCTCACTTTTATAGCTTTCCTGGAAGTCAAGGCTGATAAGACAGGCCACTTTGTACAGGAATGCTGTACAGAAAGGCCAGCAGGCGAATACACTCTAAAAGTTAAAGATAAGACAAGGGTAGTGACCTTAAGGGATTGCAGCAATGGCCAGATAGATGGCATAGATGAAGGATTCGACGATGAAGATGTTAATTCCGCAATACCTGATGCTGAAAACAAGGTTACCACAAGTAGCAACGGCGGTACAGGCAGCGCAAAGATAGTAGTCTCTGAGAATGTGCCATCCGAGAACATTACAGCGCTTCAAGCAATGCCTGAGACAAATGCAGAAGTTGCAGCAGATATAGAAGATGTAAAAGAAGAACCAGTAATTAATAAAAACAGCATAATAGATTATATCTGGAAGATTTTGAACTGGTTGGGCTTTTAATAAAGTAGGTATACTGCTTCCTACTTCATTTTCATTTGAGTTTGTCTTAGGATGCAGTATTTAATACAAGCTTTCATACGAAAGACATATCAGGCAAATTTCTTATCTGTGTCTGTTTTTTTCTGCCAGTAATCTCAAGTACTCAGATTCCATTTGCTGTGCGACAGCTTTCCAGGAATAGTTCTCTTCTACATGCTGATAAGCCATTTTTCCAAATTGCAGCCTTTTTTCTTTGTTCTTTAACAGATCCAGTATCGCCTCTGCAAGCCCCAGTTCATCCATGGGTTCGACAAGTATGCCTGCAAAAGGAGGAAGGATCTCCGGAAGCCCGCCTGCATTGGTCGCTATGATAGGTTTTGCCATTGCCATTGCTTCCAGCATGAATATACTGGAGGCTTCGACCAGGCTTGGCACCACCGCTATATCAGCAAGGGCCAGATACGGAGGAAGCTGATCATGGGGGATCATCCCCAAAAAATGCACGTGGTCATGCACCTGCAACTCATGCGTTAAGTTTTCCAGGTACGCACGCTCTTCGCCTTCTCCTATGATAACCAACTGACATTTTTCTTCCCTGCACACTGATTCCATTGCTCTTATCAGGTAATCAATACCGTTTTTCCTGACAAGTCGACGGGCTGTTAGTATCACTGGTAGTGAAGGGTCAATAGATACATGATCCGGCATGATTGCATGGGGTACCAGTGGATGGAAACTGTTAATGTCAGCACCATTGTGTATGGTTCTTATCTTTTGGGAAGGGGCACCCCAGGATATCACCTGCTGCGCAAAGTAATCTCCGGTATGCAACTGTACACCAGATAATTTAGCAAGTGCCGGTGCCAGCATACGTTCTGCTGTCCTGTAGCAATGGGCAGCAAGGGGATTAGTAAGTTTGTTCCATATTGGATAATAGGAACCATGGATAGTATTAACAGCAACACCACCCGATCGCCTTGCGAGGTAGTTTGCTACCAGTCCTGAAGAGTAAATATGCCCATGATAAATATCAAAGTCCCCTAGCATACTAAAAAGCACCGCTATCGGGAACAGGATCTGCCTTTTCAGAGTCAGGCTTGATGGATTCCAAGTATGTGCCATTATTTTGCAGAAATCAATGCTAATGATCCTCACACCATCTACTATCTGCTCTTCAGGCATTTCCTTTGCACCTGTAAGTATAGTCACTTCATGACCAAGGGCAACAAGTTCCCGGGAAGTTTCCAGTATTGCAACTTCTATGCCACCGGATGTTGCATTGTTATGGGGTGCCAGTTCATATATTTGCAGGATTCTCAGGCAAACCCCTTCTTTTTAATGTTTTTGACAGTTGATGCATTGTAATGATCTCCAGATCCTCAGAGGAAATGATGTGGTCCAGCACTTTAATTAAAAGGTCCCTGTTAAGTATGGGTTCATAGGATGGGTGCATGTAGAACACAAAGAAGTGCTGCGCTGTATCAAGGCCGTGCTTGATAATACCGTAGATCTCATCCTGAGAATAACCTTCGAACTCCAGTTCCCCGAAAGACTTCGCACACACAGGCAACTGCAATGTACGGGACCTGCAGGCGCTCAACTGTGGGTAAAATGCTGCATTGCCCCTGAAGTCACTTGAATAATCAAATTTAAATTTTTCCAATGCTGCCAGGAACTCGCTGCTTGTTGTAAAACCAGGGGATGCAAATGACCTTGGTAGATAACCACATGCATCCTCAAAATGTGCACAGCCTTTGGATATCCATGAAGTGATCTCCTCTTCTGTTCTTTTCTGAAGATTGTGTATCCATTCATAGTGGGAATAGCCATGTAGTCCAAGTTCATGGCCCTGTTCCATGATCAAGTGAAGATTTTCAGATGCCTGTACTTGCTGTTTGTGTACCATACCCCTGAACATTTGTTTCATTCCATGCTGTTGGATAGCTTTTTTCTGGAGCAGTTTAAGAGGGTTCAGATAATTTCTGTAGTTCTTAAAGGTCGTGTCGGGTCCTGTTGTGACAAAGAACGTTGCATGAGCATCGAAATGGTCAAGTATTTCCAGCACAACCGGAAGGACCTGTGTATCCCTTACCGTGTCAATGTCTATCCTGATGCAAACTTTGGTTCCTGTCATATTATATAAGCAACCCGGCGAAGTAGTATGGAAGTATCGAGACCAGCATTGTGTTGTTCATTCCATGGAATGCGATGGGTGCGGTCAAAGTGCCCGTCCTGTGATATAAAATGCCGAACAGTAACCCTGCAAAAAAGGTGAACACGAGTTCCAGGGGTGATCGCCAGGTCATGTGCATTACTCCGAATAGGAATGCCTGCCCAAAGATGCCTTTTTTGGTACCGAATATTCTGATAAGATCATTCTGGATCAGACCCCTGAACAAAAGTTCTTCCCCCAGGCCGACAAAAAAAGTCATGTATACGGCATCCCGAAGCAGATATTTCAGTTCAAATGTAGGGAAAGAAGGTGCCGGCTGCAGTACCCAGTATTCTATGGGACCTGTGAATAGCCCTATCAATACTCCTATAATGGTGTACTTTAACAGCTTATCACCTTTAAGCCCAACAGCATGAAACTCGAGGTGCTTTTCGTGCATGTGCCAGAAACACAGAGCCAATATCAGTGAATATACTGCCGGCAGGAGAAATTGCTGATTAATAAAGAACCAGGGAAGAGATGATGTAAAAAGTACATAAAGTGGAATGATCGCCAGGGATTCTGCAGAATTTATGAAGCCGTGCTTCATATCGACCACAGAGACAATGATATATATGAAGATTGTCAGACCAAGACATAGGACTATGCCTTGTCCTGCATCAAGATAAGTAAAAATATATTCTGCAATTAGGATTGCCAGAAAAATACATATTATGAACAAAGAAGCCTGTTGATCATTCAATCCTACTTTTTTCAGCTTCACAAAGCATACTAAAAGAATAACATATAAAACTGTATTGGTTTTGAATTATAAGACATCAAAAAATTCTTATACACACGATTTTCAACCAACATCTGCTCCAATACACATTGATCAAAACGTTATAACCATGCATTTGGACTCAAATGCACAAATTGTAAGGAATACATAGTGACTATCGGTGTTATTGGTGGATAAACAGTAATATTTGGTGGCTGTATCCAGAGATGTTACAGCAATCCCGGAATTCCCAACAGTTGCACTTCCGATAGCAGCCATCCTTGGTCTGGCATTCGTGTTCGTGAGCAGGAAAGAGTAAACTTTTGGATTACTTTTGTCTTTTTTTCTTTTTATGATTATATTTTACATCTATACCTTTATACAAGCAGTTCGTATTATCCTCCACTAATTACAGAAAAAAGAGGGTAAATATGGAACAACTGATCGATTCTTTGAAGAAGTTATCCAATGCTCATGGCATCTCCGGTCATGAGGACAGTATCCGTGCCATTATGGAGTCAGGACTTAAGCCTTACGTGGACAAGCTGACCACAGATAAGATGGGCAATCTCATAGGCACAAAAACGGGAAGCGGACCGTCTATAATGATCGCAACCCACATGGATGAGATTGGTCTTATGGTGCAGTATATTGATGATAAGGGTTTTTTGAAGTTCGTGAAGATAGGAGGCTGGTTCGACCCCACCTTGCATAGCCAGAGAGTCATGGTACACACCAGGAACGGCCCCATTCCCGGAGTTATCGGGTCCAAACCACCTCATGTGATGAAAGACGAGGACAGGAAAAGACCTGTGAAGTCCGAGGATATGTTCATCGATGTAGGTGCCACAAGCCGTGAGGATGCTGAAAATATGGGGATCACCGTGGGCACTCCTGTCTCCATGAACAGGAAAGTAGTTGCCCTTGCAAACGGCAAGATAACAGGCAAGGCTTTTGACAACCGTGCAGGCTGTGCAATTCTTCTGGAAGTTATGCGGCAACTTGCAGATAAAGACATCAAAGCGACAGTGTATGCTGTGGGAACCGTGCAGGAAGAGGTTGGTCTCAAAGGCGCCCGCACATCTGCCTTCAGTCTGGACCCGGATGTAGCCCTTGCAGTAGATACAACCATTTCAGGTGATCATCCGGGTATAGATAAAAAGGATGCTGCAGTGGAACAGGGTAAAGGTGGAGTTATAACCGTGGCAGATGCTTCAGGCCGTGGCCTTATTGCTTCTCCCAGAGTACTTAAGTGGCTGACAGAAACCGCAGAATCAAATCACATCCCCTACCAGCTTGAAGTGGGAGATGGCGGTACAACAGATGCCACTGCCATACACCTGACAAGAGAAGGTATCCCATCCAGTGTTATAAGCGTAGTTACCCGTTACATCCACTCTCCTGTGGAAGTAGTGGATACAGCTGACATCAAAGCATGTGTAGACCTGCTGGTAAGCTCAATAGAAGTCATTGATAAGTATTTCTGATGCCTGTCATTCAGGCACTGTTTTTATATTATCCTCCTTAAATGAACAATCGTGATAGATACATCGATATCCATATATAGTATAGAGATATCGATGTAGGTGCTGTTGGCTATTGCCACAGACTAATACCTGTAAGGGGTCGTATTATTGGAAAACATCCGCTTTTTGGACACAACTCTGCGAGACGGTGAACAGACGCCTGGCGTGGCACTAACTAAAGAAGACAAAATTGACATTGCCCGCAAGCTAGACGAGCTTGGGGTGCACATCATCGAGGCTGGGTCAGCCATTACTTCTGAAGGGGAAAGAGAAGCCATCCGCGCAATTGCAGCCGAAGGTTTAAGCGCAGATATCTGCAGCTATTGCAGGATCATGCAGCCGGATATAGACTATGCACTTGCATGTGATGTAGACTCAATTCATCTTGTGGCTCCTGTGTCAGATCTGCACATTAGGGTTAAGCTCAAGAAGGACAGAGAAGCAGTAATGCAAATGGCCATTGAGACCACAGAGTATGCCAGGGACCATGGGCTTATCGTTGAGCTTAGTGGAGAGGATGCCTCCCGGGCAGACATGGATTTTCTGAAGTCCATATACCAGGCAGGTATAGAGACTGGTGCAGAACGCCTCTGTTTCTGCGACACTGTAGGTATGCTGGTACCCGAAAAGACAGAGGCCATATTCAGGGAACTGGCGGCTTCCTTAAAGATACCAGTAAGCATCCACTGCCATGATGATTTCGGCCTGGGCACCGCAAATACGATAGCTGCTCTCAGAGCCGGTGCAGGGGAAGCGCATGTGACCATTAACGGCATAGGGGAAAGAGCAGGCAATACTTCCCTTGAAGAAGTGGTAATGATCCTTGAATGGCTGTACAAATATGATACGGGTATCAAGACAACTGAGCTTTTCAAAACCTCCAGACTTGTAAGCCGCCTTACAGGCATACCTGTAGCTCCCAACAAATCCCTTGTGGGAGGCAACGCTTTCTCTCATGAAGCAGGTATCCATGTACATGGTCTTCTGGCAGATACGTCTACCTACGAGCCCATAAAGCCGGAAGTAATCGGACGTGAGCGTAAGATCGTAATGGGCAAGCATGCAGGCAAAAGTTCCGTATCCCTTGCAATTAAGGAAATGGGTTATGATATTCAGGAGTCCCATCTCAATGAAATCCTCAAGAGAGTAAAAGAGCTGGGTGATTTCGGAAAGCATGTTACTGATGCTGACCTGCAATCAATTGCCGAGACTGTACTGAACATTCAGTGTAATTCCAGGGTCAAACTTGAGGACTTTACAGTAGTATCAGGTAACAGGGTCACACCCACAGCTTCTGTAAAACTAAAGGTTGATGGTGAGGAGGTAGTTCAGGCAGGTATAGGCGACGGACCTGTGGATGCTACCATCCAGTGTATCAAGAAGGCAGTGTCCGGAGTAGGGGATATCCAGCTTGAGGAATATCATGTGGATGCTATTACAGGAGGTACTGATGCCCTTGTGGAAGTACTGGTGAAACTTTCAAAGGACGGCAAGATGATTACCTCCAGAGGCACACGTACTGATATTATTATGGCTTCTGTGGAGGCAATGCTTAACGGTATCAATCGTTTGATACAGACAGAACCGTCTGATAGAATAAAAGAGTGATAAACACAGATCAATATCTAAAAAATGACCATCAGAGTGATCGCATGACAGAACGAACAGAGAAGATGACAGGTGCAAGAGCCATCATCGAGTGTCTGTATAGAGAAGGCGTAGATACGATATTCGGATATCCCGGAGGTCAGGTGCTTCCCATTTATGATGCACTGTATGACTCAAAGATACGCCATGTGCTAGTACGCCATGAACAATCAGCTGCCCATGCTGCAGATGGGTATGCAAGGGCCACAGGTAAGGTGGGCGTATGTTTAGCCACATCCGGCCCCGGAGCAACTAATCTGGTCACGGGTATAGCCACTGCTTATATGGACTCAGTACCTATTGTAGCTCTGACAGGCCAGGTACCGCTGTCTATGATAGGGAACGATGCTTTCCAGGAAGCTAACATCACAGGTATAACCCTGCCTATAACCAAACATAATTACCTTCTGCAGGATGCTAACGATATTCCAAGGATCATGAAAGAGGCCTTCCATATTGCAGCCACTGGCAGGCCAGGACCTGTGCTTATCGATATCCCTAAGGACCTTACTACCGAACTGATAGATTTCCACTATCCTGAAAATGTGAAACTGCGCAGTTACAATCCTACCTATGAAGGTAACATCCAGCAGATAAAAAAGGCAGCTGAAGAGATATCCAGGTCATACAAACCTGTCATCTACGCAGGTGGCGGAGTTATCAGTGCAAATGCCAGCGAATATCTGCAGGCACTTGCCGAAAAAGTGCAGGCTCCTGTTACCACGACACTTACCGGAATGGGTGCTTTTCCTGTGGACCACCCGTTGTTTTTGGGAATGCTGGGGATGCATGGCACCAAATATGCAAATTATTCCATACAGGAAGCAGATCTCATCATCGCTGTGGGTGCAAGGTTCGATGACAGAGTCACAGGCAAAATAAGATCTTTTGCAACCAATGCCAGGATCATCCACATAGACGTTGATCCGGCAGAGATCTCCAAGAACGTACGCGTAGACATCCCTATAGTGGGTAATGCCAGAAAGGTACTGGAAGACTTACTTAAATATGTAGAGAAGGCTCCCACCGAAGACTGGCTACAGAGAATAGTACACTGGAAGAGATCGTATCCTATGCATTATATTGGGGGCAAGGAGAATATCAAACCCCAATACATCATAGAACAGATCCATGAAGCCTGCGAGGATGCTATCATAGTTACCGAAGTAGGTCAGCATCAAATGTGGGCTGCTCAATATTTCAGGTTCAGTGAACCCCGCACGTTCATATCTTCCGGAGGTCTGGGTACCATGGGATTCGGGTTCCCGGCATCGATAGGGGTCAAAATGGCAAAGCCCGACAGAGTGGTCTTTGATATATCAGGTGATGGCTCCTTCCAGATGAACTCGCAGGAGCTTGCCACTGTTGTACAGGAGAACATCCCTGTTATAATCGCTATCTTCAATAATGGGTATCTGGGCATGGTCAGGCAGTGGCAGGAACTCTTCTTTGATAAAAGATACTCTTATACCTGCATAAGGAATAGTGTTGATTTCGTAAAGCTGGCAGAGGCCTATGGAGCACTTGGGCTGCGCGTTACACAGCCTTCAGAGGTCAGGCCGGCCATCGAACAGGCAATAGCTTCCGGAAGGCCCACGCTGATCGACTTCTGGATAGAGTGTGAAGAGAACGTATCGCCCATGGTACCGGCGGGAGCAGCTATAAACGAGATACTGGACCTGGAGAGGAAAGCATGAAACATACACTTGCAGTTCTGGTGGAGAACAGATATGGTGTACTTTCAAGAGTTGCCAGTTTGTTTGCTCGTAGAGGCTATAATATAGACAGTCTGGCAGTGGGAGTCACTGAAGATCCCACAATATCCCGTATGACCATTGTAGTACGTGGTGATGACCTTGTACTGGAACAGGTCACCAAACAGCTGAATAAATTGATCGATGTGATCAGGGTCACAGACCTTGGGTCTGAGGACACTGTGGAAAGAGAACTTGTTCTTATTAAGGTCAATGCTGACGTGAACAATCGCTCAGAGATCATGCAGATTGCAGACATCTTCAGGGCAAAGATCATAGATGTTGCAAGCAAGTCAATGGTCATAGAGATAACAGGTGACGAGAACAAGATCAGGGCAATAGAACAGTTGCTTAAACCCTTCGGTATCAAGGAGATGGTGCGTACCGGTAAGATCGCCTTGCGCAGAGGCTCGAAGAGCGTATGAAGATTAAACATAAGAGGTTATTAAAATGGCAGTAAATATGTACTATGACAAGGATGCTGATCTCAGCATCCTGCAAGATAAAAAGATAGCTGTGATGGGCTATGGTAGCCAGGGTCATGCTCAGGCCCAGAATCTGCACGATTCAGGACTTGAGGTGATCATAGGTCTGCGTAAAGGCAGCAAGCGCTGGCAGCAGGCTGAAGAAGATGGTCTTCAGGTCATGACCGTCAAAGAGGCGGCCAAAGCGGCTGATGTCATCCAGATACTCCTGCCGGACGAAACACAGTCCCAGGTGTATTATGAAGAGATAGAATCCGGACTTGAGCCAGGTAACGCTCTTGTTTTCTCCCATGGTTTTAACATTCATTACAACCAGATCGTTCCCAAGAAGGATATCGATGTGTACATGGTAGCCCCAAAGAGTCCGGGACACCTGGTGCGCAGAACCTACAAAGAAGGACATGGTGTGCCAGGTCTTATTGCAATCTATCAGGATGCTACAGGCATGGCAAGACAGTTAGCTCTGGCACATGCCAAAGGTGTAGGTTGTACACGGGCCGGAGTATTTGAGACTACTTTCCGCGAGGAAACGGAAACTGACCTCTTCGGCGAGCAGGTAGACCTTTGCGGTGGAGTGGCCTCCCTTATCAAGACTGCCTTTGAAGTGCTCACGGAAGCCGGTTACCAGCCAGAGATGGCATATTTTGAGACCACTCATGAACTGAAGCTCATAGTAGACCTCATACATGAAGGAGGTCTGGAGAAAATGTGGTATTCCGTATCCAATACTGCTGAATACGGTGGTATGACCGTTGGTCCCAAAGTGATAAATGAAATGTCCAGAGAAGCCATGTACGAAGCCCTGGAGCGTATCCAGAACGGGGAGTTCGCAAGGGAGTTCGTGCTCGAAGGCAAGGCGAACAGACCTGTGCTCACATCTATGGAACGCCTGGACCGGGAACACCCTGTGGAAGAGGTGGGCCGCAGGTTGCGTGCCATGATGCCCTGGCTTAACAGTGGATTAAATGAAAAGTGAACTTTCCGGAATGTAACTCTTTTATTTCCATACAAGACGTGTCTTATGTACAAGAACACGTCTACCTTTTTTGAAGTGATATAAATGCAGAAAACTATAGAGACCATTCTTTCAAGAAGAAGCATCCGCAGTTATACATCTGAGCCTGTGGCAAGATCAGATATAACAATGATCCTGGAAGCTGGCCGTTGGGCACCATCGGGCCTTAACAACCAGCCCTGGAAATTCATAGTGGTACAGAACAGGGGGACAATAGAAAAGCTGGCTGTTTGTACTCGTTATTCTTCTATTGTACAGGGTGCAGGCGCTGTTATAGCTGTTTTTCTGGATACTTCCCAGATGTATGATCGCACAAAAGATGTGCAATCCATAGGTGCAGCCATACAGAACATGCTACTTGCCTGTTGTGAGCTTGGATTGGGGGCAGTCTGGCTTGGTGAGATCTTAAACAATAAAGAACAAGTGAATTTGATTTTAGAAGCTCCGGAATCTCTTGAACTCATGGCTGCACTGGCAGTTGGGCATCCATCCGGAGTAGAAACTACATCTTCAAGGAAAGAACTTAAAGAAATAGCTTTTAGAGAAGTCTATAATGATCTATGGAGGTAGAGACGAAGTCACAAAGCGGAATTAAGGAGGTTTCAGGATATATTTTGGATTTAGACGCCAGTTTGGTATTAGAAGGTTTTCCTGCTTTGCCCTTCATCTCTAATCCTTAGTATGTATTCCTTATATTTAAAGATTTGTTCGCAACATGACTAATCAAGATTAATTGATTTAGAACAAAATCAACTCAAGATGCGAATCTTTTTTTACCCTGGTTCTTTCCACAGCTGCGGTTTGCGCATGTTTCAATGGCTTCTTTATCCTTTTCCTTAGTGCGGATAATTTTCCATCCGCAGACCTCACACCTACGTTCAAGCACTGTGAGTCTGCCTTCCTGTGGCAAGGACTGAGTACGGCCACAGCGGTTGCTACAACCCAGAAAACGTGAGTCTTTGGTAGTGACAAGAAACATCTCTCCGTTACATATAGGACAGGGTCCCACTATTTCAGGCGGGAAACATTTCTTCACAAGGTCACATGTAAAGCATGGCCCTATACCCACTGCCCAGCAATACTTGTTCCCTACTTTTATTACCGCAGCTCCATCCTTCTTACAGCTTTTTGAACGGAGTACTGAAAGTGCACCTTCCCTGGGCAAAGGATAAGTTTTCCTGCATTGAGGATAGCCGGTGCATCCTACAAATCGTCCCTTATCAGTGCTTATTATGCGCAGCACGCGTCCACAATCCGGGCATTTGCCAATATAGTTCTTTTTGTCCTCAGTGGCAGTCCCATCATTTATAGACCCTGCAAGCCGTGATACAATAGAATCCCGGCTCTCCGTAAGCCTTACATACATTATTCTGATAAGCTCGGTTCCCTCTGCAACTGCGGTTTCGAAGCTCTTGCTGCCATCCTCCACTTCCTGCACCAGGGACTCTATACGTGCCCTTATTTCCGGTTTTACTACAAGAGGCACTGAGGCACTGAGAGCATCCATAAGGCTGAAACCTGTTTCCTGAATGACAATGGTCTTGCCTTTAGTGTCAAAATAACCACGCTTCTTGTTAGTTTCGATATGAGAAGGAGCTGTTGCCTTGGTACCGATGCCATGCTTATCCATAAGGGTGAGAAGTTCAGCTTCAGTAAGGTGCTTTGGAGGAGTGGTTTTAGAAGCTATGTTCTCCAGTTTTTTCACCTTAACTTCTTCGTTCACCTGAACATCGGGCAGTAATTTGTCATTCTTTGTCTCAAAGGGATAGACTGCCATCCAGCCTTCATTTTTCATTACTGAACCTGAAGAGTCGAACAGCTCTTTTTCCACTGTGATCTCTAGATGCGTCTTTTCGAATACAGCTGCAGGCATGAGGTTAGCAAGAAAATGCCGGGCTATCAGATCATAGACCTTGCCTGCACCCTCTGTTTTTACAGCTTTTGCCACTTCCTTTACAGCAACAGCTTTTATTGGGTGTATGGGTGGATGGTCATGTCCATCCTTTGTGCCATTACGCACAACAATATCTCCGGCCGAGATTATGGAAAGTGCGTAGTCCCTGTATTCTGTAGATGTAAAGGCTATAACCTTTGATTTAAAATCAAAATCATCGGCATATTTATTTGTTTCAGTCCTAGGATAGCTTGTAAAACCGTTCAGATACAGCTGCTCTGCTATCTCAAGAGCGGACTCAGGGCTGATGTTTAGAAACTTTGAGGCACGTTTGAGGAATTCGGTGGTGTTGAGCGGATATGGTGCATTTGTCTTTACTGCAGTGACGCTTTTTTTTGTGATCAGTCCGGTCTTGCTTTTCCGGATACGGTCAAAGATTTCGGCTGCTTTTACCTTCTCTTTTATATTGCCTGCGCGGTGCACCCCTTTAAAGTCCATTTCCTTCGCATGGAACAGTGCTTCTATCTTCCAGAAATCCTCCGGAGTAAAGTTTTTAATGGCTTTCTCTCTTTCGTATACGAAGCCACAAGTAGGGGTCTGGCATGGCCCGATGGATAGAATATCCTTGGTACGTGCTCTTTCTCTTACGGCTAGGGTGAGGTATCGGGTAAAAGCAGCGCCCATCTTAAGGTCGAGTATCTGGCGGGCGTCTGCAGACATTGCCATAGCTGTATCAGGTTCCACTGGATTATCGAAAGCCTTAGAGATCTCAGAAGCTGATAAAGAAGAGAATCTTGCTCTTTTCACCGGGGCACGGGAAACCCGGGATGCAAGTTCCTTCGCTTCAAAACCGATATTCTCGCCTTCCCTGTCAAAATCGCAGGCTAGTATTATATCATCAGCGTCTCTGGCAAGAGATATTATGGCATCTGCAAACGGTTTTTTTGTAACTGTCTTGATGGGTTGTGTTGCGATCAATTTGGCCGGGTCTACAGACCTCCAGTCGTTAAGCTCCTTTGGAAAATCATAACCCATTATATGACCTGAAAGACCCATTACCTGCCATTCCTTACCATCCTTGCGGAACACGTAGACTGGCACTCCTTCTACAAGCTTTCTGTCAGGCTTGCCTCCGCTTAAGATGTTGGCTATCTGTGAAGCAGCTTTGTTCTTTTCAGTGAATACAACAACAGTCATGATATATCCTGCACCTGTTTGAATGGTGCGCGATACATTGGAACTGACATTACATTAACTTTATCGACCATAAGAAAATAATATACATCGACTCCGGCCTCAGAAGAGAAGGCTGGTTACAAAGCTGAGTATCAGATAGACCGGGCTGTTATAACCTGCTATTACAAGCAGATTATTGATCATTATCATCACACCCATTATAGAAATTATATGCCTGAGGGTATTCCATGCAAAGGTCTGATCATATTTTTTCCCTGCAGGGGAATGAATTATGTAAGCATAGCTTCCCAGCATTGCTATTATGAAGAGCACCTTGAACAATACGATACTATAGAGTCCATTCATGGAGGCGAATGTAGCTACTATCGGATTTCCCTCCTGTGCAAGACCAGATCCTATGGCGTATATTGTAGTTACAAGGTCACCTATTACATAGAACAACAGAACGAACCTTATGTCTTTAA
>CAZAMM010000052.1:0-14723 GCA_964486435.1 uncultured Methanosarcinales archaeon | reverse complement strand
TCTAAAAAAGGAGGATTAGTACTGCAATAGAGAGGGAATCTCAGAGGACCCTAAACCACATAGAACACGGAGTTCACAGAGAATTACTTAACTTCACTTTCCATTCTCTGGGAACTCTTGCGGTCCAATAAAGATACTGGTGTTCTACAAAGCCAAAAAGGAACTTTTTTAGAGCATCTTCCATCTGCACCCTCGGATGGAAATGGAAGGCCTATATAGAAAAACATTTTAGCAATTTCGTCTTTTGCCATCAAAAATAAAAAAGTTCTTGCTTTCAGGCAAGACCCCTTTTTCTGGGAATTATCTGCGCATCTACATTTTTACCATAAGGACAAACAAGGTTACAGATGGTGCATTCCATAAATCCACGCTCTGTGATCCTGCGGATATGCTTCTCCCATTTATGATCTATATCCTTTTCAAGTTCATGTGCTACTACACATTTATCATATATCACTTTTTCACCCGGTGGAACTCCCTGTGACGGACCTGGAATAATCGCACCATAAGGACAGGCTTTTACGCACAATGACCCTTTCTGGCAGAGTGGTTGCTCTGCACACAGGTCCCGGGAAAAGGGCTGATCGGCCATTAGTTCAGCAGTAGTGAGCAAAGCTATCCAGCGTACCCTTGGACCATATTCAGGAGTTATCACCTGAGTATTGTGGCCTATGAAACCAAGGCCTGCAAGATATGCCGCTACTTTCACATGCACTGAATGGGTAGGTAATGCCTTGATACTTTTATCATTCCATAACCATTGAGCCAGTCTCCATGCACGTGTTTCCACTGTTTCGTAATATAGATTATAATATTCTGCTTCGCCTCCGCTAAAATCACCAGTCCCTGGAGTGCTTATTGCAGCGTTCATACCTTCGTCCCAGATCACCATACCCAGAACAATAAGTGATTTTGCATCCGGCATAAATTCAGACGGCTTTACAAGCCCACGCCCGGGTGGAAAGTCGACATCCTCCATTTTGTTTATGTCTGAAACACCAAAAAGCTGGAATCCCTTTTCCATGGCTTTACTTCGTATATCCTCTTTCAGATCCAATGCTTGTCTCCTGCAGAAAAAGTATATCTGCATAGTAAACAGCAATATAAGAGTATTTAAAACAAGCTAGTATTGTCTTTAATAACCATGATAAAACTCAAGGGCAGAATAAACAGAATACACAGTATAATTCATGAATCGCTTTCCTTGACAGCTTCTGGATACAGTTCCCTCAAATTGGTGGGAGTGGGATTTGCTTGCAACAGTTTTCCAAAGCAGATGAGATCGTGTACCATATATCTAACCGTTTTGTTGGTATAAAGATGTCTTTCGCCACAATTTGCTATGTAGCTTGGCCCGGCCCGGCTGGCCCCACCCAGTAGCTGCCCACGTTTGGAGGGACTGTGCAGCCCGGATATCAGGTTGAAGAGAGTATTAGCAGCCACATCATGGGTGTCGCCCTAATTACCAGCAATAAGCATACCTGCAACCTTGCCGTAGAGAGGAAACTGACCAGTCTGTAGATCAGATGCCCCATAGGTCCCTTCCAGCCCCCCTATCACCATCTGTGCTACAGATGATCGAACACCGAACCAGATGGGAGAGCACATCACAAGTATATCACATGCCTTTATCTTTACAAGTATCAGTGACCATTCATCACCCTCAACCTCGTCTGAAGAAACACCAAAGAAAATTTTATGGTCTGCAATCCTAGTACACTTACTTTCCACTTCCAGATATGAAAGAGCCCAGCATCCTTGTCTGTCAATACTTGTGTGTTAGAGATCTGTGGTAATCTCTTCAAAGTACAGTTCAGAAATAAAGCATTTAACCCCATAAAAAATATGTGAGATATAATAGTTTAAAAGGTTCCTCTCCGGGGAACATATGTTAGTAAGTGACCAGCACATGTATTTTTATGCATTAGATAAAAATAAATACCTATAATCGGACTATATATGAGATTTAATTACAGGATGACATCATGGACGAAGTACAGATCAAGGTTGAAAAAGCACATCCGAACGATTTCGGACGCGGCATCATTCGTCTGGACCCCAGCACTCTCCTGAGCCTGCAGCTCTCGCCCGGGGACATAGTAGAAATAACCGGCAAGAGGAGGACATGCGCTAAAGTGTGGAGGGCCGACCGTCAGGATTGGGGACAGGGTATTGTAAGAATAGATGGATTCATCCGGCAAAACGCAGGAGTTAGCATCAGCGAAAGAGTTACTATAAAAAAGGCAGAATTCGAACCTGCCACACATCTAATACTTGCTCCACCGGAAGGCGTAGTGATGGAGTATGGGGAACACATTAAAGAGATCATAAAAAGGAACATACTGAAGCGGCCTTTTGTGGTGGGTGATGTGATACCTATTATAAGTTCTATGACACAGCCCATGGCAAGCCAGTCCTCTGGAGGACAGGCAATACCTCTTATAGCTGTTGAGGCAGAACCGCATGACTCAGTGCTCATTGTCAATGAGACTACAGATATAGAACTGCGCCAAAAACCGGTCAGAGGGTACGAAAGTGCGGCCAGGGGCATCACCTATGAGGACATAGGTGGATTGGGAGATGAGATACAGAGAGTAAGGGAAATGATAGAACTGCCCCTTAAACACCCCGAACTCTTCCAGCGTTTGAACATAGAACCTCCGAAGGGTATCATATTATACGGCCCTCCCGGAACAGGAAAGACACTCATAGCCAAGGCTGTGGCAAACGAATCCAGGGCAAATTTCCTCTATATCGCAGGCCCTGAGATCATGGGAAAATATTATGGAGAAAGCGAAGAGCGTATCCGCAAGATATTCGAAGAGGCGGAAGAAGATGCCCCATCCATAGTATTCATTGATGAGATAGATTCTATTGCCCCAAAAAGGCAGAACGTCACCGGAGAAGTGGAACGCCGTGTGGTTGCTCAGTTACTTACGATGATGGATGGCCTGGAAGAACGTGGCCAGGTAGTGGTTATCGGAGCTACGAACAGGCTGGATGCCATTGATCCTGCACTGCGCAGACCAGGTAGGTTCGACAGAGAGATAGAGATCGGTGTTCCTGATGCTGAAGGACGGCTCGAGATCCTGCAGATTCATACAAGAGGCGTACCTTTGGGAACCGATGTTGATGAGAAGTACCTTGAGGATATAGCAAAGAACACACAGGCATTCGTAGGAGCAGACCTGCTGGCCCTTGTACAGGAAGCTGCTATGCGGGCATTGAGGAGAGTTTTGCCGGACCTGAACCTTGACGATGATCTGATCCCGCAGGAAAAACTTGACCAGATAGTACTGGCCAGATCTGACTTTGAGAATGCGTTAAGAGAGATAGGGCCTTCTGCAATGCGTGAAGTGCTGGTCGAGATACCATCTGTGAAATGGGATGATGTGGGTGGACTGGACAATGTCAAACAGGAGATCATAGAGGCCGTAGAATGGCCTATCACAAAGCCTGAGAAGTTCGTGCAGATGGGTATAAAACCTCCAAAAGGTATTTTACTGTTCGGACCACCTGGCACAGGGAAGACCCTTATAGCTCAGGCTGTTGCCAATGAGTCCAATGCCAATTTTATCAGTATCAAAGGACCTGAGATGCTCTCCAAATGGGTGGGAGAGTCTGAACGTGCAATAAGGGAAATATTCAAGAAGGCAAGACAGGTGGCTCCATGTGTGGTATTCTTCGATGAGATAGATTCCATTGCATCTGCAAGGAGTTCCATGTCCGAGGATGCAAAGGTCTCTGAAAGGGTAGTCAACCAGCTGCTTACTGAACTTGACGGCCTCGAAGCCTTGAAAGAGATAGTTGTCATTGCTGCAACTAACAGGCCGGATATGATCGATCCTGCATTGCTGCGTGCCGGGAGGTTTGACAGGCTTGTGCTTGTGGGCCAGTCCACGAGAGAAGGAAGGAGAAGCATCTTCCGCATACACACAAGAAATATACCTCTTGCAAGTAACGTGTCTATTGATGAACTAGCGAACATCACAGAGGGTTACGTGGGTTCTGACATTGAAGCAGTGTGCAGGGAGGCTGTTATGCTGGCCCTGAGAGAGAACTTCAACATAGAGAATGTGGACATGAAGTATTTTATGGAAGCATTGAATAAGGTAAGGCCCACTCTTTCCGAGAACCTTATGGACTACTATAAAAAGATACATGAGCTATTCAAGGGCGGGATGCCGAAAGAAGAAACAAGCTCTTATATAGGATACAGATAAATATATGAAAAGTTTAGAATTATTGGGTGAACTACATGACGAAGGTATTTGCTAAGAACCTCTCCAGCAAACAGGTAATGGCTACGGATGGCACTGAACTGGGTGTGCTCTTCAACATAGTCATGGATGGAAAAACAGGAGACCTCATTGATCTTATAGTTAAACCAGACATGAGCCTTGACACTTCAAAGTACAGGACAGATGATCAGTACATTCTTCTTCCATTTACTTCTGTAAGAGCAATTAAAGACTACATAGTAGTAGATAAGAATGCTGCATTAGGCAAAGCTATAGAATGAACTGCTTTTGCCTTTTGTTTTTTATATGAGGCTGCGCTCCCTAAGATAGGTGATGCCTTCAGCTGCTCCTGGCCCATAAGATGATGTAGCAATATAATCGGCAACTGACCGTAATTCCGGGTCTCCATTACCTACAGCTATGCCAAAACCTGCCACTTCAAGCATTTCCACATCATTCACAGAGTCACCTATGGCGATAAAATCCTTTGGCTTAAGACCCATCAGCTCGGCAGCTTTAATGACACCAGTACCTTTGTTCACTTTCGTGCTCTTGATATGGATGGCAAAATGTGTGTCAATAACCTCTACGTTAAAAGCATGATCATACAATATCTGCCTGGCAAGTTCCAGATCAAAGTTTCGCCTGAGAACGATCTCAGTCTTGCGATTTTCAGGGTCGAGTTTAGTTAGTTCGAACTTATCAGAGAGCAGATCAAAGGCCTTTTGACATTCAGTCATGTATTCGGATACTATTGGGATCGTATCAAAACCAGGAGAAACTATTCCTCCGTTTTCGGCTATAACTATCCCACCTACTCCTATGAGCCTTGCAGCTGCATGGGCATAACAAAGAATATTGCCTGTGGAAAGCACCACAGGTACATCAAGAGAGCGTAAACTCTCAATAGCCACCATATCAAGGCTTCTGTCCCTGGAAGTGATAGTACCGTCAATGTCAACTGCAATGGCCTTGAACTTCATGCAGGTAAATAAGAAAAAAAGTTTAAAAACCTGCTGTTCAGGGATCCCGCAGGCCAGCTGTAGTAACCGAAATAACTGCTTCAGCATCTGGAAGGTTCGGAGCGTCCACAAGCTTGACTATCCTTTTATCCCCCTTGGATTTGCGCATATATAGCCTGAATGTGGAAGTGTGACCGAGTATGTGCCCTCCTATGGGCTTTGTTGGATCGCCAAAGAAAGCGTCCGGTTTTGCCATAACCTGATTTGTCACCAGTACCACAGCATTGTTGAGATCACCGAACCGCTGGATATCGTGGAGATGTTTGTTGAGCTTTTGCTGCCTGTCGGCAAGGGTACCCCGACCTATATATTCTGCCCTGAAATGTGCGGTCAAGGAGTCAACTATAAGTAATCTTACCGGTTTGTCAGAATCCTTGAGCTGGTTTGCAAGTTCTGATGCTGCATCAACGAGCAGGATCTGGTGATTGGAGTTGTATGCCCTTGCGACATGTATATGTTTGAGGAACTCTTCATGATCATAATCCTCACCATAAAGTTCTGAAAGACCATCTACCATCTGCTTTATCCTTTCAGGTCTGAAGGTGTTCTCAGTATCGATCATTATCACAGAGCCGTTCAATCCGCCTTTTTCCTGTGGCAACTGCACATTGACAGCTAACTGGTGAGCAACCTGGGTCTTGCCTGAACCGAACTCACCATAGACTTCAGTTATGGCCTGGGAATCTATTCCACCCCCCATGATATCATTGAACTCCTTGCATCCTGTCGAGAGCTTGCCTACCAGTTTCCTGCGTTCCATTACAACATCACCTGTTTCAAAACCACCAATATCAGCAGCTTTACGGGCTGCCAGGATGATCTTGGCCGCTGTAGACTCACCTATATCAGCTGCTGTTGCGAGCTCTGCTGGAGAAGAGACAGCAATGGCTTCTACTGTTGAAAAACCTGCATCTATGAGTTTTTGGGCTGTTGCGGGACCTACATGGTCCAGATCCTCAAGTATTATTTCTGACATTTGAATGACTCCTTTGTGGTGCACATGTTAACTTTCCGGTGCACAATTCGGTGAATTATTGATCTTTAGGATATATATACATGAAGAGAGCGGAGTGAAAGTAATAATGCCAAATACATCGATCAATTTTACAGTTGGAACAACCTGACGTTTTCGGGCAAACATTTATTTTATAAAATACCCTTTGTACCACCAATGCCCAGAGTAGTAGTCGGTGGAACTTTCGAGTGTCTTCATGACGGACACAGGGAGCTTTTAAGAAAAGCCTTTGAGCTTGCCGGCAATGAAGAAGTCGATATAGGACTTACATCCAACGAAATGGCAAACAAGCGTCCACGCAAGATACCTGATTATAGCATACGGAAAGAAAGGGTCATCCAGTACATACAGCAAATTGCAGAGGGTCAGAAATACACGATCATAGAGCTAAATGACCCCTTTGGAAAGACCCTTGCAGAGGATTACGACTACATTGTTGTTTCTCCCGAAACATATCCTGTTGCCTTGGAGATAAATAAGCTCAGGGCTGAGAAGAACCTGAAGGACATCAGGATCGTGAAAATTGATTACGTCCTCGCCGATGACCAGATACGCATCTCCTCCACAAGGATAGTGCTTGGAGAGATAGACATCCACGGGCATCTGAAATTGTAAGCTGGTACATAATTTTATAAACTACTTTTTACAACTAGAACTCATGGGCAGATTATTCAATGACATGGACAAACAGATATTCAATAAGCTTGCACCTGAACTTGATGGAAATACGACATCATCAGGAGGACATGACTACCCTTTCATCTTAAGGCCGCTGTCCCACAAGATAGCGCAGTCGGCAGAGGATTTCAGGGAGAGGATGGAGCGCTTAGATACGGAAGAGCTGGACTATCTGGTAAAACTTGCACTGGAGAATAAGGAAGACATACGTTCCCTTGAACCTGAAGATATTGATACTATCATGGAGCTCATCGAGCAGAAGATCTCTCTGGAGCGCATGAAAGAGCTCAAGCAGCATCTGGGCATAGTCTGATGGTACACAAAGATTTGCTCTTTGGTACAGCCGGAGTGCCTCATTCCTCAGCTAAAGGCACCACGGTGGAAGGTATTCGCAGAGTGAGGGAGCTTGGACTTGACTGCATGGAAATAGAGTTCGTGCGCGGAGTCAAGATGGGTGCCAATTCTGCAAAAGAAGTTCAGAGAACGGCTACATCTCAGAATGTAGCTCTTAGTGTCCATGCACCGTACTACATCAACCTAAATTCTTCGGAACCCGAAAAGATAGATGCCAGTGTCAAGCGGATATACGACTCCGCACTCATAGGCTCCATCTGTGGGGCTCGTTCAATAGTATTCCATCCTGCCTACTATCAGAAAGATAATCCAGAAGACGTTTTTTCAAGAGTTTTGAAAAAACTGCAGGAACTCACAGCCAGAATGGCTGCAGAGGATATTGATACGGTGCTAAGACCCGAGACCACAGGCAAGCCCACACAGTTCGGCAGTCTTGATGAAACACTCAGCATGTGCAGCCATCTGGACAAAATGCTCCCATGCATCGATTTTGCCCATCTGCACGCAAGAAGCAACGGTGAAGAGAATTCTTACGAGGAGTTCACTGCCGTACTTGAGAAAGTAGAGAGCGTGCTGGGAAGGGAAGCTCTGGAAAACATGCACGTGCATATATCAGGCATTGAATATGGACCCAAAGGAGAAAAGAACCATCTGAGACTGGAAGAATCAGACCTGAAGTACACCGAACTCATGCAGGCCTTCAAGGACTTCCGAGCAACTGGCATTGTGATATCCGAAAGCCCGGACAACGAAGCAGATGCTTTGCTTCTCAAAAGGACTTATCTGGACCTCTGATCTGTTATACAACATGCTCTTCTGAACATCCGACACAGGATGTTTGCCCCGTACAAGCTGTTGCAAGAGAGGAGATGTCCCCATTCTCATTTATAATGTCAACATGGATGTTGATACCACTTTCTTCAATATAATGACTGATACGTTCAAAAGCGTGGTATATCATCCCTCCATGCGTGATTATAAGGCATCTCTGTCCGCACAGGGCATTGAGTATAGAGCGGTCTATAACTCCAGAGGTGATGTCCAGGCGTATGTTATCTTTCTCAGCTATGAGCTTGCTCCTTTTACCCATAGCTCCCACTGTATCCACATCCCCATTGGCAATGAACAACTGTAGAAAGTCAGTATCATGATGGTCAGTATCATAGATCATTATGGAGCCTGCACGCACATAGTGCCTGCTCAGTTCCACTATTGCCATGCAATCCTCATGAATATGCAGCACTTTTCCATTCACAGCCTCCATTGGATAATTCAAGGCGAACTCACCATGAAGCAGACCAAGGTTTATGCTATCCCCTATTTTAACATCAGGAGACACTTTTACCCACATGAGTTCAGGTTCTTTCAAGATCCTTACCAAACCAGGTATATCCTTTGGACAGCCATCAGCCTTGACAAGACTGCGCCTGCGCAACTCCTCATACACCTCAAGTATCTGGGGTTTTTTCAGATTTGCTCTTTGAAGCAGCTCCTCATTTCTGAAAATATCTTCAGGTATTCCCTCACCGATCATCTGGTGGTTGGTCATGATGAACACATGATCTGCCCACCTGTAAGCCAGATCTACATCATGGGTGGAGATGATTATTGTTTTGCCGAAGTAGTTAAGCTCATTCAGAAGGTCCATCACCTCGTCCGCGCCCACCGGATCAAGATTGGAAAGCGGCTCATCAAGGATGATAACCTCGGGTTCCATGGCGACTATGCCTGCAATAGCAACTCTCTTCTTCTGGCCGCCGCTTAAGTGGTGAGGAGGCTTTTTCTTGAGCGGGTTAAGTCCCACATAATCAAGGGTACTCTGCACCACAGAGTTTACTTTTTCCTTTGAATAACCCAGGTTCGTGGGACCAAAGGCCACATCCTGGTAAATGCTGGGTGCAAAAAGCTGATCATCAGAGTTCTGGAATACAATACCCACGTTCTTGCGCAGTTCCCGCAGGGATTTTGCATCGTACTTCACGGGTTCACCATGGAAGAGCACCTCCCCTTTCTTCGGGGCCAAAGTGCCATTAAGGGTCAGGAACAGTGTTGATTTTCCGGAACCATTGCGGCCTACAAAGGCTATTTTTTTACCCATATCTATCCTGACGCTTACATTATCCAGAGCAATTGTGCCGTCAGGATAACTGTATACAAGATTTCTGGTTTCCAGGATTGTCATGATCTACCTCAGATAAGAAGGATATTCCTCGTGGAATAGAAAACTACAAGCACCAAGATAAAATATGCGGATGTGAGTGCAACTTCAGACCTCTTTAAAGGACGGTTCTCCTCCAGCAGCATGAGCCTGCCATCATAGCACCGGGAGTTCATAGAAATGTAGAGCTTCTCTCCCTGCTCCCATGCCCTTATGAAAAGAGATGTAGCCAGCATGCCCACTGATCTGAACGAAGTCCTGAAATCCTTGTAGCCCAACCTGACAGTCTGGGCGTACTTGATACCTATGGCCACCTCCATGAAAACAAAAATGTAGCGATACATCATCATAGCTATCTCTATGAAGGAATCCGGAAAACGGGTTGCCTTCAGCACAGAAAAGAGCTCGATCATAGGTGTTGAGAGGGAGAGGAAAAAAAGGCATGACATACCGCTGATAGTACGTGCAAGCACCACTAAAGCCATGTTCAGGCCCCCGGTGTTCACTCCAAGTCTGTGACCCCACAGATCAAAACCGAAAACTTCACTGCCAGTACCTGAAAAGAAAGCAATGATGACCACGCTGACCAGCACGAATCCTGCGGGTGCGGCCAGGATCTTTAAGTAGAAACTTGCAGGTACCTTACTGAAATGGATGGTTGCAACACCCATACAGAGAGCTATTACAAAAGGAGTGAACGGAGAATTGGAAGAAACACCCATAACTATGCCGAAAGCCGTTATGGCGATCTTGAGCCAGTTGTTCTTTTCACGCAGGGGGCTGTTAAGGGCGTAATCGTCCAGTATATAGGTCATAATGTTTCCTGCATTACCTCGATTTAAATCAACATAATTTGTTTTTGCAAAAAAGCTTCTTTCCAAGCTGGATTGAGATTCATGTTAGATAAGTGTTCCGTTTTATAAGCATACGTTTGAAGAGAAAAATAATAAAAAGATTTTACAAAAGTATTTTATGAGATCTGAAAGGGCTTCTCATGAAGCCCATTACTGACCTGATTGGTTCTTTCCCCTGTAATAACCAAAGAAGTAACCAATAACAATAGCACCTATGGCTGCCTGCAGAGCGAAGAGCATGCTCTCGGTTTCCCCGCCAGGTGGCTCAAACTTTGGAAAGCCTGGGTCCCATGCTTCATAATCGGGGTTGATACCTGAGATCACATCCTCTGCTTCACCATCTGCACCCCCGAACTCCGACCCTGGATTTGCTGCAAGTCCATAGAAGAACTGAGCCACAAAGAGGATCGCTATAAATCCTACTATGTACTCCAGCTTCATGCCATCGCCCCTTTGAGCTTATTAACCGCATCTGATGTGAGAACCTGCAGGTTCACAAGCACATCACCCTTTACCTGCACCACATACTTCATAATGAGAGCAGTGAGAGCACCTTCCATGATGGCAAGCGGTACCTGAGTTGTGGCGAACACGGCTGCAAATGCAGTGAACGATGACATGAAACCTGAGACCGTTAAAGCACCACCTGCCGGGAAAGCCAAGGCTAATTGAGTGGCTGTTATCACATAGGTCACCCAGTCAGCTATTGCAGTTGCCAGGAATATGTTGAGATAAAAGTTCATATTGAACTTTGATGCAGCCTTGTAGAAAGCATAGGCGACGAAAGGACCTATAATACCCATGGATGCCACATTAGCTCCCAGTGTGCTTATTCCCCCATGGCTGAGGAACAGAGCCTGATATATAAGTACAATGAGACCAAGCACAGATGTTATTGCAGGACCGAAAAGTATTGCTGCCATCCCTGTCCCTGTAGGATGAGATGAACTGCCTGTTACCGATGGAAGCTTGAGAGATGAAAGTACAAAGATAAAAGCACCGGCAACTGCCAGCAGAGGCACTACTTCTCTTCGTTCATTCACGAGCCTGTTCAAGCGATACATACCGAACATGATGACAGGTATGGAGAATACGAACCATAGCTGCCACCACGGTGATGGTAAGAATCCTTCAAAAATATGTATAATAATCACCTTCCTATCGTTTTCCAACTGGATAATCAAGTTAATTTGATTTAGGTAAATGTGACTTACATGTTATTATACATAAAGGTAACGATTCTTGTTTTAAACGGTTAAAGGTTTAGTAATAAAGGAGACAGATATACCGAATAACATAATTAATATTGTATAAAGGAGACTTACATATAAAAAACGTAACACATTGGTCAAATTGAACTCAGCGAGGTACGATCAAAATACAGTACATGTCAGATTTTGCAAGAGGAGGATTTTGCACTGAACCAACAACTGCCCGTTCCTCAGGATAACCGATGTTCTCATAAAGGCATATCTTTGCATCAATATGCATTTCCCTCAGCAAGGCAGCTACTTCCTCAGAGCCAAAGTTCTCGGCAGGTAACAGAAATATATTCTTTCCAAAACCGACCTCTCTAATGAGAGCTTCCCTGGCAGGCGATGGATCACGCCCATGAGCAGTGATCATAGCAAGATTAGACATCTCCACATGAAAACGGGCACATGAAGCCTGTATAGAAGAGATTCCCGTGATCACTTTGTCGTCCTCGCCAGCGAATTTTCCAAGTCCTGAGAACATGGGATCCCCTGTGGAAAGCACCACAGCACCAGCAGGCAGCAGATGGAGCTCCCTGTAGTTCTTGATTATGTGAGCTTCACATCCGATGAAGTCCTTAACAAGTTCTATAGACCTGCCTGAACCATAGATAACAGGGGCATTAAGGATGGCTGCAATAGCTTCCTGGGTCAGCATATTGGGGCCAACACCCACACCTACGATGATCATATCTTCTCCCCGCTGTCCATAAGTACAGTGCCATCCCTGTCCACTACCACTACCCGTGCACCATGGGCTTTGTCCACTGCCATGTCAAAAGCCTTCTTAAGCCTCTCATTACCCGGGTCCAGTTCCAGCATCTCCACAACTGTTGCAAAACCGCTGCCTTCAAGCATGTTCGGATTCCCCCATTTAAGTACAAGACCGGGTAGTCCGCAAATAATTACATCACCTTTAGCTGCTCTTACAGCTTCTGATATGCGGCTGCCTGCAAGCACTACCGTATATCCCGGGAACAACATAGTAGAATAACGTATGCCTATTCTGCCGGTAGTGAGCACTACCTTGTCAGCACTGCGTATGAGATCCTCTTTCATCTCGCCCAGGTGATCATTCCAGGGTTCCACAAATCCGGTCGTGCCCAGGATGGATATCCCCCCTTCCACACCAATGCGGCTGTTCAGGGTCTGCTTGGCAACCTCAGCGCCTCGGGGGAGAGATAAAGTGACTTCTGCCCCCTGCAGGCCAAGTTCTTCCACAGCTTCAGCAATAGCTGCCTTAATCTGTTCCATGGGCCTGGGATTGATGGCAGGATATCCTTTCTTTGACTCCAGGCCGTCCCTTGTAACGATACCTATACCCTCGCCTGCCCGAATAACGATGTCATCGATCTCTCTGGCATCAGCCACGAATTCAAGACCACGCGTGATATCGGATTCATGATCATTATATACCTTTACAGCAACTGCATGACCATTGACAGCCTGCACATCCATCTCAGCCCTCAACCCTACAGGTGTAGGCACAGATACATGAGAAACAGGCTTGCGTAGTGAGAGCACTGCAGCTTTGGCTGCGGCTGTTGCTGTCGTCCCGGTGGTATAACCCCTCCTGAGCACAGAGCCATCGCTTAAGAGAACAAGTCTTCCACTTTCAATGCCTTTTATAAGCTCGTTCCTGGGCACATTGGAACGCGCAACCCACTCATCTGGGATCCTGGATTTGTTCACCGGGTCTATCATCGAAAACTCAATTGTGGTACAAAGTTATAAAAGTAGCGAATTCATCCCGTTCTTTTGAACATGCGGTCCAGTTCTTCCCTTGTGAAAGAGATCATTGTCGGACGGCCATGAGGACATGTGTATGGATTCCTGCATTTCTTAAGCTGGCGGATAAGATCAGCCATCTGATCCTTATTACACACAGCACCCGCCTTTATGGCAGCTCTGCATGCCATAGTACTGAAAACATGGTCATATATCTCAGTATCGTCCTTTATTCTGCCAACAGAGAGCAGGTCAGATACTATGTCATGTACCACATCGGGATTTTCCATCCTGCCAAACACCGTGGGCACAGTAGTAACAACATAGGTATCAGGACCAAACTCGGAAATACTAAAACCCACCTCTTCCAGATACGGGATGAAATCCTCAAGAATGACCCGCTCCTTAGGATTAAGTTCCAGTGTCACGGGATTCAGAAGCTCCTGCCATCCCATATCTCTTGAATCCAGCACGTGTTCATACATGACACGCTCATGTGCAGCGTGCTGGTCTATCAGCAGCAGTTTATTCTCCACCTCTGCAACAATATAGAGATCTTCGAACTGTCCCATTACCTTCACATCATCTGCAACAAAAGCACTTTCTTCATCTCTGAAAGAAGATCCCAGCCTTGACTGAATACGTGCACTTGCTTTGAGCCTCCTTTCAGTGTCCTTGGGAGGAGGATGATAAGGAGTTGGCTCTTCAAGAACACGGGATTCCAAATGCACCTTATTTTGTAACTCATTTTCCAATCTTGGTGTGTCTTCAACTTTGTCTTCGTAAAAAACCTTCTGAACAGGAGCAGGTTTATCCTTTACCTTTATCTCAGGAACAAGATGATGAGAACTTAAAGCATTCTCCACAGCAACAGTAACAACATCCATGATCTCCTTTTCATTGCTGAACCTCACTTCGGTTTTACGTGGATGCACGTTCACATCCACCATTCTGGGATCTATCTCGAGCTTGAGAAAAGCTGCCGGATACCTGCCCTTGGGAAGAAGGGTGTAGTATCCAAGCCTAATGGCATTACTTATGGACTTTGAGGAGATACTGCGCCCGTTTATATAGAAGGATTGCAGGTCTGAACCGCTGCGGCTGAGTTCAGGCTTGGAGACGTAGCCTGAAATCTTCACAAGGTCATTATCCCACACAACAGACACCAGCGATCTGGCTACCTCTGCTCCGTGGATATGTACTATGTTGTCGAACATATTATTGGTGGCAGGAGAGCGTAAAACAACCTTGCTTTCGCTCAGGAGAGTGAAAGAAACTTCAGGATGGGCTATGGCATAGTTAGTAACGACCTCAGTGATATGGGCAAGTTCAGTGCGGCTGCTTTTAAGATATTTCCGCCGGGCAGGTGTGCTATGGAACAGGTCGGCCACCTCCACAGTGGTGCCTACAGGAGCACCGA
>CAZAMM010000051.1:0-14918 GCA_964486435.1 uncultured Methanosarcinales archaeon | reverse complement strand
AAAGAGGTAGGGCGGTAGAGCATTGATTCTGTCTGCGTACATCTTTTCACCTGTAGAAGGTTCCTCTGAAGGAACTGCACCTTATACTTTGCGCATATTTAATAAATATGGCTATTGGTTGTCAGAACAAACCAATCTGTGGGAATCCTTTTATAGATTTATTATATTTATATTAATATAATAAATGACTATGATTCACGACACCTGCATCTTGGGGGAATGTACATCGAATACTCCGGAATATTCCAATTTCAACTCATTTGCACTGCTGAAAATAATAGACCTCCTTAATTCCAGCCTCCCAGTACCTTCTCTTATAAATATTCTTGTAAGGTCGTTACCTGAAGTAATGTTGCCTTTTCAGGTGTACGGTGTCACTGCAAAAATAGATGACAAGATCTACGGATGTCCCGAGAACGGCCAGTACCCATCTATATCTGTGGATGTAGTAGTCCATGGCAGGATACGTGGTTACATATCAGCATTGTACAATAAAGAGAAACAGAATTCTGAACAATGGACACAGGCACATACAATTCTGCACATTCTGTGCGGTTGCCTTAATGGTTTAATGGAAAAGAAAGAGCTCGAAAAAACACACCTGAAAAACATGCGTCGCTACAGTTCTCTTTTCCACAATTGTCCTGTGGGTCTTTTTACTGACAAGCAGGGCAATATCGTTCATTGCAATCATAAACTTACAGAAATTTTAGGTTTGTCTGAGGAAAGGATAGTGGGTCTTCACGTTACTGACCTTATCGACAATGATACAATGTGGAAGACCTTCTCCTCGCATAAGCTGCCTTCAGAACCTATTACTGCAGAATATGAAATTGAGCTGAAAAACGGACCTTTGAAACTTCGTTCCATATATTTACCGGAACTGACAACAGAAGGTGAATTGAAAGGCGGCCTTGGCATTTTAGAAGACATAACCAAGATAGAGGAGGCAGCACAAGTTCAGCAACAGCAGAAGAAACTTCTGATCAATACTTTCAATGCTATAAATGATCTTATACTGGTGCTTGACAGGGATCTGCGGGTCGTGACAAGCAACTGGAAGGGCCTTGAGCACATATCCGAAGAAGCACAGCGAAACCATCCCAATCGCAATGATGTCCTTAGACATGATGCAGACCCATGTGGTAACTATCATTTGCTGGAAGCTTTTGCTACAGGTATTCCTAAGGAAGCTTTCTGGAAGGATCCTGCAGACGGGAGTATTAAGGAGATGAAGGCTTATCCTATCTTTGATGAAGATGGAGAGGCTATAATGGTCGTTGAACATCTCAGAGACATTACCGAAATGAAGCGCTCACAAGAAAAGCTTATGAAGGCTAATCAGGAGCTCGCAAATGCATATGAGAGTCTGAAGTCTCTGGAAAAGCTCAAAAATGAATTCCTTTCCAATATTCAACACGAGATTAATACACCACTTACAAGCATCAAAGGGTTCAGTGAACTTGTACATGACGAAGATCTTGGACCATTGAATGCTGAACAGAAAAAAGCAATGACCAGGGTAGTTGAAAAAACAAAACAACTGCAGATGGTTCTGGATTCTCTGTTGTTCGTCAGTTCTGCAACCCATGGTGTTATCAAGTATAATTTTGAGCGTTTGTCAATATCCAGCATGTTACATGTTTCCTTGAACATGGTAGGCGAGAAACTGAAGTATAAAGGTCTTGCACTGGAAGAGAAAATTTCCCCTCAGTTGCCTGAGATAATTGGTGATATAGATTATTTACCCCGGGTCTTTGTTCACATACTTGACAATGCCATCAAGTTCACAAATAATGGTGGAAAGATCACAGTATCGGTCACAGAAGATAATGGACTCTTACATTTGATCATCAATGACACAGGTATTGGTATAGCTGAGGAGAATTTACAAAAGGTTTTTGAGATGTTCTTCCAGTTAGATGGTTCATCAACACGCAATTACGGTGGTAACGGATTAGGGCTATTTATGTGCAAAATCATAATCGAAGAGCATAAAGGCAGGATCTGGATAGACAGCAAGGAAGGACAAGGCACTACAGTACATATACTGCTTCCCCATGTCTAGACCTGTAATGTATGCTTTTCTGCGATCCAACTTTGATTAAGCTGCAATTGATCCTAACATCATTGCTGTATCTTTTGTCTCTTGATCTCAATCTCATACTTCAATGCACGACTGAAAAGATATTTAATCCATTAAAATCCACAAAATCATGTGGATAATATTTGCATAGGAATTCTTGCAAGTGCCTGGAAGGGGGTCTGGGCTGTTGACCGGGAGAACCGTTTCATCTTTTTCAACAAAGGAATGGAGGATATTTCCGGCCTGAGATCAGATTATCTGATGGGGAAGGACCTGATGTTACTCCTTCCTGACCAGACAATCATGGATGAAGTGCATTTCAGGGAGTTGTTCCATAAGGCCAGGGAGGAGCTGATGCCAGTAAATTATTCCTTGCTGCCTATTATTACTTCCAAGGGAGAGCTTATGGAACAAAGCGGTCAGTTGTTGCCTCTTCTGGATGAAGAGGGAATCTATACTGGCATGGTTGGCACTGTGGAGCACTTCAGTACAAAGAAAATAGGTGCATCGGTGGGAGGAGATGGATTATCAGCAAGGAAACTGGATGTTATATACAGGAATAGTCCTGTCGTTGCTTTTTTGTGGAGGCCCCTCCCTGGATGGCCTGTGGTTTTTGTATCCGAGAATATATCCAGATTTGGATACCATGCAGAGGAGTTCACATCCGGAAAAATGCTCTACAGTGACATGGTATATCCTGAAGATCTCAGTGGTCTTACTGCTGAAATATCGGATTTTGAAGAACAGGAACAGTTATACTTCACTCGGGAATATCGCATTGTAACACGCCTTGGAGAAGTAAAATGGGTTACTGAAAGGTCAATGCTGGCAAGAGATGAGAAGGGAGGACCTAGCTATTATCAGGGAATAATTATAGATATCACACATATCAAAGAGATAGGTTTTGCACTAAAAGAATCTGAGAAAAAGTACCGGCTTATATTTGAGAATTCTCCTCTTGGCATTTTTAATTTTGATAAGGATGGCACTGTTACCCATTGTAACGATAAGATAGCTGAAATCCTGGGCATACCTAAAGAAAAGATATTAGGTTTCAATATGAACACCTCCCTGAGGAACGAACAAATGAAAGCTGCCTTCACAGAAGTGCTCTTGCTGCGCCAGGGCCATTTTGAGGGAGAATACAGTTCTCAGGGAAATGGTAAAAAAGCATTTATAAAAGTTGATTATAGTCCAAACATATCAGATGATGGCATCTTGCTGGGTGGTGTGGGTATTGTTGAGGACATCCGTGAGCGTAAGCAGGCAGAAGATAAATTGAGAGAATATGCTGATGAGCTCAGCAAGATGAACAAGGAATTGCAGTCCGTAGACAGGATGAAGAACGAACTGCTATCCAATGTGAGCCATGAACTGAGGACACCTCTTACTTCTATCAAAGGATACAGTGATCTTCTTATGGAAGGCACCTTGGGGGAAATGAACTATCAGCAGCTTAAAGCTGTCACTACCGTGATACGTAATACTGAGAGACTTCGCAGACTAGTTGATTCTTTACTGTACGTAAGCATGGCAGAGGTTGAAAATATACAATATGATTTTACCAAGATAGATGTCCACGAGATAATTGAGAATGCTGTCACAGATATGGAAATACCTATAACGGAGAAGAAGATCGATGCTCTTCTCAATATACAGGGAGACGTTCCGCAGATAGAGGCAGATGGCAAAAAGATTGTGGATATGCTGACAAATGTATTGGACAATGCTGTCAAGTTCACACCTGCAATGGGTAAGATCATAATTTCTGTCAGAAAGGAAGAAAAAATGGTGCACATCAGCATTGAAGATAATGGAGTAGGCATACCTGCAGAACTACTACCCCATTTATTTCAGAAATTCTATCAGATAGATCCTTCCATAAGACGCAAATATGGAGGCACAGGACTTGGATTGTTCATTTCCAGGAACATAGTGGAAGCCCATAAAGGTAAGATATGGATCGAAAGCGAGGAAAGCAAGGGCACCACTGTGCACGTCCTGCTTCCCATCCTGCAAGATGCTACATAGATTAATACCGATTCTTTTTTAAGTGTACAGGCCGTAACCACGCTACAACCTGATAGCCAATGAAATAAAAGAGGTACCAGATGAGCAATATTCTGCGCAGAGGGCGCTTGGTCAGCACGCCCGATGAGGACATAATGGAATTCACATCTTCGATGAATGCTGACAAATGGATATTCGATGCGGATATAATGGTTGATTTTGCCCATACTATCATGTTAAAGGAACAGGGAATAATTAGGGACCAGGACTGTTCCAGCATTCTCAAGGGCTTACTACGCATAAGAGAAGAAGGTATAGAAAAACTGGACCATACCTATGAAGATATTCACATTGCTCTTGAATCAAGGCTTATTGATATGGTCGGTGAGGATGTGGGAGGCAGGATGCACTCTGGCAGGTCACGCAACGATGAAGTTGCGACTTGTATCCGTCTGACCCTGCGTGATGAAGCTCTTGCCCTTATGGAGGAATTGTATCTGTTGCGCTGTACTCTGTGTTCAGTTGCATCAAAAAACATCGAAACCCTTATGCCTGGTTTTACACACCTGCAGCACGCACAGCCCACTACTCTGGCCCACCACCTTATAGCACATATGGATGCTCTGGGCAGGGACCTGGAGCGTCTCAGAAATGCCTACTCCCGGGTGAACCTCTGTCCTCTGGGGGCTGCTGCATTTGCTTCCACAGGTTTTGACATCAACAGAGAGCGCACCTGCCAATTGCTGGGCTTTGACGGACTTGTAGAGAATTCAATGGATGCTGTAAGCAGCAGGGATTTCCTCATAGAATGTACTGCTGTAGTCACAAATCTAATGATCAACCTGAGCAAAATGGCAGAAGAGCTGGTCATCTGGTCTACTTCGGAGTTCGCTTTCATAGAGCTGGATGATCGCTATGCATCCACTTCTTCTATCATGCCCCAGAAAAAGAATCCAGATACTGCAGAGCTGCTTAGAGGAAAGAGCGGTGTGGTAGTGGGTTCGTTGATGGCTCTTATAACCGTATGTAAAGCCCTTCCCTTAAGCTATAACCGCGATCTGCAAGAGGCCACTCCTAATATGTGGAAGGCAATGCAGACCACCAGAAGTTCCGTACGTATGATGGAAGGTATGGTAAGGACAATGACAGTCAACAGGGAAATAATGGCTTCAAAGTCCACTGTAGGCTTTACCACAGCCACTGAGCTCGCAGACACACTGGTAAGAGCAACAGGGATTCCCTTCAGGACAGCCCATCAGATCGTAGGTGTGCTTGCAAGAGGAGAAGGAGGCATCCGTATGCAACATATAGACGCTGTGGCGGATAAGGTACTGGGAATTAAACTCAGCAGCAAGGGACTTACAGAAGAGATGGTAAGTGAAGCTCTGGATCCGGTCTCGAATATAAAGAAACGCAAGGTAACAGGTGGTCCTGCATTTGAAGAAATGGAAAAAACCATCTTCAGAAGAAAAGAAGCCTTGGAACAAACAAAGGAAGAGATAAATGCACTAAGAAATGGCTCAGACGCTTCCTTAAATAATCTCACAGAACTTGTAAAACAGTATATATCTAAAACCTGATCAATGCGATCAGCAGATGTGATCTTCATGGAATTCCAACAGGGTGACAGGATAAGTATAGAAAAGGACGGTGTAAAGTATGAGGGCATAGTGATGCCGAGCACTACACACCATATTGTCCTGAAGATGTCAAATGGTTATAATGCAGGTATATCTGCGGAGAACACAAAGATAACCGTACTTCAGAAAGCATCAAGTATCCAGGATGTTAGTGCTAATGATGCCCCTAAGGTAAAAAAGGCAACTAAGGGTAAACTACCTAAAGTTTCAATCCTCTCCACAGGCGGCACGATTGCAAGCAAGATAGATTACAGAACAGGCGCTGTTACAGCGAGGTTCTCTGCTGACGATATTTTAAAGGCGATCCCTGAACTTACGGAAATTGCAGACTTTTCGGGCAGGGTCATCTATAATATACTTTCAGAGAACATGAGGGCAGAATACTGGGAAGAGCTTGCAGGGGCGGTCGCTGAAGAAATAAGAAATGGCGCAGATGGAATTATCGTCGCACATGGTACTGACACAATGATGTATACTGCTGCTGCACTGGCTTTCATGATCCGTACTCCGGTACCGATCGTATTTGTGGGCTCACAGCGCAGTGCTGACCGGCCAAGCAGTGACAATGCTATGAATGCGATATGTGCGGCTAAGGTCGCAGTAAGTGACATTGCTGAAGTGTGTGTGGTGATGCATGGTAGCGAATCTGATGATATCTGCGATATCCACAGAGCCACCAAGGTAAGAAAGATGCACACTTCAAGAAGAGATGCATTCAGATCCATTAACTCGGAACCTATAGGCTTTGTGGACTATCTTACCGGGGAGATACATACTCATCTGGAATACAATAAAAGAAGCTCACATGCACTCGAAATTTGCGGAGGCTTCGAACCTAAATGCGCACTTATCAAGTTCACACCGGGTGCTATTCCTGATATAGTTTCATATTATCTTGATGCCGGATACAAAGGCATTGTAATAGAAGGCACGGGCTTGGGACATGTCTCATCCGAATGGGTACCTACGATAGCACGTGCCACTGCCATGGAAGTACCCGTGGTAATAACCTCACAATGCCTGCACGGGCGGGTATGTGACCGCGTTTATGACACCGGCAGAGATATGCTCAGAGCCGGAGCCATTGAAGGAGAGGATATGCTGCCTGAGGTAGCCCTCGTAAAGCTCATGTGGGCCCTGAAACTATCTGATGACTACGATACTGTGAAAAAGCTGATGGTTCAGAACATTGCATTTGAGATCAATGAGAGAAGTCTGGAATAAAGCATTGTTATATAAAAGTAATTACTTTTATACCGCAAGGATCGTTATTGAGAAAAAAATACCACTACTCATAAAGGTGAATATATGTCATTGAACTTAAGGACACATTATACGTCTCAGATAGACCCGGAAGCCATGAATGGTGCGGAAGTTACCCTGGCTGGCTGGGTGTATGAAGTAAGAGACCTTGGTGGCATTTGTTTTGTGGTGCTGCGTGACAGGGAAGGCCGTGCACAGGTGACACTTGTCAAAAAGAAGACAGATGCTGAGCTTCTTGATACTGCAAGGAAGCTTGTAAGGGAATCCATCATCACTGTCACTGCCACAGTCAAGGCTGAAGCAAAAGCCCCAGGTGGATATGAGCTTATACCTAAGGAGATCACGTTGCTCAATGAAGCTGAGTCACCTCTGCCCATGGACACTACTGGAAAAGTGGAAGCAGAGCTGGATACTCGTCTTGATTCCAGGTTCATGGACCTGAGGAGAGATAAGACTACAGCTATTTTTAAGATACGTCATGAAACATTGAGAGCCGTGAGAAACTACTTTAGCGATAATGGATTTATCGATGTGACAAGCCCGAAGGTCGTCGCTACTGCCACAGAAGGCGGAACTTCTCTTTTCCCTATAACATATTTTGACAGAGAGGCTTTCCTTAACCAGAGCCCACAGCTTTTCAAGCAGATCCTCATGTCAGGAGGACTTGACAGGGTCTTTGAGATAGGTCCCATATTCAGGGCTGAGGAACATGATACCAGAAAACATCTCAATGAAGCTACTTCAATCGATATAGAGGCGAGCTTCTGCGATCATTTCGATGTCATGGCGATCCTTGAGAACATGGTCGCATATGTTTATGCTCATGTAAAAGAGAACGCAGCAAGGTCACTTGAAGTACTTGGCATAGACCTGCAGGTTCCTGGTGTGCCTTTCCCTAAGATCACTTATGACGAAGCACTTGAGATTGTGAACGCGCATGGTGAAGAGTCACTGAAATGGGGAGACGATCTGAGCACCCTTTCCGAAAACACGATCGGAGCACACGTGTTCAAGGAAATGGGAGTATCTCACTATTTCATTATCGACTGGCCCACAGAGATCAAGCCTTTCTATGCAATGCCATACGAAGACAGGCCACAGTTAAGCAAGTCATTTGATATGATGCACAGGACTATGGAGCTGTCATCCGGTGCCCAGCGTATACACATTCATGATATGCTTAAGAAAAGGATCGAGTCTCAGGGATTGGATCCGGAGGGTTTCGATTTCTATCTGAAGGCTTTCAGATATGGAATGCCTCCTCATGCAGGCTGGGGTGTCGGATGCGAACGTCTTGTAATGACAATGCTGGGTGTTGAGAATATACGTGATGTGGTACTGTTCCCCAGGGACAGGCGAAGATTATCTCCATGAGGTGAGTGAGAACATGCAGGAAAGGAACGCTAATTCTGCAAATGCAGGTAAACAAGCAGCCGGAGAGGCTGCTGCCTGGATGGTAGATGATGGATGTGTGATCGGTCTTGGTACCGGTTCTACTACAGCTTATGCCATTAAGAGTATAGGCAGAAGGATCGATGAAGGTCTGGATGTGCTGGCTGTTGTCACATCATACCAGTCTGAAATGCTGGCCATTGAAGCAGGTATCCCCCTTACGACACTGGCCGAGCACCCTGAACTTGATATAGCCATTGATGGTGCCGACCAGGTAGATGCCGATCTGAATGTTATCAAGGGGGGAGGAGCCGCACACACAAGAGAAAAGGTTGTTGCATTCTCTTCGGACAAGTTCGTGGTCGTGGTAGATGAATCGAAAATGAAGGAAAAGCTTGACCACTTCATACCAATTGAAGTTTTGCCCTATGCAAAGGAACTGGTCATGAGATGTGTACGTGAGCTGGGGGGAGAACCACAGCTTCGTCTTGCATCCCGAAAAGATGGGCCTGTGATCACCGACAACGGGAATTTCGTGATAGATGCATCTTTTGGCATTATAGAGAACGTGGAAGCTCTTGCCATTTCCCTGTCAATGTGTCCCGGAGTGGTCGAACATGGAATTTTTACCGATGTGACAGATATGGTACTCATCGGCAATAAGGACGGATCTGTAAAAAGGCTTGATACCCTTAGATAAAGGGTATCATTTATTTAAACAAGAGGACAGGCGCACATTTCTATTAGTGCTTCTTCTCCTGTGTGCGACCCACGGGCTATAAGCACATCACCAGCCTGTACCTGCGTGTTCTTTTTAGGACTATACAGCCATTTTTCCCCCCTCTTTATAGCCATAACATAGACCCCGGTCTCGGTCTCAAGTTTGAGTTGCCCGAAAGTCTTGCCCACGATAGGAGAGCAGCTTTCCACTGTAAGGCGTGTTATCACTTCATCGGATTGACGTACAGCTATAGTTACGATGGGGTGGAGATCTATGTCCCTCAGTACAATGTCAGCTATAGCATATGCTGCATCAGAGATGGATTCAGAGGCATGCGCAAGATGTAAAAGCCCACGCAGCTGATTTACATCAGAAACATGCTTTGCGGTCTCAAGAACCCAATGCTGCAGTTCGTGCTTCATGCAATCCATCTTATATTCTATAGCCTTGACCTCTTCAGCGATATCCTCATTATTGAAGAGCAATGCTGAATATGCAAGACCCACTGACATTTCGGCCATATCCTTCATATCCACAATGATATCAACCGCTTTTTCCAGGTCCTGCAACATTTTTTCATGTTTCACTTCTTTTGGGGTGTACTTTTCATTTGTCACAAGTTCTGTAAAGATAGGCACGCCTTCATCATGTCCTCTTGCGAACAGCACATCATCGGATCTTATCCTTGTTTCATGATTTGGGTTGTAGACCCAGTCATTCTGCCTGCGGATGGCTATCACCCACATACCCGTTTCGGTATCGAGTTCAATGTCTCCCAGAGTATGGCCTGCAACCTGGGATTCCGGATTGACCGTAGCTCTGACTATGGTCTCAGCAGCTTCTCTTAAAGCAAGCTTCAGCTCCATTGGTATGCCCATTTCCATGAGCACTATCTTTGCAATATCCCCTGCAGCATCCGCGATCCCTTCTGAAGCCTGGGCAACCTGCAGCACGCCGGCCATCTCTTCAGCCTCTTCCACACGCCTTGTGCTTAGCATGGCAGTGATCTTCATATGATAGTAAAGAGTATCCATCTTATCTTCAAGACGCACTACCTCTTCAGCAATGTCCTCATTGTCATAGATCATTGCAGAATATGCCAGATCCACCATCAGTTCCGAGGTGTCTTTTATCTCAATGAGCATGTCCTTCAGGTTTCTTGGAGTATATCGTATCTCTTTCGGACTCATAATCTTCTATCAGCTCTGATCAATTATCATTTTAGAATATGTCTTTCCGGTTTATTAATATTATAGCATGCCGAGCATGTGCAAAGTGACAAAAATGCCTGCTACACCCACCAGATCTCCCAGGGTTGCAATGATAGGGATGACTGTATCATCTGGGTCCAGTCCGAACCTGTGGGACATAAAGGATATGAGCACGGTCGTTAAGAACACAACTGTAAGCTCAATGCTTCCTGCAATCATGCATATTTTAAAAAGCACGAATAATCCAATGCCTATCCCCATTAAGTGTCCTGTAAACCAGACTATGAAACTTAACACCGCGCTCGCTGTGAGCCCTACTATCAGGGCCGCAAGCACACTGTTCCTGACCACAGGGTTCTTTGTGATATGCCCGCCAAGACCCATGTGCAGGGCAGAGGATATTCTGGCACCCAACATACTGCCTGTGTCTCCTCCTATTTTGATAAGCGAAGGGATGAGCAACAGGATAATGGGCATGGAAACAAGTTGGTCAAGCCGGTAATTCAGGATCTGTCCGGTGATAAGCCCGACGAACGAGGTTGCCACCAGGATTGGGAAGCCTCTTCCCACAATGCCTCTGATTGTGTAATAAGTCATAGGAGAAGCACCACCTTCGCAGCCAGAAACAGCATTAACATGGAAACTATGTCTCCAATGGTCGCAATAGCCGGAGTGACCACATTATCCGGATCGAAACCGAACCGAAACATTCCTATAGACAAAAAAACCGCTACTACTGCCAGTATAATCCCTGAAGATAGTCCTGCCAATACTGCTATGAAAATGAGTGTCAGCGCACCGGCACTTTCAAGACCAAGCGCAATGGTGATGAAATGTCCCAGCAGTCCCAGGATGGCCGAAATGATGAAACTCAGCAATAATGAACCTCCAATGTTGTTGGTAAGTTCAGGGTTGTTCTCAATTTTGGTGATAAGACCCATGTGTATGGCACTGCCAAGACGTGAACCCAGAGTACAGGAAATGTTGCCGCGCATTCCAAGCACTGCGGGTGCTATGACTATCAGCCCGGGAATGAGTTGCAGTTCTTCTGTCATGCCAGAAAGAATGATACCAGCTATCACTCCTCCTATAGTAGCTAGGATCTCAAAAGGCAAAGCTTCACGTACTATCGAGGATATGCTGGCATAGTCGCCAATGTATTCTTCGACTATCTCGATCTCATCCTCGTCTTCAGGACGTGTACGATGAAACATAGTAGCTATATTTACATCTTTATATTAAAACACTGTTCTTAGCCAGATATTCCCGATCCATCAATAAAGGCTATATACCCCTAGTTACATCTAGGGTACCGCACAACACTACTCAGTTACAAAATAAGGGCCCGTGGTCTAGCCGGTTATGACATCGCCTTTACACGGCGGGGATCCTGAGTTCGAATCTCAGCGGGCCCATCTTTAAATTCTGATTCAGCTGATATTGATTTTTGCAAGATTGTGAGCTTTTTATCTAAGGAATCAACTCTTGATTCGAGCGTGTTGTTGTATATCGGTTGTGTAACTTGAAGTTCTCCATCAAAGTCTTCATCAAGGGATATTACATACACAGGCTTACCATTGTAGTCTGTTTTAAAGATATGAACGTTTTTTCCTGCAATTTCAGTTTCCGATTTTGGAAGCCTCACTAGAGAGTATGTAATTTCAGGTTTTGCTTTATGAGTTATGACCTTAGATTTCCCCAATAACTTCATATTTTTACCTCAATTATAGCAAATAATAGTCATAAATAGTTATATAACTTGCTATTCAGCTACACTTTCAATCTTTCAGTTACCATACCATCTATACTGAAATTGCCTTTTCTGCGAACTCTTTGTTTTTGACTATTTACCACTCAATGTTGTGGAGATCCAAAATTATTAATTATTAATCCCCCAATCATGAAATTTAAAGAAAATTTTTTAAGTGGCGGATGTGATAATCTCATCATAAACTTACTGAATTATACATTTATAATCAATAATGCCTATAGATATTGATTCTTAAATTATATCGTTTATAACTCTACCAACCCATACATTACCATCAAAAATTAAAAATCTTTCAACCTGGAGCCTTAAAATCAATCCTCGAGGATAATATAAGGGATAATCAACATGTATAATTTATGATATACAATCTAAAGTTATATTCATACACAACTGTCTAAGAATGTTTAGTAAGCTACGCTGATAATAGTGTCTATAGATAACGATTTTTAATAAAACAGATGGCATCATACACCATATCTAAAGTTTACTTAAATGGGAGAGATATTGATAATGCTATATTAAGAGCGAATGGTATAATATTATAGCTAAAAATATATCCATAAATTAAATTCGCTTCGCTCATTTAATTTATATATACAATCAAATATTGAAGTTGCTATATAAACAAGTTAGTATCTAAAAGATACTGATTCATTGATATTGATTATTTCTAAAATCAATGACAGTAAACGATTTTTGAAATCAATACAGAATGGTGAACCATGCCAAAACCCAAAAGAATATGATTATTCTGATTATATATGTTATCAATTTTAAATTCATATGAATCAGCACATTAAAATTCAACGCTAAAGACATACATACGTATGTCTTTAGTAATTATTGGTATGTTTGCACTTACAATCTTTAGATGTCTTGGAATATAAAACTTGCTATATAAAGAAGTCAGTATCTAAAGTATAGTTACTCATTGATATTGATAATTGTTAAAATCAATAGCAACAAACAATGTACGCTTGTTTAGTAATTAAGTGCAGCGCAATGCAATTGATTACCAGATCGTACAAGCGATAAATCAGTACTTCAGTTACTAAACTATAAATCGTACAAAGTGTACATATTTATTAGTTTGAACCTAACCATTATTATGCCGCAAGCCTGTAATAATGTAAAGTCCCATGAATTCTCATAACTTCTCATAAACACAAGCTAGATGCTTTTTAAGCATCATTAATATTTAAAATGTGTTTATAATAAAGACCTCCTTAATACATCAATTGTCGAAGGGTCTAACGGCAATTAACGTAAATATTCGCTAATTTCGGCTGGTTCCACCAACACATATATATAGAAACAAAGACAATAGGAGGGTGGGTGGGCTGATAAGAGAGTTAGAGTTTTGAGAATTAAAGTGTTATAGCACGCAAAAAGTAAACTTTTTGCTACTGATGCCTGTAAGAAGAAAAAACAGTAATAACAGTGATTCTGAGTTCTAAACAATGAGCTCTAAAGTTATAACAACGCTCAAGTCATTATGTAATGAACAGATCCATCATGTAATGAATTGAGCAAGTAATAATATTATAAACATAATCATGAGTGATCTGTTATATAATGGATTAATAGATCTATTATATAATGATATGAATAAGTTATTATTAAAGGCTAATAAGCCAGTAACATTTAGCGCAACTGTTATAAATTTTTCTAATTGTGTAGAGTGGCGTATTTAAGATAGACATATGAGCTTTGAGATGGGAGGAATATTAACCCATACGCTATTGTGATCTTCAATCAATAGAACTTACAGTTCTTTAACTCCACAGTTTATAATATAATTACATCTAGACGAACTGTGGAGTTAAAGATCAAGCATATATTGGCTATGAGTTAGCAAAATCTAAAAACCATGAGTCCCAAAATTCAAAGACATAAAAAAATATGTGAAGCGAAAATTATCTTTCGCTCCAGAATTGCCCCAAATATTAACGTGTTATGGTTAACTTCGGCCTCTGAGCTGCATTAGAAGACTCTAAGCTGTAAAATGCAATGTAATTGCCGCTTTCGGTCTTCGCCTTCAGGAAGAATCCAGTGTTCTTGTATTTGCCACTTATATATTCCTGTACCAACTGTGTTACATCAAAGTCATAGTACTTATTGTCTGGTACTTTGCTACCTGCAAATGTCAGCGATGCATATGGAGTAGTACCCTGAGCAACAGCGTTCTTATCGAACCAATTGCCTCCTGCTGCACTCCAAAGGGTGCCAGATAGCCTTGAGTTCCAGGTCACATACTGTGGGTCCCAGTCAAGAGGTCTGTAGACCTCAACTACAGTATCAGATGTTCTGGTCTTACCTGCAGGGAAATACCAATACAGCGATAGAGTTGCCTTTGATATCGTATCAGTAGTCTTATAGCTGTTCAGGTCAAACATCATCACATCTCTTGCACTAGCTGAACTCCTCCCAATATCAAGATAATTGGTTGTGGAAAGCACAGATGTTGGAGTTTCTGAACGCAATCTGTTGTCATACAGAGGTGCATAAGAAACTGAGCTTACAAGATTACTGACAGTCACCTGCAGTGTGTCTGTAGACTTTTGTCCGGCGGTATCTGTAACTGTCAGAGTTACAGTGTAAATCCCTGCGGTTGTATATGCTTTGGCAGTCATTACACCAGTAGCTTCAGATGTTATACCATTAGAAGCATCGAAGTCCCATGAGTATGAGGTTATACCTTTGTCATCCGTTGATGCACTGCCATCGAAAGTAACGGCTGAATTTGTAGTTGCTGTCTTATCAGCGCCTGCATTAGCAACCGGAGCACTATCTGTTGTAGTTGAACCAGAAGTTGAGGTTACAA
>CAZAMM010000050.1:0-14994 GCA_964486435.1 uncultured Methanosarcinales archaeon | reverse complement strand
TTTTTTGGTTGCCATAAGATAATGTATACTGAAATTCAAGCACAATCGAAAAGTTAAATAATGGGTCGTGCTAACATATAGCATATAATGATTTTCATTATTAATCAGTACAAAAAGAGATGATCCAAAATGCTTGGAATAGATGACCCACAGATCTGGGTGGTTTACGTACTGTGCATTCTCAGTGCCATAGGCTGTATGATATATGGTGCTTTGAATTGGAACACAGGTGCTGAAAATGAGGATGTGGAATAATGGTCTTGAACACCGCTATTCTGGGAATCACTGTACTCATCTACCTCATGGTAATTTTCTATTTAGGGTGGCTGGGATACAAAAGAACGAAAGTTATAGATGATTATATGGTAGCAGGCAGGAACATACATCCCTACATTCTTGCACTTTCATATGGAGCCACTTTCATCAGCACATCTGCAATAGTGGGTTTTGGAGGTGCTGCAGGTGCTCTTGGAATGGGGCTTCTATGGCTTGCCCTGATGAACATTATAGTAGGAATATTCATTGCTTTTGTCATTTTCGGGTCAAAAACACGCAAAATGGGGAAAAACTTACAGGCTGTTACATTTCCCGAACTGCTTGGCAGACGTTTCGATTCAAGGTTCATACAAGGTTTTTCTGGTATCCTTATAGCTATATTCATGCCCCTGTACACAGGAATCGTACTTATAGGAGGTGCAAGGTTCGTAGAGACCACACTTGGGATAAACTATGATATTGCATTGATGATCCTGACAATCATCGTAGCAGCATATGTAATCACTGGCGGGCTCATTGCTGTTATGTATACTGATGCTCTCCAGGGCACGCTCATGTTCATAGGCATGGCTATCCTGTTGGTATTTACATACATCCGGCTTGGAGGTGTAGTTGAAGCACATCAGGCACTCACGAACATAGCATACCTGGTGCCTGAAAGTCTTGCAAAGGGAGGTCATATGGGATGGACGGCCATGCCTGCATTTGGCACACCTATCTGGTGGAACCTTATTTCCACACTGGTGCTTGGTGTGGGAATAGGGGTACTGGCACAACCTCAGTTAGTGGTAAGGTTCATGACCGTAAAGGATGATAGGGCCCTTAACAGAGCTGTTTTTGTCGGCGGTCCGTTCATTCTGATGATGACAGGTGTAGCCTTCACTGTAGGTGCACTTTCAAACGCGTATTTCTTCCAGAAAAATGGTATGATATCACTGGCAGTTGCCGGAGGGAACACAGACCTCATCATCCCTGAATTCATCAATAGTGCTATGCCTGAGAATTTTGTTCTTCTTTTTATGCTCGTACTGCTTGCAGCAGCCATGTCCACCCTTAGTTCCCAGTACCATACCATGGGCACTGCTATTGGACATGATTTTTACAGACAGTACGTTAAAAAAGGAAAGATCAGCCACACCATCGATGTAACTAAAATTGGTATCGCTCTGACCATTCTTGTAAGCGTGGTGCTGGCCTATGTATTACCAATAAGTATCATTGCCCCTGCAACAGCTATTTTCTTTGGATTGTGTGCAGCTGCTTTTCTGCCCATGTACATAGGAGCCATATTCTGGAAGCGTATGACAAAGGAAGGGGCAATAGCCAGTATGCTGGTAGGCACCTTCAGCAGTCTCAGCTGGCTTGTATTCGTACATGCAAAAGAAGCAACTCCTCTTGGTATAAGCCAGGCTCTTTTTGGTAAAGAAACATTGCTTACAGGCACATGGACTATCATAGACCCGATATTGGTGGCTACACCTCTTGCTATGTTTACAGCTATTGTAGTGAGCTTGGCTACAAACCCTTTGGCCAAAGAGCACCTTGAGAAATGTTTTGATAAAATCAGATGATATGGTACGCAACCATATCATCAGCTTCTTTTATAAATGAATAAACTGATTCGTTGAGACAAAAAGGATCACCTGGAAAAAAAGCTGTTTTTAAAATGCACAGATAAATCACTATGGCATTTATATCACGCGCAACATATTTCCTTGAATAAGGCAAAAGCCGTATGACGAGAACTAGAGGGGATATTTAAGATAATAAGATTCGACTTTTGCCAGCTTATCTTCGGTATTAATTATATATAAACGTGCTCCTCAGCCTCCTGCGAATTTATCTTACATATCTAATAACCCTCCGATGTTCATTATCATCACATTGGTTTCACATGAGTCCGTAACTTTGTTCATGAAATCCAAAGGATCCTGTGCGATCACATCAAATGTATTATAATGCATGGGTATTGCTATTTTTGGACGTATAAGGGCCACGGCTCTGGCTGCATCCCCAGGATCCATTGTGTATCTGCCTCCAATAGGCAACAACGCCACATCTGGCCTGTATACATCACCGATGAGCCGCATATCTGAGAAAAGACCTGTATCTCCTGCATGATAGATAGAACAGCTGTTCATCTTTAAGACGAATCCTGCAGCTCTGCCTGCATACAAGCGTAACCCTGCATGTGATACCGATGAAGAGTGATTAGCATCTGTCATTGCAACCGACATACCATTGACACTCATCCTGCCCCCTATGTTCATACCTTCAGCCATCACGTTCTGAGATTTAAGATATTGAGCCAGCTCATGTGCTGCAATAACCTTACATCCTGTCCTTTGTGCTATCTCAATAGTATCTCCCAGATGATCATAATGACCATGGGTAACAAGTATAACATGTGGCTCCACATCTTCAGGAAGTACATTTGTCTTTGGATTGCCTCTGAAAAAGGGATCAATAAGCACATTGATGTTAGCTCTTACCTCAAAGCAGGCATGTCCATGCCATATCAATCGGATTCCATACATGAGATAACAGAATATTTGCTAAGACTAATATTTTCCGTGCGGGATCATTATTAGGTATAAACAATATTAGGGATGATTATGAATATAGGACTGGTGGTACATGGTCCGGAAGCAATTGATTCAGGACAGGCAAGGAAGATCATCGAGGTCTTAAGAACAAAAGGGAATGTGACAGCCATGATCGCAGGCACTATGGGTAAGACCGCGGTCATAGATGCACACATGGAAAATGTAATTGACATAAATAGAAGCCTCAAGCCAAGTGGATGCATAGAAGAATGCATTGATACAAAAGATGTCATCTATCTGTTAAACCATGGAAAGAACCTGCAGACAGGAATAGCATTTGCAGGCATCGTTATTTCTCACCTTGATAGAAGGGATGATAAGCCTATAGTTCACATAGAAAGACCTGGAAGTCCGGATGGTGCCGTCATCCCATGGAACGCTCCTTCCCTGGAGTATGCAAAGATAATTGCCAATGAACTTAACCTCCCCATAATTTCAGCTTCAGAAAAAGATAAAAAAGCCGTATTAGAGACAGAGGGGAACCGCGTTATAAGACACCTGGCAGGAGTACAGCCCGGGGAGAAGATACTTGTCAATGGTACAATAGTGGGCTATGCAACCTCCTGTGAAGTTAGCATTGTTACAGAAAATGGCTATATCACCCATATCACAGGAGGCACTATAAAGGAACATGGTCTGGAAAAACTGCATAACTATGAGCATCTTACTCCTGTGGACCTTAAGACCGCCTGGGTGAAAAGTGGCAGACTACGTTCTGATAATTTCAAAGCGCGTACATTACGATCCTATGAACTTGGAGTCCTCATGAACAGACAAGAAAAGACGCCAGAAAAAGGAATTAATGCGGTGATAATTGATCATGCGGCAGAAAAAGTATTTGACATCGCACCGGGAGCAGATGTTGCCGTAACCATAGGAGATGATACCACCATCCTTGCAGCAGACATACTGTACAGGCTGAGCATACCGATCATCGGAATAACTGATGGAGATGAGGATGGCGTATCTCATAGAACACATGTATTTCCAGGTTCAAATATCCTGAGACTGATACCAGATAGCGATGATGTGATCGGGAGAAAAATACTTTCCAATGTGTTCATGGATAAAAAGAACATGAACTTCAAAAGTTTCCAGGAGTTGAAAGATATGATCATACATCAGGCTTTTGATGCCATTAAATATATAAAGGAATATTAAATATCCTACCCTTCAGAAAGTCTGGCTATAAAAGTTTAAATATAATAATGTGCATACTATGAAGTAGATCTCATGGAAGAGATACAAACATAAAATAAGGGGTTATTTATGAAGGACTTCGAAGTAAAAATATTGGATGACACCGACTATCGGTTCATAGATGCACTGAAAAATCTTGGGATGTCAAGGAACGTTGCAACAACGCTGACATATCTTTCCAACGTAAAGGAAGCTTCATCCCAGGAGATAGAAATGAGCACAGGCCTAAGGCAGCCTGAAGTAAGCGTGGCAATGAGACAGATGCGGGAAAAGCACTGGATCAGCGTGCACAACAAGAAAGCTGTCGGAAAGGGCAGACCAACAAAGATCTACACTCTTAATGCTCCGATCGAAGAGATAATCAAGCACTATGAGGAAAAGATCATAGAAGATACAAAGACCACAATGATAGCCATCAAGAAGCTGAAGACAATAAGCAAAGGGATGGAATAAACTTCCGTCCTTTCAGTTCAGACCTTTTCTTAAGGATAAAATACCTTGATGGAATTCATTGAAGGAACATTAAACAGTCTTTTTTTCTGTGTTTACATCCTTTTATATGGCCTTTTAAATTATTTTTATGAAAAGTTTATCTGCTCTATTAAATTTGTTTCAATTGCTTTTGAACTACCCAATTACTTATTTTATTAAAGAGTGTAAGGTACAAACTTTCTGACAAAAGAAAGGATGATCTGCAATGAACACACGTTTATTTTATATATTTAAATATATAGTATTATTAGTGTCGATACTATTCATGGAGGTGCCACAATTAGATCATCTGATATATTTTTCTGGTCCAAGAGCACTGATAATAAATTTTTCATTTCTGGCCTGAGATCATGCAAGACCATTTGCTTAACATTTACATTGTTACTTGTGACAACTTCATTTATAGCAAATGCAGAAGAAACGAACATGGACTACAGGTCCTTCTTAACTGGAAAAATTACATCCTTTAGTATCCCTGATACCTATACCAGTGACTTTTTTGATCCTGAATTCAATGATACTATACCACCGGCATCAGTAAGGAATCTGAGGGAAACAGGGAAAGGAACACAGTGGATAAGATGGCAATAGATAAATCCGGCTGACCCGGACTTCTCTCACTCCATGATATATGTTAATTCATTGTTCGTAACCAATACATCACAGAACTTCTATAACCTGACAGGATTGCAGCAGGGAACAACACACACAATAAGCACCAGAACAGTGGATACAACAGGAAATATCAATACATTATGGGTCAATGATCCGGCTACGACAGTGATACTTCCTGTAATATCCGGTCTTTCGGGAAATGATATCACCAGATCATCTATTACTTTGGCCTGGGGAGCTTCTGATGAAACTTATCGGGTGTATATAAGCAGGAATGGGGTGTCCCTTGGTAATGTGAGCGGCTCATACTCTTATATAGACAACGGTCTGAACAGTGGTACAACTTATACCTATACTCTGGTCCCATACAATATGAACGGGATAGCAGGTAATTCTGTAAGCTCCAGTTTTACAACCTTATCCGGTAGCAGCGGAGGAGGTGGAAGCAGCAGAAAGTCCAGCAGCACTGGGGGAGGGGGAGGAGCAGCCTCTGTAGAGGATTTGTCAAACATTGTACTGAAAGAAATAAACAACAAGTATCTGAGAACAAATTCCTATGTGACCTATGAATTCAAGCATGAGAACAATCCTATACGATCAATCAGGTTATATTCCCTTAAGAATTCCGGTGAGATCACATCCACCATAGAGTGCTGAACGACAGATCAAAGCTGGTCGATACTACACCTGAAAAGATCGTATATAGGTATATCAATATTTGGATAGGCAAGGCTGGATTTGCCACAACGAGTAATATACACGATCCTGTCATAAGATTTAGTGTCAACAGCTCGTGGATAAAGCAAACAGGAGCAGCTCCAGAAGATATACGGCTTCTTAGATTTAATGAGACTGCATGGGAAACATTGCCCACTCATGTACAAAGTAATGGCACAGAATATGTAATGTTAGAGTCTCAGACCCCGGGTTTCTCACCATTTGCAATAGTTGCTGAAAAAACGGTTGAAACCGTGGTTGTCCCATCGGTCACTATTGATATTGATCCGGTATTAGTTCAAACAGAACAACAAACTGAAAATACATATCAGAAACGAATATATACGGAAAAATCAAATGTATGTATATTTTTCCTGATACTCCTCTTGGCAGGAGTATTTGCAGTAGGATCTGAATATCTGAAAAAAGAAGATAATTGAATATGTGGAACTTTTTGCATAGGATTGGGTTATCTGAAATCCTCTTGATGAGATAAGCTCAGAAAAACTAAAGCAACAGACATGTGGTGAAATATATTTACCTATTTAAAAAATAACAAGATTTGTCCCCTGTAAGAGGACAAAATCATCCTTTTGAAGTTATTTTTAGAATGGATAAGTTGCCAGAGCTGGCAACACCATCTGATGGGACCAATTCCCCATCCTTAAACAGAAGTACTGTTTCCTGGTTGATCCTGAGTTCTCTGAGCACATCTTCGTATTTAGTTCCGCTTGGAAAGGCCATGTTTTTTGGCGGTTCTTCTGAAGGTTCCACAGATATACGAAGAGATACCATAGAAGAGATATGCTCACTCCTCGAAGTCTTCACCGCCTGGAAATTCTACCAGCTCTTCTTTGAGCTCTGAGAGGTTATCTTGTATTAGCTTTGATTCCAATTCCTCATTTTTCTTTTCGCCTTTTCTTTCGTTATTTCTTTTCTGGAATTTTGACATACAATGCCACCTCAGATTAAATCTGCTACTATCGCTATTAACCTTTTCGCAAAGCCATATTCTAGTATTCGCTGCAGGGGGAAGTGAATGAGCAAAATGATAAAAAGATGCATAGAACAGTAAAATATAATTACTACACAAACATACGCCTAAAGCATATAGATAAAGGAATTGTGATAACAATCTGTGGATGATATCAACTATAAAAACTTTTGCAGGAAAATATGACTGAGATTAAGGTTGAAAATGCCGCAAAAGACCTGGTTGGTCTGATAGATGGCCATTCTGTACTGTTTACATATGGAGCACAGACCAGGATGTCCGAACTTGTATACTACATGATGTATTCACTTGTGGAAACTATTGGTGCACCTGTGCCCATGGTCGTCTTTGCAGAACAGAGCAGGGAACCATGTAACGAATTCGATTGCAAGAATATTTCAGACATGGATAATGTGTTGGCACCAGCATATGGAAATTTATCAAAATATTCTTTGGGTGGTGTCACCTGTACGGATATGACAGAATTATTGATGAGGATGGAATCTAAAATACAAGCAAGACAATTACTGTTTATTGAAGATCTGGCTTTTTTACGATGGCGCCATAATAAGGTTCCTTTTATACGCTTTCTTGATTTACTCTCGTCCCGAGTGAAGGATAAACAGGGAACAATGATATGTACCGTTGGACTTAATATGTTCGACACCGAAACTGAGAAACTGCTATATACTGTTTTCGACACTGTATTTTACGTAACAGAAGATGCGATCCAGTTTGGTCCAAAAAAGAGTAAGGACGACATACAATATACAGTAGAAGATGGCAAAATGCTTTTAAAACCTGCTGTAAGCACTGACCTGAAAAAAGTAAAGGAAATTTTCAGTATCAGTATGGAAGATAGAAAAGAACTGGACAAAATAGTCCATGAGCACATCGAAGAATATAAAAGGTCATAAGATCAGGATATCAACAGCCTTGTTGCAATAGTACGTACCTGCTGACAATAATCGCAATCCTTTTCTTCTATTATCACAAGTTTCCTTGACCAGGTACGGGCCACAGTTTCATCAAAAGTAAGTGAGCCAAGAAGTGAGGTACCCAGTTTTTTGCTGAACTCTGCAACTATGCTATTGATCTCATCACATTTATCTTTAGGTGTTTTGTTGAAAAGCAGGTTAGCTTTAGTACCAAGCTTTGAAGACATGCTGGACAGAATATAGGTTCCTCTTATATCCTGGATATCTATAGTAGAAACAATAGTAGCCCTGTCAGCTATATTCATAATAAGTAAACTGGACTTGTTAATACCAGGACTGCAATCAAAGAGCACATGATCTACCTGTAACTGTCTCTTAAGGAACTTAATGACCTCAAGCATTTTATCTTTGGCCTCACCAGGAGAACTGAATATTGAAGTAATATCTTCCTCACAGGCTTTGGATGGTATAATATACAGACCCATATCCCTGTATGGCTTGTATATGATATCACTTACCTTGTATTCATCCTGCAAGAAATCCACCAGTGTGGCAGAGAACTGAATATCAAAAAGTGAATGCAGACCCGGACCATTCACATCTGTATCAATGATACATATGTTCTGACCCTGTTGAGCAAGATAGACACCCAGATTGCCCACAAAAGTTGTTTTCCCTGTACCGCCTTTATATGAATGGAAACTCAGCAGCATCTTTTCACCCCAACAACTTATCTAGCTTACTCTCTACTTCTTCCAACGCTACCTCAAATTCATCCCTTTCAGAGTCTAATCTCTTTTTTAACGAGTAGAATATCTTCTTACCTTTTCTTTCTCTTTTTAGCCATCCTGACCTGTAGAGCTCATTGAGATACTTGTTCTCAATGGACCTGTGACGACCTGTCATCTCACTTACTTCGTCTGCAGTACACGAAACCAGATTTGATACTGCAAAAAGTGACTTACGGATAGAATCAGGAACTGTGAGGAACATAGCCATTTTGTCATCTATTGGTGGAGAAGATCTCGTTTCAACTGCTGTAACTCTTGACTCCAGCTGCCTTAAGCGATCATCAAGATCGTTCAGCAAAGCAATAATACTAATATCAATTTTTGGTACAGGCATGATGATCAACGTTTGATGGATTTGAACAGATTCAGTATTATCAATGTGATTACAATTGAGGAGATATATGCTGCTTATGCACAACTGTAACAAGCACATAAACATTTATCTCGATAAATATATAACTATCTAAACAACACAGATATTGTAATAAGGTGACCCATGCTTTCTCCCACATACATCCCCAGTCTAGATGCTATACTTCACGGTGGTCTTATGCAACACTCAAGTATACTGATAGGAGGGACTACTGGCAGCGGGCGTACCATTACATGCTTAAATTCACTATTCAAAGCTGCAAAGGCTGGTGAAAAGTGTGTGTACATCACCGTATTGTCTGAAACTGCAGATAAATTGCTGTACATTGCACAGAACTACTCATTCTTTGATGATGAAGTTCTGAAATGCGGTAATCTTAAAATCCTTGAACTGGATAGGGAAATACTTACAAAAGGAGATTATGCAACACTTAAGTACTTTCATGCCCTTGCACAGGAAAATCCAGACAGGGTGGTCATTGACCCGGCAACATTGTTGTTATGTATTTCTCCCTCCTTTGAAGATGGGAGAGAATTGCTGCCTTTTGAAAAAAGAGCTTTCTGCGTGAATCTGATGCGGGCATTTGAAGCTTCAGATACGATACTTATGATGATAGCAGATCTGACAGCAGATGAGATAAGTACCAGTGTATTCAGCCATCTTTCAGATGTGGTTATTGAATTAGGAAACAGGGATCAGAAAAATAATGATGCCCGACGATACCTGCAGGTGATAAAATCCAGAGGAAGAGCGTTTTTTTCCGGAAAACATGGTCTTGAACTATCATTGAACGGATCTTTAGTTATACCCAGTGAAATGTCGTAATATCGAAATATAATGATTGTTATATTCAATTGGTTGTTTTATGATGTAAGCAGCTATCTGTGCAATTCGATGATCATACGCTGCATTTCATTTTCCATTGAATAGGATAGCATACCATTACACTCCGCAAGCAAGGTCTCAAACCTGCTAATGTCATTGCATGGTATTATCTTACCCATGTTATGACGAAATTTTAATGATTCATAGAGGTCTATCAACTCAGGATACACGATCCTCGGATATTTGCTTGCTATCTCATGCCATAAAGAAATAGCTCTGGGATATGGCAGCATAAGATGCCCTTCATATTTCTGTTTGTAGTTTCCAACAGCATCTGTGATCTCGGTAAAACCAAGATTTTTTCTAAAGAAGTTTGCAGCTTCCGTATTGTCTGGAACTGTGAGAACATTACCCTGAAGACAATAAGCAGCTGTTGAGAACAAGACCCGGCCGATTCCGCAGTTGCGGAAAGAAGAATGAACTTCCATACTACGCAACAGAAATAAAGAAGGATTGACAATGTTCATCTTTCCTTTGATCCTTTTTTGTGTGTGCTCCTCCAATTTCTCAAATCTTGCAAATCCTATGAGCTTATCATTTGCGGCTATGGATACAAACAGAAAATGCCCCGATTCAATGGATCTTTTGAGCAGGAATGTATACGGCATTCCAAACTTCTGATGAAAATAACTAAAACCCTCCCAGCCAACAGTCCCTATATCTATATTAAGATTGTCAACTGCATTTGAAGATACAAGAAGAGCATAAAAGATGTTTCCAGCCTTATGGATCTTCTGCATTTCCTGCACTATAATCCTCCATTGTATATTTTGTAACGGAGATTTCTCTACTCTTTGCTAGCACTGTAGTACAGATATCTTCCTTTTTTCTGCAAAGTGACCGACCCTGAAGATAGCGCCTCATCCAATATTCCTATTAATTCCTCTTCATCCAGCTTCACTTTAGAGAAGGCTAATGCTTTTTGAAGTTGTTTGAACGTAGAAGGACCGACATCTACCAATCTGTTTACAACTGTTCCTGTGACCTCGTGGAGATCATCCAGGTCAATATACATATCACTTTCAAGAGAGAACTGTTCATCTTCATATATAGTAACATCTTCAATATCACCCAGGTCTATATACATAATATCTTCCTGCATGTCAAAGCGTAGCTTCTGAAGTTGTTCTTGCAATAAAGACACTTCTTTTGCAACACTTTCAATACCACGAACATCAGAGAAAACCGAATCTACACGCGAATACAGCTCTGACACCATCAATGATGTTTGTTCTCTCAGATCGTTCAAAGATGCAGCCAAAGCTGCAAGCTCGGTCTTTGAGGGTACAGCCTGGGAAATTTCTGAAGATATGGACAAAATATCCTGTGCTGCTGCTTTATTATCTGAATTCCCCTCAACTAATTCCAGATGTGAGCGTATATTCTCTAAATTACTATTGAGTTTCTTGAAAAGACGCGTATGTAAGTTTACAGCATGCGAAAGGCTTGAGATCTGGCCCTTGATATTGACAATATCCTCTGATTTAGCTTTTATCTCATCGAGTTGATGGTTCTGTAACTGTGCCACGAATCCCATGTTCTCTGAAACATTGTCCAACTCCTGCAAGTATTTGTTCACAAGACATTCCAGATCCTTAAGACGACGATTATGCTCGGCTATTTTCTCAACTGAATATTCCCTGCTGCCTGTTTCCACAAACGATCTGAAATCCTGGGACTCATAGTTTGGTGCATACTCTGCCATTCTTTTAAAGATCTCTATATAAGTACCATGTATCTGCTTTGTGGAAACCAGCCTGGACTGTATTGCATCTGAAAGGTCCTTTACAACAAAAGTACCCTCTTCGAACCGAAAAAAATCCACACCTGCACAGAACCCTCGGACATTGTCCCTGATAGAATTAACGATCGCTTCTGCTTCACTGTCACCGTAAATACCTAAAATTGCTCTGTAAAGGTCATTCAAAGTTTTTGAATAGGTGATCTGGAGCACATCTGGAGGGACTTTTGAAGCATTAAGTGATTGACCGTTGAAGGCGTCTTCATCTTTTACTACTCTGTTTAGTTTCTTGCGCAGTAAGTCGAATTCTCTCCTCAGCTTAGTTAATTCCTTGTTTGAAGCAAAAGAGGATATCTCATCTTTCAAAGCATTCAAAGAGCCAGAATTCTGTGAAATACCCTCTTCGATCTTGAGCTGTACTTCAGAGAGCATATCTTCAAAATAAGCAATTTTTTGGTGAATAAGCTGAAAAGCTGCATCATCATAAATGACCCGTGATCTGTCCTCAGATGTATTTCCAGCAACCTTTTCAGATAGATCACAACCATCAGTTGTCTCTGATACATCTGCCTGTACTGATGAAGGAGATGAGGCCGGAATATCTGTAACTAAGGTCTCGTTATCAGGCTGACAGCCTGCACCATTATCATCGTATGAATCAATACAACATGAAGCTTCTTCCAGTTTGTTTTTCAGGTCAGTGACTTTCACCATGCTTCCACATCCGTTTTTATACAAAAGACTCAAGCTTACGTTTGATATCAGGTATCCACTCTGCCATACAAACGTCGGCAATGTAATCGCCATGAAGAGGACGTATCTGGTCATTGACCACCATTTCCAGTAATAGGGGCCAGAGTTTTTCTGTCATCCATTTTGGAGAAGATGCGATTTCATTAAAGGCCATAGCTAATACCTGATCAACCTCCCCCCGTCCCATAACATCTGTTATCTTCTTTTTGACGTCGCTAAGGATTTCCATATTCTTTTTATATTCAGAAGATTGTGTGTACATTTCATTGAACACGCATTTTGCAAGTTCCCTCAGTTCCCGGGAAACATCTGCTGGATATGTGGAGAGCTGAGCCTCGGTCATCGGCCGCTGCTCGAAAAGATGCTGCATAACTTCCCTTGTGATCTCTATTTTTCGCATGTTCTGAGAAAGGTCTACTTTGGCAGTGAACAATGAGATAAGTAATGCACCCCTGCCCACAGAAGAGAAAATAACAGTACCAAACTCATATTCTATAACTGACTGCTGCAGGCCCATTGAAAGCTGCTGGCTGATGTGCAATAAATTACTGGTGATGAGATTTGTCAGTTCAAATATCCTAGGTCCGATACTGTCTGGAATATATGAGGCATATATTTTTCCATCTATTCCTGCAAACAGCAATACATCCACATCACTTGTTTCGTAAGTTCTCTTCAACTGGGAGACCAGAGCGAACTTTAGCAGAGATATGTCCTCAAGATCATCTTTTGTTTTTTTCACTGCCATCAGGATCACATCAGATACGCTTATTTCACAAGCTCTTCAAGTTCCTTAAGCTCCTCGAGATCAATAAGACCTTCATTCTTCTGTTTTGTGACACTGGATATCTGCTCTTGGCCAACAAGTGTCTTTTCAACATCTGCAAGGAAAGCAGACTGCTCGCCTGCATGCTCGGCGATGTGCTGAGCTTCCTGTTTACGTCTTTCAACGTCCTCTTTTCTAATGGAACCGGTAAGTCCCTGGGATTCAAAGAATATCTGAAGAGTTTCCTTGGGTGAGAAGGAATAGGCCCAGTTATTCTTCACATATTCTATACGTTCAAGCAGGCTTTCAGAAGCACCGAGGTCAGCTGCCGTTCTGATCGCTTTGTCGAACATATCATCATATTTATTTGCATCTTCAGCTGAAACAAGAGAGGTGGTCCTGACAACAACACCTATTCCACGGACAAATATATATGGATAGACCTCTTCCCCGTGTCTCGTAGCACGCATTTTAATGATCTCAAGAGCCCGGTTAAAAGCGCCGCCTATAGGCCTGTAGGAAAGATGGACTGCGCCGTCGGACATATAGATAGGGATAAGCACATCCTCACCTACCGTTTCTCCCGGAGATGCATGTTCCTCTGTAGTGATGAGTACCGGGCCAAGCTGCTTCAATGTATAGAACAGTTTCGTGATGATATCCCGCTGTTCCTGCTTATCCTGAATGGCCCAGATTAGTGGAGTAAGGGGGTCAATGACCACCCGTGTCTTTACAGCATAATCCTTATTAGCTTCCACAAGAGCTGGCAACTGTTCCTCGACCAGCTTAACGAAGTCCTTTCCTTTAGAGTGGAAGAAAAAAAGTTCTTTGTTGTAATATCTGTCTAAATTAAAACCTAGCATGCGGGCTTCCCTGAGTATCTGTTCTGGCGGCTCTTCCATGCTGACATAAAGGGCATTTTCCCCATGCTCAAGCCCATAAGCAAGATACTGCATTGCAAAAGTCGATTTTCCAGTACCACTTGAACCTACGACTAGCAATGTGGTCTTATCGCGCACACCACCTTCTATCACCCTGTCCAGGCCCGCAATGCCTGTGGGGATCCTCACCTCTTCGCTCATAGAAGTCCCTCCAGCTCATGATCATTTTCAAGATCAGAACCATGATTGATCAGTCCGTTCTCCACTGAGAGAATAAGAGATTCGTTTACCTCGAACGGATAACCTAATTCAACATAAATTGCCTCAACTGAAGCTCCGCTTATAAACATAAGATCAGTTACTTTGGTCCAGCCGGAATCGATCTTACGTACAACATCTTTGAGAAAGACATCATTTGATCCTATGTCTACCATCAGGCATTCTCCTCTATAATGAGAACTGCCAGTAATGACACGCACCATCTCACCCGTAAAGCGGGAGATCAGGTCACATTTAAAATTCAGGGAATCACAAACCATTTTAAATCCTCAGTTTTGTTTTTCATCTTCGCTATGAGCTCAGCAAAGCTTCCTGCATTCTTTGCTTCATCTTTGATCTTCGATGCTTGCTCCTGAACCGAAGGTGCAGCAGGAGCAGATGATAAAGAAGGAACAGACGGTGTAGATGATGCAGAGGTAGATGAAGGCATCTCTAAAGAGGAGTGCTGGACAGACTGAACTTTTGCAGCCATTTCCCCAAAGGCAGCACCAAAGGCACCGTGTTTGGAAATAATGGATCTGAGCTCCTCGGCCGTCTTCCATGGAGGATCGAATATTTTTTCTTTCACCGGCATGCTGCCTGCAAATTGCATGTAAGCCTCACCGATGTCAGATAGCTTCCCACGGTCAAGAAGTTTATATATAGTAAGTACCTCTACCCTGCTGACAAGTTCAGGCTGTTCCATTG
>CAZAMM010000049.1:0-15785 GCA_964486435.1 uncultured Methanosarcinales archaeon | reverse complement strand
TACAGGTTTGTACGAAAATTACCAAAAATAAAAGAACATCTGCGGAAAGACGGAAGTATCGGGAGCATGGAAGTTAACATCAATGATTAGAATGACAATTCTAATCTCCTGATTCAAATTCTTGGCACGAAACTTTTTTGTTAATGGCTGAGATTAAATTATTAAGATATATGCCAAGTCAAAATTGTAAAAAAAGCAGATGAAGTTTATGATCGGTCATAAACTTCTATCTTTAAATGGAAATCAGTTCCATTTGCCTGCAAAAGGTGTCACGCCTTCCCAGCCCAGACCTATGATCTCATATCCTGAGTCATTCTGGATGAGGAAGTTATGTCCTGGTCTGTTATATATACCAAGTTCAGTGGCATTATCTCCGTCCCAATCGCCTACAATAGGTTCAGTGCCTGCCCAGCCGAATCCTGCGATGTCAGCAGAGTTAGTATTGGTGTTCCACAGAGCCCATGTGCCTTCATTGTTATATACACCAACTTCTTCAGCACCGTCTCCGTTCCAGTCACCTACTACATGGGTCACACCTTCCCAGCCCAGGCCAATGGTCTCATATCCTGAGTCTGTCTGAATCAGGAAATTGTGTCCAGGCCTATTGTATATACCAAGCTCAGTGATGTTATCTCCGTCCCAATCGCCTACAACAGGCTCAGTACCTGCCCAGCCAAAACCAATTATTTCAGCATCATCAGCGCTGTTGGTGGTTGTGTTCCATAGAGCCCATGTGCCTGCGTTGTCATATACTCCAACTTCGTCGCTACCGTCTCCGTCCCAGTCGCCTACAACAGGTGTCACTCCAGGCCAGCCAAGACCAAGGACCTCATATCCTGAGTCTGTCTGGATCAAGAAATTATTTCCAGCTGTATTGTACACGCCTACTTCTTTAACTCCATCTCCATTCCAGTCACCTACTATGGGTTGAGTGCCTGCCCAGCCGAATCCCACAATATCTGCAGAATCAGTATTATTGTTCCAGAGTGCCCATGTGCCTTCGTTGTTGTATACTCCTACAGCATCGTTTGTTTCATTTGCCTCATCTGGATACAATCTTAAAATGACAAGACCATTGTTGAAATCAGCAACATATACGTAATTGTCCTCTACAGCAGCGCTATATGCAAATCCAGGAGTGAAGTATCTGGCGGCCTCAGTTGGTGCTGCAGGGTTCGTGATGTCCAGAACAACAAGTCCGTTGCTATCGTCTGCAATAAATGCATAATTTCCTGATATTACTACATCATGTGCAAAACTGGTGTCATAGCTACCCACAAGTGTTGGAGAAGCAGGGTTAGCGACATTTAGAACTACAAGTCCCTCTCTGCCATCAGCCACGTATGCATAATTGCCTTCTATAGCTACTCCTTTTGCATTTCCAGTAGTGTTGTAACTGCCTATGGGTGTTGCTAAGATCGGATTAGTAACATTCATTATCACAAGACCAGCATCTCCATCTGCTATGTATGCATAATTGCCCGAAACCGCAATATCTTCTGCATTTCCTGCAGTATCATAACTGTTTCTGGCCACAGGTGAAGCAGGGTTTGAAATATCGACGATCACAACTCCACTGCTATTAAGGGCAACATATGCATAATTGTCTTTTACATCAATGCCAAATGCCTGGCCAAATGTAGCCAGATTACCTGCGAGTCTTGGTGTAGTCGGATCGGTTATATCTATAACCACAAGACCACTTCTTCCATCAGCAATATACGCATAGTTCCCGGAAATAACGACATCATGTCCATATCCGGTGGTAACATAATTGCCTGCGCTGGTAGGTGCAGCTGGATTGCTTATATCTATTATCATGAGGCCCATGAAACCATTTGCCACATATGCATGATTGCCCGATATGGCCACTCCATTTGCAAATCCTGCGGTTGTATTGTAGATACTTACTCTGTTAGGAGTTGCCGGGTTTGTAACATCCATAACTGCAAGACCAGTTCTGCCATAGGCTACATAAGCATAGTTACCGGATACTTCAACACAATAAGCATGTGAGGCATCAATGTTATGTGTTCCTGCAGAAGTTGGTGATTCCGGATCAGTGACATCTAATATTACAAGTCCGTTTGTTCCGTCAGCTACATATGTATAATTTCCTGCAACGGTAACATATGTTGCAAAACCGTCAGTTCCATAAGTTGTTGCAAGGCTTGGTTCTGCTTCATTTGTAATATTGATGACTGCAAGCCCGTTTGTTCCGTCAGCTACGTATGCATAGTTATCTGATACTGCTATGTCTGTTGCAGCTCCTTCAGTATCAATGGATCCTGCAAGCACTGGTATGCGTGGGTTTGTTACATCAATTATCACAAGACCAGCATCTCTATCTGCTACATATGCATAATTGCCTTTTATATCAACCTTATATGCATAACCAGAAGTGTTATAGGTCCCTAAGCGGACAGGTCCTTCTGGATTTGTTATATCCACAGCTACAAGGCCTCTGACGCCACTGGCTACGTATGCATAGTTACCTGATACTGCAACACCGGATCCGAATATGGAGCCAGAAGCTCCTGCAATTACTGGTGCTGCCGGGTTAGTGATATTCACTATTGTCAGGCCATTATGTGCATTTGCCACATATGCATAATTTCCTGATATGGCAATATTGTTGACCAATGATGGGGTGGTGACCCTTCCTACCTCTACAGGATTGGCAGCATCAGTCATATTCACTATCATCATATCCTGTCCTTGACCCACATATGAATAGTTACCGTCTACAATAACGGTGGCAACGCTCCCTCCTCGGTGCGCAACGAAATCCTCTCCTTCTGGTGTCAGGAGGGAATTAGTTATAATATTGTTATCATAGGTATTTTCATTATATTGACTTACAAAATCTATTTTGAGCTCTTCAGCTGCACTGACCCCTGGGATCATCAGCATTAAAACTACTGCGACTCCTAAATAGATCGAACTTAATTTGAGTTGCATTTTATCACTCCAGGTTTAGTGTTCTATCAGCAAATTTATTTTTCAGATCCCGTTTTATCAGGCAATTTAGTTTATTTTTGTATGCTTTCTATTCTTTTGTAGAAAGCATTGAATCACTAAAATACCTTATATATGGGTGTGAATTGAAAATCTTCTGCGAAGATTTTTCTCTTTTCTGAAAACAGTACTTCTGACCGCTTGAAATATTTATTGCTGCTATCAGAAGTACAACAGGAATGAAAACCTGTTTTTGCATGATCGATACCACTTGTATTTTAAATACACCGTTTCTGAAAGGAGCTTTACTTATATATAAATATATGCGTATTTTATATACATATAACTATTATTCAGGGCATGTAGTATTAATTGTAAAATTTTATAAATTTTATTACTTTTACTGCTATTTACGTAGGCATTTATTAATTAACAAAAGAACATCATACCTTTGTACTTTAGTGGAAAGTGCTACTTAGGTTTTTATTTCCTTTAAATTATAGGTTAATATAACAGCAAGAGTGTCTTTTACACAAAGCACTAATTCGCATTATAATGATAACTTATGGGGGATTTCATTAATCCTCTCTTTCAAAAGATTATTTTCGTATTAGACAATTTTCAAATAACAGAGTTTTGAAATCCTCTATAGTTAAAAACTTATGATTTGTACCTTCTAAATGCTATAATTTCATTCTGCAGATTGTGATATAACTACTATGAGTTTCAAAAAAACGTTTAACAACTATAATTAGGAAAAGTAATAACCAACAAGCATTTCAATGCGCCTGATATGTGCATCCTATTTTAGGAACAAGATTTCAGTTTATAGCTCCAGTAATAATTATTGTTCTTAAGATCTCACATAATCCTTTATAATTTCATGTATTATTTCTTGTGATAAAATAAATATATTGGTGATCACCTTTGCTCAGATTATATAATAGCATGATACAGGATCTTGATGTATTTGTACCAAATGAGAATGGAAAAGTAAAGATGTTCACATGCGGTCCATCTATCTATCAGCCAGCACACTTGGGAAATTACCGTACGTTTCTTTTCGAAGATATTCTTTTGCGTTATCTGGAATATTCTGGATATGATGTAGAAAGAACTCTTAATTTCACAGATATCGAGGATAAGACTATACTCGAGGCAAAGAAGAACCTTACAGGTATTTTCACCCTTACCAACAGTTGTGCTGCCAAGTTTTTCATGGATATTGCTGAACTTGGGATCAAAAAACCCACTCACAATCCCGGATCTTCTACTTCAGTTGATATGGCTGTGAAAATAATCGAAATGCTATTGCAGAATGGACATGCTTACTGGCATAAAGGGAATGTTTACTTTGATATACGCTCCTTTAAATATTTTGGGAAGTTAAGCCGTCTTCAACGCTCTGACTGGCCTGCAAAGATAAGGCGTTTTCATAAGGACACATATCCCGGTAACAACTGGAATATAGGTGATTTTGTTCTCTGGCACGGGCATCGTACTGAAGAAGGCTTATCCTGGGAGTCACCTCTGGGAAGGGGCAGACCTTCATGGAACATCCAGGACCCGGCGATGCTATGTGATACACTCGGTCCCACAGTTGATATCTGGTGTGGCGGTGAAGATAATCTTGTAAGGCATCACGATTACAATATAGCTGTAATGGAATCCGTCACTGGAAAAAAACTTTCCAGTTACTGGTTGCATGGTGCTCATTTGTTAGTTGAAGGAAAGAAAATGTCTAAGAGCAGAGGTACCGTTATTTATCCAGAGAATCTGCTTTCTAAAGGTTATTCCGGAAAAGAGATACGTTTTTTCCTTATATATGGTCATTACAGGAAACGTTTGAACTTTACCTGTAAGTCTATGGAACAAAAGACTCAGCGTTTAAGGGATCTTCTAGTGAACATAGATAAACTGAAGAGGTCATCATCGGATAAAAATTCGGGAAGTACTGGAGCCTCAGAACTAATAAAAGAAATTATTCCTACATTTAACAGCCACATGGATAATGATCTTGATGTGCTTTCGGCTTTTGACAGCCTGGAAGGTGCAATCGTAGAACTTGGTTATTTGCAGGATCAAGGAAGGATGGGAAAAAGAAATGTTGAAGATTTTCTGTTCTCTATTGCACAGGTCAATAAAGTACTAAGGGTGTTGTGATGTTATAGGCCCGGACCTTTCCAAATACACGTAATCATAAAATGTACTGTAATTTTAAAAAAAGATTAAAATTAAACTCACTTTTTTTCAGGTACAATGTACAATATGGATATGTTTTGAATAATATCGGCAAATACGCTGAACCATTGTTTTATCTCTAGAAATGTGCTACATAAAATGCACAAAATGATATTGATTTCAAAAACATATGGATATGTAGGAAGGAACCAGAAATCATCAAAAAATAAGTAATATATCGTTTTAACAAAGATGTTAAAATTCACTTCGCATCTTAATAGATAAAGCGAAGTGAATGCTAACACTTTATTACTTTTACGTCCCGACCGAGACTTGAACTCGAGTCTAAGGCTCCGCAGGCCTCAAGGATATCCACTACCCTATCGGGACAACTAGTTTGATGTCTAATGTACTATTCAAATAAAAGTTTGTTGGTGGATAATGTTAAATTGACGTAGTAGTCAGTTGTAATTAAAAAAAGTTAAATCCTGACAGTGAATTTAATGGATTATGTCGATGACCATAGGACTTGCAGGAAAACCCAACTCAGGGAAATCTACTTTTTTCAAAGCTGCTACTCTTGCAGATGTAGAAATAGCGAATTACCCTTTTACTACTATTCATCCCAACAAAGGCGTCACTTATGTGAGGGCAAGATGCCCGTGTATGGGGCGAGACCATAGATGTGGCAACTGTGTGGAAGGAGTACGCTATGTACCCATTGAACTCATAGATGTTGCAGGCCTTGTACCGGACGCTCATATGGGCAAAGGTCTTGGAAATACTTTTCTGGATGACCTCAGGCAGGCTCAGGCCATCATACATGTAATAGACGCAGCAGGATGTACAGATATAGAAGGAAATCCTGTAGATATAGGATGTCATGATCCAGTTGAAGACGTGCAGTTCCTCAACCATGAGATCACCATGTGGATGGTAGGCATACTCAAACGTAATTGGCAGAAGTTATCCCGTAAGGTACAGGGAGAGAACCTGAAGATCGAAAGAGTATTAGCAGAACAGCTAGCTGGTGCAGGTGTCGAGGAAGCACAGGTAATTGAAGCTCTTATGATGACAAAACTTGATCATAACATTACCAAATGGACCGATGAAGAAGTAATCGACCTGTGCGATAAAATAAGGATGATCAGCAAGCCAATGATCATCGCAGCCAATAAAGCTGATATTGCACCAGTCCAGAACTTAGATAAATTAAAGGAAGTTGGGGGAATTGTTGTGTCTACAAGCGCCGCTGCCGAACTTGCCCTTAGGTCTGCTTCAAAGACAGGAGCTATCAAATATGAGCTTGGTGATAGCGATTTTTCCATAATCTCTCAGGATCTCAGCCCCGCTCAGCAAAAGGCTCTTGAGAGCATTCGCAGCTTTCTGCATAAAATGCACAATACAGGTATCCAGGACTGCATTAATAAAGCAGTTTTCGAACTGCTTGATCTCATAGTTGTATATCCCGTAGAAGATGAGGGTAAATGGACCGATAAACATGGAAAAATGCTGCCAGATGCATTTCTTATGAAAAGAGGGTCCAATGCCCATCAGCTTGCGTTCAAGGTCCATTCTGATATAGGCGAAGGGTTTCTGTATGCGGTGGATGCAAAGACAAAGATGAGGCTGGGCGAAAAACACGAGCTGGAAAATGGCTCAGTGGTAAAGATAGTCTCAACAGCAAAGTAACAAAAAAGGAAAATAATACAAAAGCTGAGTATATGAAATATAGGAGCATACTAAATTCACTGTACGAAAAGTATATATTCAGAGGTCTTACCCAGAATCCCGATTCTATTCCTGAAAACCTCACTCTGGTAATATCAGAAAGTGATCTGCTTTACGAGAATGGAATGGACAAGTTAGGAACATACATTCTGTGGTGTCTGGAACTGCGCATCAAAGTTATCAGCATATATGTGGATGTACTGGATAGTGAAGCGAACCTTCGGTCAGTAATGATGGTGAGTTTATTAGACTCTCTCAGTTTGCTGATGGAACAGCTTCCTGAAGAAATCGGCTTTGCGATATATAATACTGCAGGAGAATCTGTTAAGACCCGAAGCAGTACGAAGCTTATGGTTCATATGGCGATTGATTTTGGTGGCCGCAGTGAGATCACAAAGGCTGTGCGGACCATACTTGAAGATGTAAAAATGAAAAAGATCTCACCCGAAAAAATCGATGAAAAGACTATAGAATCTCACTTAATGTTGAAATATGAACCCGATCTTGTTATAAGGGCGGGAGGTAAGCATCTGTCAGATTTCATGATATGGCAGTCTGTATACTCTGAACTTTTCTTCACAGATGTTAACTGGAGTGGTTTCAGGAAAATAGATCTGCTAAGAATTCTTCGGGATTTCAGAAAAAGACAGAGAAGGTATGGGAAGTGATCATATTTTGCGCTGCATTCTCACAGCATTGTCATCAAGATAATAACCTTCAACGTTCTCTTTTTTTTTGAAGCCGTTTCCCTGGTAGAATCTCTGTCCGTCTGAGTTCTTTTCCCTCACCTCTAGGGTCATATTCTTATATCCATAGTATCGGGCAATGCTTATGCACTTTTGTAATAATAATGATCCTACTCTGTGTCTTCTCTGTGTAGGATGTACTGCAATACTGAGCAAATGGGCATTGTTCACGAATGTGCCTAAAATGGCATATCCGATTATCTTATTTTTTTCTTCATATACAATGAAACCAGGATTCTCCAGATTAGACCTGAACAGAAAATCTGGCCAGGGTACAGGAAATGACAGATCTTCTATAGCAACTATTTCTGATATATCTTTCTCCTGAGCTTCACGTATAATATACATCTTTAGTCTTTATGAACAGTACAGTATTTATAATTGGCACCAGAAGTGGTTATGATGTATGGGGTAATAGTATGTACTAAATGCAGGATGCATGCACAGATCATAATAGTGGGTGCTTCCAGGACCGTGCAATGTCAGAGATGTGGTGGACGATTGGAGTTGAGGAAGTTACAATTGATCAGTACTTCTGAAAACCGTGATGAAGCTGTTAAAATCCGTACTTTGATGCAGGCAAAGATACAGGAAAACGGTTCTGCTCATTCAACACATGCGGCAGGTCTTAACTTTCAGATATCTGAGAAAAATACTATTAATAGTAATGCACATTCATACATGCCTGATGATGCAAGAAATGTTCGCAGCAAAGATCCTGTTAAGATCATCCTCGAGAATATTTCCTATCAGGCTGAAATGAGTATAGATGAACTGGTAAAGAAATGTTCGGTGCTTGGCGTAGAGAGAGATCTGATTGAGAAGGTAATTACCAGGTTATTGGAAACCGGAGACCTTTATTCTCCTGAAAAAGGAAAGGTCAAAAAAGTATGATCTTATAGCTCTTGCAACACATTCTTAATTATACAAAAGTTTATTTAAAAAGAGTGCCTATATAAGATGCTTAAATGATGTACTTCTGAACTATGCAGAACACTTTTGATTGGTTAGAACATGGCAGATATAACCCTTGATATAGTTGAGCTTTTGCTTACCACTCATATATTCAATAAATATTCTGAATTGGAAATAAATGATCTTCCAAAAAATGTACGGAAGAATTACTGGAGCCGGGAAAAAAGGACAGTCCCGAGGCCGATATCAGTATCGAGTTCGGATATCGAGAAACTCTTTGAAGTGAAGGAGTTCAAGGGAGAGGTAAGATCACTGCCTTTCATAGATTTCAACGAACGTGATTTTCGCATTCGTCTCACAGCTTTTGAGGTAGCTGCAGAATGGTTCGAGAAAAGGGAAAGGGCACTTGAAAAGATAGCACATAACCCATGTCTGGCATACTACTATGAGAAGAAGAAGTTAGAAGGGGCAAATTATGCTGACGCCCGCAGCAAAATAAGGCCAAAGGAAGTTGACAGAGAGTGGATAGAGTCTCTGATTAATGCCATTGCTGCTGAGGAAGGCGGCGATGATATGCTTAAACTTGTCCAAATAAGGGCCCCTGAGGATATCGTCCAGCCTTTAAGAGATCTTGTGCTCACAAAAGAACAGGAGGCAGAGGTGGAGAAGATCGTAAAGGCCATTCAATATAGGGATTATCTCAACAAAATAGGCCTTTATGACATAGGCAAGATCCTCATGGTGGGTCCACCAGGTACTGGCAAGACCAGTGTCGCAAGGGCAATGTCAGAACGTCTTGCAATACCCTTTGTTGAGGTTAAGCTCTCTATGATCACCGATCAGTATCTCGGAGAAACAGCAAAGAATATTGACAGAGTTTTCGCTCTTGCAAAAAGACTGAACCCTTGCATCCTTTTTATCGATGAGTTTGATTTTGTTGCCAAAACACGCACATCTGATGAGCATGCAGCTTTGAAGAGAGCTGTCAATACTTTGCTCAAGGCCATAGATGACATAAGTCTCACAAGGGATGGAGTGCTGCTCATGGCAGCTACGAACCATCCAAGGATGCTGGATTCTGCTGCATGGAGGAGATTTGATGAGATCATGAATTTCCCTCTTCCGGATGAGGAAATGAGAAAACACATCCTTGATATCATCACTAAACCTATACCAGGTGAATTTGATAACTTTGAAATAGCAGCTCTCACAGAAGGATACAGCGGATCCGATCTGAGGATGGTCATAAGAGAAAGCGTACTCACTGCCCTTATCGAGGAAAGGACTGAGCTAACACAGCAGGATATGCTCAATGCAGTTGATACATTCAATGAAAGGGCCGTTATGAAAACAGATGAATATTCCGATCAGGTCTAATATACATGAAGATCACTCTTCTGGGGACAGGTGATGCTCCCGGCACTCCTGTAATTGGGTGCACATGTCCTACATGCACCGATGCTCAAAATGGCGGGCGCAGCAAGAGAACAAGGTTTTCGATACTCGTGGAGTCGGAAAAAGGAAAGGTGCTTGTGGATACAGGTCCTGATCTGCGTTCTCAGCTGCTTGGTAATGGTGTACACCATGTTGATGGTGTTATCTGGACACACACACATTATGATCATTTTGCAGGTTTTGCTGAATTCCACAGGGTACAATACAATGTTGATGTATATGGAATAAAAGAAACCCTGGATTACATCCTGGAATATCTGCATTATATGCACCCCAGGCATCATGAGGTAAAGATGTACAGTCCTTTTTTTCTTATAGGTCTGGAATTCACACTTTTCGAAGTGGTGCATCCTCCCGCTAAAAGACCTGTTGGGGTAATGATCAAAGAAGGTGACAAAAAAGTAGTTATTACTGGGGACACACAGCGCAATATCTCTGTCAGAAGCCTTGAGATCATAGAAAATCCGGACCTTATAATAGCCGATGCAATAGTGCCACCGACTGTACAAGTGAAGAAGCACATGAATTCTGAAGAGGCTTTGGACCTGGCCAGATCAATTGGTGCAAAAAGAGTTGTTTTTACTCATCTGAGCCACTTTTTTGCACCACACGAGATCGCCTCTAAAGAACTGCCTCTGGGTTTCGATGGAATGGTGATATACGTATAACCAGGCATAAGGATAATGGATTATACCCTTCGCTTTTTTTCATTTGTTCCAGATTCGATCTGTTCCCGTAGTTTTCTTAATTTTCTCCTGTTTTTGAGATAATCTGCAATAACTATTAAGGCCAGGGTACTCAAAATCGTTCCTGCAAGAAGAAGCCTTTTTGGTGCTGATTCTGCATAGAACTTCACTCCTATGATCTTTATTGCATTGGAAGGCTCTTCGATTTCCGTTTTGAATATGGTTTCGAACATATTTACCAAGGAACTTTTTTCTGTACCCATATTATGCCATACAAGATTCATCCTTCCACTTTCATCAAAATATATCTGGTCAGGATCAGGTCTTGCTCTGCCTACAAAGGAATTGCCTGTGGTGTATCCTTCAGGCAATACAAAACGCACTACTGATGGTGTCTGAGCAACATGCAGAAAATTCTGTCCAGATGGAAATGTCATTGTATATGCAACATAACCTCTGATGGGTTCACTGAAATTCAGGTAGATATGTTTTTGTCCTTTGATCACTTCTTCAGAAACTGTGTAGTTAAGAGATGATACTTTTTGTTCATTTGCATATTTTTGAAAAAGGCTGGCAGAGGAGTTAGTATTATTTGCATAGTCAGCTATGACCACTATGTTTGATAGTATCTCTGTATCTCTTTTCGTAAGATCTTCCAGGGGCATAATATCCAATACAGATTCGTTGTCAACTATGTTCACAATTTTTGCACTGGAGTTTGTAGACAGGTAAAAAGTGCTGGTCCTTGCAAAACTACCGTTGAGCTGGCTTCCATTGAGAAACATCTCAAATTCATAGATCGAAGGATCTGGTGCATTCGGATCATTTTCCAAAGGTACCAATTCGTCTATGCATCCGGACAGGGAAACTATTGTCAGGACACAGGCAATCAGCAGGATATATCTATTCATCGTATATCAAATATCATATTATTAATTCAATATATCGCTTTCAGTTAGTATCAAACTATAAGTTTTTTCTTCATAAGATTCATAGATAGTATATAAAAAATTATGGTTGCCAGTAAGATCCATATTACATCTGAGAGCAGAGACAATTCTAAAGACCCATAGGCAAGTGTCCTTATGACCCTCACGATATGCGTGAGGGGCAAGAAGGCCAAAGCAAAGTATTGGATTGGTTCAGGCAGCACTTCCAATGGGAAAAAAGTTCCGCTGAACAGGAACATGGGTGTAATGAACAGCAGTGCAGGATAATTAAGTGCCATGATATTTGGTGTCATTGCGGTAAAACACATGCCTATACAGGCGAAGAGCAATCCCCCTAAGAATGCAAAAGGAATTATCAAAAGAGCATATTTGAGATCGATCAGACCAAAGGCTGCGATCACAGGTGTCATTACCAAAGCATTTATAGTACTACGTGTGGCTCCCCAGAACAATTCACCTGCGATGACATCCTCTATAATAAGAGGGGTAGCTATGATAGCATCGAACGTCTTCTGATAATACATCCTTACATAAGAGCCATAGGTACACTCAAAGAAAGAAGCATACATCACAGACACTGCAATAAGGGCAGGAGCTATAAATTGCGCATAGGACACACCATTGATCTCATCCACAAATGTCCCAAGTCCGAATCCCATTGCCAGCAGGTATAGTATAGGTTCCAGGAAAGGTGGTAGGAAATTAAGTTTAACGTTCTTCATGAAAACGTCTTTGTTCCTTAACCAGACCTTTAAGAGCCTTCTGTTCAGTTCGGGAATTTGGAATAATTGTATGTGGGACATGCTCACTCCCTCAGTTTTCTGCCAGTGAGTTTAAGGAACACATCTTCAAGAGTTGCTTTTCGGGTGGTCATTTTATCCAGAGAGCATTCCATGCTTAACTGATCCGTGATATGCGTTGGATCATTCGTATATATTACTATGATATCGCCCATAATTTCGTAGCTGGATCCACTTTTTTGCAGGCACTCCACAAGTCCGGGATGGTTATCAACTTCCACCACACCGCTGCCTATGTAATCATTTATTATCTGGCCAGGCTCCCCTTCTACGATTATTTTCCCATAATCCATTACAACAAGTCTGTCACACAATTTTTCTGCTTCGTCCAGATAATGGGTTGTAAGCACAATGGTGACACCACTTTTTTTGAGAAAACGTAATTTATCCCATATTAAATGCCTTGCCTGAGGGTCAAGTCCCACGGTAGGTTCATCAAGTATTATCAGGCGAGGGTTGTTCAAGAGTGCTCTGGCAAGGACAAGACGGCGTTTCATGCCCCCTGAAAGCGATTCTGGCATAGAGCTCTTTTTATCACGCAGTTGCACGAAATCCAGAAGCTCTTCTATGCGTTTATCTGCTTCCATTGGAGATATATCAAAGTATCGGGAATAATTCCTGAGGTTCTCGTATACAGTAAAATCGGGATCCAGATTGTTCTCCTGGGGTACTACTCCCATGTATTTTTTTATTTCCCGCTGATGGGCAGACGCATCCATACCAAAAACTTCAAGCTTACCAGAAGTTTTAGGTGAAACACACTGGATCATTTTCATCGTGGTGGTCTTTCCTGCACCGTTGGGGCCCAGGAAGCCGAACATTTCACCTTCCTTCACATGAAAACTTACCCCATCAACAGCTGTGAATTGACTATATCTTTTGACTAGACCCTCTGCCAGGATTATAGGATTTATGGTCACCACCTTGTTATATGGCGAGAGATGTGTTCTTATGCTTTTCGATGGTACCGCTGATTACGCAAAGTTTATGTCAGAAGCTTTCCTCATTATCATAGGAGCTTATATGGCACAGCTACAGAACATAATACAGACAGCACAAGGAAAAAGGTCTTTTCAGACCCTTCTTAAAGCCGCAGAGGTACTGGGGTTAATTGATAAATATAGCAATACAGGTCCGTTTACTGTGTTCGCACCGGTGGAATCGGCTTTTGAGGTGATTCCTGAAGAGGTCATAGAGGAGGCTTTTGCAGATATCCCATATTTGATGGGGATCATAAATTATCATATAGTTGAAGGGAAATACACGTTGCAGGATCTTCAGAACGTTGCTTCTCTCAAGACTATAAGCGGTAAAGAACTGAGAATAAAACATAATGGTACAATTGTGGTGGATACTGCCAACATAATTGAGCCAGATATTGAATGCAGCAATGGTGTCATCCATGCTATAAGCGAGATCCTGGTCCCATAAAGCAGATCAAATGACTATGTTCTTCAGATCCTCAGTAGAAAGTTTCACATCAAATTCCCTGAGTCTGAAGAACTTTTTTGCACGCATATCGTTCTCTTCAAGCTGCAGGTCGCTTTCCACAAAATCTGTTTTTTAAAGCTAGGATGAAGGTCTATCTGCCCGGTAAAGCATTTGGTGTATTGGTGATAAGTTTTCAGCTTATCCACATATTATATATTAGGCAGAATAATAGAATATCTGTTTTATGGGGCCGTGGAGATTTGAACTCCAGTCACTAGACCCCCAGTCTAGTAGGATGGTCCAGGCTACCCTACGGCCCCATTAGAATAGAGCACACCTTAATGTACATTGTAGTATATGTCTTTTTCCGATGGAATGGATCTCTCTGCATTCCAGATCTTGTATGCTTCTATTACCTCAGAACCCTCGACAAATACCATGCCATTTTCTTCTGCATAGGTTTTAGCTTCTTCTTTATGCAGGGCTCTGCCTGTATTGTCGTCCAGCATCTCGCACACTACCATGGCTGGGGTGACATCGGCTATCTTGGCAAGTGCAATGGAAAGTTCTGTCTGGCCAAGTCTTTCATTTACCAGTCCTTTTGCCGCACGAAGTGTTGCCACATGACCTGGGGTGCGGAACTCAGAACCAAAGTTTACTTTTTTCCCTGCAAGCACTTGCTCCACTATATCTCCTAGTTTTTTTATGGTGATAGCCCTATCATTATCCGGGATACCTGTGCGTGTATCTCTGTGATTTACCCATATAGAGAACGAAGAACGTGAATCATATCGAAGGTCTCCCCCTTTTTCCACAGTAGTTCCAAGGGCAGTGCTATACTCATTTGCAGAACGGATAACATCTGCCATAAAAGGCAAGCCCATCTCCTCGCAAGCTATGGGATCTAAGGCCACGCATATCAGTCCACCTCCATCCTTACGCATCAGCTTCACATCCTCAGGCTTCACAGCCTGTGCAAGAATAGTAAGATCAGTTTCTGCTTCCCTGCCCTCAGCATCAAAAAGCAGGAACATCTTACCCTGCTTTATAGCATCTACAGCCTTCAATATGTTATTGCTGTATCCTTGCCTGCCTGTCGTAATTGTCATTTTATCCCTCACATTTATCTTTTTTCTCTACTACAATTTTTACTTCGTCCCCATCTTTCAAATGAAGCCTGTCCCGCAGGTTTACGGGAGCTATTATCTCCAGCAGATTAGTGGGGTAATGTGTTCTTTCCGGGACAATGATAGCACTTTTTATCCCATTTACTCTGGCAGGGTAACACTTCCCTGCACCGAAGGTACGTTCTCCATCATTGAAACCCTGTATGCCGACAGATTGTATGCAATCAATTCGCTGGAGAAGGGAAGTACTGTTCTCATTGAGTTTTATGTTGAGAGTTCCGGGAAACGGTTGGAAACCTAGTTTTTCAGAGAACTGTGACATATATCCATGCTGCACTATGTAGTATTGTCCTTCACCCAAGCCCGTTATAACTTTGCCGTGCAACTCAATATCTGTTCCCTCACTACAGAAGATGCGCTGGTATTCAGCGTATTCCTTACGCAGCAGGTCTACTCCATTGCAAGTGAGTATGATCTTCTGTCCTCCAGGGACAAGTTGGCGTTCAATATATCTATCATCTTCAAGTTTTTTGAGCAACCTCGCTGCTGTTTTGGAACTGGTGATGGTATACTGTGCAAACTCAGCAGAAGATATTTTAATAAGATTTTCAATAGCACCAAGAAGCGCCAGTTTCTTCAAAGGTTCTGAAGCATACATAATAATATCCAATCTCATATTTGAGTTGGAACTCATATTTGAGAAGCAGACTAAATAAAGGTTTTGATACCAGGATTCTCATCATCCATTTTTGGTATTGTTAATTAAACATTGCTAACTCTTTATTTCTATATTTCATTAAGAGGA
>CAZAMM010000048.1:0-16955 GCA_964486435.1 uncultured Methanosarcinales archaeon | reverse complement strand
AAATGTTGTCTAATTAGAATAGGGAGTATTTGGACCTAATTAGATGGTCTCAGATTGCAAAACGGTAAGTTCCAGTTAGTTGATATTAATGTTCCCTGGAGGTCTGAAGTATCAGACGAGTATATCTATGACGGAGATGCGGTATTTCAGGAGGCTAACGGGACCATTGAAGTTCGCGGACCTCAGTTTCTGCGCATCAGAAGGCTGCAGATCTTCGATAATGAGATGATGTTGCAGATAGAACAGGTGGTGCAGATCGCACGTGACAGGTTCGAAGGCCTAAAGGTAGCTCCCGCATACAAGATCGCGTGTCCAAAATGCGGCAGGGCGCAATGGCGCAAACCCGGAGGCAAATGCAAGTGCGGTAAACAGATACCTGAATCTAATGAATACTATAAGGTTCCAATACAGACACGCGTATCTGTAGAGCATGGAGAGTACTCACTGGATCATTATATACCATACATAAACATGGGAGAATCTCATGTATCGAACGTGCCTGTGATCCTCAGTGCAGCTAACAGATATTCGGTTAACAACAAATTGTATGTCCTTTTGACCGAAGAAGATATCCGAAAGATACTGGTGAATTTCGCAGCCGGAGAAATAATTTACGTGTAAGTGTTTTCTGGCAATTTATCGGTTTGATATACTGCTCTAAATCTTTTTGATTTATTTTTATCTCAGGCTTGTGGAGCCAAGTCACATAGTCCTCTATAACTTACATATGGAAAGGTCTCAATGAATAGAAAAACTGTGAGCGGTATGAAATGATACATATCCTTTAATAGCAGGTGTATCCACCTTTATACTGCAAGAAATTTTTAAGCAAAATTAAGCAAGGTATTTTAATGGCACGAATGGTACGGATAACAAAGATAGGCGTATTGTCCCTGGGTAAGATATTCGGCATACTGTATGCTTTCTTTGGCCTGATCATAGGAGCCATGATGAGCCTTCTCGTTTTAATATCAGGAGCTTTGATGGGAGATACGGGAGGAATAATGGGTTTTCTTTTCGGGGCAAGTGCCATCATAACTCTGCCCATATTCTACGGCATCATGGGCTTCATAGCAGGGATACTCATGGCCATACCTTATAATCTGATAGCTGGTTTTATAGGCGGCCTTGAGGTAGAAGTAGAAATAAAAGAATAAGGCCATAACATAATCTGCTTGCTGCCTGTATCTGCTTTAAACGTATCTTACACAATTATTTTCGTGTGGCTCGTGCTCGATAAAGCCAAGACCTTCTTTTATTTTTTCCCTTGTTTCTGCATCCAGTTTTTTAAGGTTCTTTACTGAGTCCGGTCTCAATGTAATGATGTTAGAGGTCATTATATTCTCCAGAGAAACTATGACCATAATTGGTTTGCATGTCTTTGGATAGTGAATCGGGTGTCCGAATCTGAGAGTTTTTTAGAAATGCCATATAGAATGTTTTTACGTTTTTCTTCACTGACATATAAGGCTCCTGTAGCACTGCTGAATGTTTATGCACTCATTATAATATATTAATCTAAATATATCTAAGTTTCGCTGATAAATCGATAAGCACTTTAAAATATATTAGTGAAAATAAAATATTCATGGATCGAATGGAAACAATACGTGCATCAAAAGAACATATTTTTGTATATGTAAGCCCTTTTAAAGCACATACTGCGATCCTGCAGGAGTATGATCAAATAAAATGTTCCGATTAATCCATATTGCTATCGATGAAGCTCGCAGAGGCATGCAGAACAATCACGGGGGGCCTTTCGGAGCCGTTATAGTCAAAGACGGCGCAATAATATCCACAGCTCATAACGAAGTGCTTAGCAGCAAAGACCCCACTGCCCATGCTGAAATACTAGCCATCCGCAGGGCGTCACAGGCACTTGGACAATTCGACCTTTCAGATTGCGAGATCTATACTACCTCACAACCCTGTCCCATGTGTTTTGCAGCCATCTGCTGGGCCAGGATCAAACGCATCCATTATGGCACCACAACAGAAGAAGTAGCCACTGCAGGCTTTGACGACAGCCACATCTACAGCATCATCAAAGGAGACCAGACAGCAGGAATAGAACTCATGACCATTGAACGGGAAGCCTGTCTGGAACTGCTGCAAGAATGGGACAACAAAAAAGACAAGCAAATGTATTAATGATCCAGCCAATGCCCAAACAACAAATTTTTACCAAAAAACACACAAAACACAAAAAACAGAGAGAACAAAAATACCTCTATCAATAACAACAACCCCGCTGCAGGCGGCACGTTCCTCTTCTTTTTCTTCTTGTAAATAATAGCATAAGATCATGTGTTTCTTCTGCATATACAGGCCAATAACAACATTCCGGCAGCTACAGGCAATATGAATCCCGGAGCTTGGGCAGGTTGTTCTGTGGCGGGTTTAACAGGTGTTTCAAAGGTCTTAGCATCGTAGTACTCTTCGCTAACGGTTATGTAAGCGGCGGTGAATTCGCCCTTTACAAGGGTGTCGAATCCATTAAAATCATCAATTTGATAGACAAAATTAATTGGCATAGAACCACCTGCCCAGTTTTCCGTTGGAGCAACTGTCCATTCGTAAATTCTAGATTCTTCTTTTTCAAGGACTTCATGAATGTATTCATCCATTTGTAACACTGGACCATTTATTATTTGAAAATCATTTTTAGAAATTTCACTTAGCTGAACTGAAACTTCCGATTCTTGATGAACGGTCAGATTAAAGGAAAGAGTGAAAGGTTCGCCTATTTTTAGTATTGGTTTTGCTGTTTCAGATCCCGGATACAATTTTCCATTATAATAAACATCTATTTTTCCATAAGGGCTTTCAGCAGAAGCAACAAATGGAATGATGAGCAAGCCAATAAAAAACAAAGTGAAGAATTGAACTTTCATATTTTCTCCTTAAAACTGTGATTCAAATTTGTCATAAGAAATCGACTTTTCGTCCCTTCCTCCAAATTTATCTCCAACGCCTTTTGGACCAGGTCCTACAACAGTTGCAGAATAACCAGTAAATTCAAAGCATATAGGTTCATTGTCTCCAATAAATATTGATGTCCCATCTGGGTTTTTCTTAGAGGGATGTCTGATACTAGCTTTTTCTCTCACATACATCTGCGGTTTATGCCCATAAAAAGGATCAACGATACATTCGTTGTCTATATCACTTATCTGGAATGTTCTGTATCGCCCTTTCACATCATATTCCCAGATGTTCACCGTGCAGATCCAGTTAGGAGGAAGCAGTGGAAGACCTGCTGGTACACATCTCATGGCTTTTTCCAATCTTCTTTCCAGTTTTTCTGCGGCTTTACCTGTCAGTTTATCAGCTGAATCATCAAGCTTTGCCTGCAGTTCTTTATCTATGTTGGAGAAACATTCATCTATGACCTCGTGGCACACTTCTATAGCCGCACATACACCATCCGACACACCCATCCGCATGTCAGCCTCAAGGCGCAGAAGAGCAATATCGACCTCTGCGTGACTTGCTGTATCGTTCATGTTCACATTGGTTCTGAGCACTGTGAAAAGTTCCAGTGCCAGTGTGTCATCCGAGGTCATCGTTATCAGCTCTTCATTTGTCAAAGATGCAAGGTACTGCTGAGTGATCGTTTCCACCTGATCCTGGTCTATACATGCAGACAGCATAGGATCGGCAGCTACCTGTATGCTGACCTGCACCGGGATATCCCTGCGAAGCTGCCCTGCATAGGTATTCATAAGCCGGGTCTGGTTCTCTCTAAGCAGACGGGTATCTGTGCTTATTCCTGCCTGTGTCAGGTTCACGGCTTCAGCCCCTATCTGCGCAACCACATCGTGCACCTGTGAGCTGACCTCAAGGATACTGCTGCTCATCTGCTCCGAGACAGCCGTTTTTAACGGATCGGTGCACCCTTGCATTATATCCGCAACCGCACCGCTCATATCCCCGGAAAAGACACATGTGTTACGCACTGCCAGAGGATAGATGGTCTTGCCTGTGACCTCATCCTCCCACAAGAACTGGTCCTGCAGGTCAAAACCTGAATCATGGTACAGATAGTCCGGGTACTGGTCCACCAGCAGGGTCATATTCTCGGTCCAGCTGTATTTGCTATGCGGCCAGCCCACCACTTCCATGGTATCGATCACACCCATCTCCTGTGCCAGCGCATTTGTTGCCATGGACAGGGCAGGATTATTGAACAACAGTTCAGAAGGTGAAAGACCACCCAGCAGGTCCGACAATGCGGACCCGGCTTTTTTTGAGAATGCATCATTCACATATCCGTCTAAAGAATCTCGTACTTTGGCATTGCTTTCCACAAGCTCCCGGATGGTCTTCTCATAAGCCTCGTTCCTTACTATCATACGGGCTGCATCACTACAGGTGGTGAATTCGTTCCTGCTGAAATGACCTGCAGCCTGCACATAATCCTCTCTTTCATTCTCCATTTGCAAAGCCATGTCCTCTGCCGCTTCACAGAAAAGGTCTGCAGGATTGCGTCCCAGGTTATCTCCCATGAAAGATACCTTCCGGGAGGGACCTGTGTCATCCATCTCATGGAGCATTAAGATCATTTCCTTTGTCATAAGGCCTGGAAGCCATGCAGGCACATCACATGCAACGGTGCGTCTTGGCATATAAGAACCATCACCATATATTCCATATGCCCGTTCGATCTGTCCTATATCCACATAAGCCTCCCTGTACTTATCAGCAGCATCGCTGCAGCAGGTATCTGTGAGTTCCATTCCATCAACAATTATTGTGATGTCACTGAGGTCATTTTCAATGGCCTGTGAGTATGTTTCAAGACCTTCATAGGTATTGGTTCTGAAACATTTATGATAAACAATAGTAATGTTCTCAGTCTCAGGTTCATTATGTGTCTGTTGCACATGCTTATACATTTCCAGACTTGCATCTTCATATCCACTGTCGATCACGCCTGTGCATGTGTATGCATAACCATAGTCCAGATCCCACTGTGAAGATATATCAAATTCCACAATGTATTCCACATCCCAGTCAAAAGAGTGAGATTCACTGTTAAGGAAGCCACCTTCTCGTTCTGTGTTCAGGAGCATGTCGTTGCCTGCATAGTGCATCACAGGCGTGACCTTAAGGTTCTCCAGGGAAGTGGAACGATGTCTGAGCCTGGCGTCTGTGATGTGCCAGTTGGCAATGTCCAGATCTGCAATGGAACTGGGTTTCATTATCCGTGCACTGTAAGTTGTTTTACTGTTGTTCTCAAACACATATCCGGGCACGATAGCACCTTCATGCTGCAGGGAAACAACATATTCGGCATCCCAGGTCAGATGATAGTAAGCAAAGCTCTTGACCAGACGCACACTCTGAGGATCAAAATGGGTTTCAACCCGTGCATCCTGAACAACAGGCTGATCATTCACACCATTTCTTATTATTTCAGGCATTACATCAGCACTGTATATTTTGGAGGTCACATCATGTATGAGGTCCGGAGCTTCGGGATCCCACATGTGGTCATTGAATATCCAGCCATTCTGTACACCTGCCGTATAATTGGAGACCGCCAGGGTAACAGAAGTGTTATCCTCAACCGTCTGCAGTCTGGTACCTGCATCCTGCATAGCACCATTCATATTTTCTTGAATGTTCATACTAAAAGAGCCACTTTTCTCAATATCAGCATATACCATCGACAGATTGCCTTTCTGCAGATCATAGTCCGATGTATCTCTTTTCACATCAGAGTACATGGTCTTTCCATTATAGTATCCTGTGTACATCAAAGACCAGGGATCTACTGCATCAAAAATACGTTTCTGAGCATACACTGCACCCATGTTAACAGCACCTGCAATGGAAGGACCTGTCAGGATATTCAGTGGCCCTCCTGCATAATGCTGCCACGGGCCATAGATAAAAGAACGCACATTGACAAGCCCAAGTACCATGTCCGGAGATACACCAGTATTAAGTTCCCGTTCGTATTCTGCAGTAAGCTGTGCCAGCAGAGGCTCCCTCGAATCCACAGGTGTGAAGATATCCATGCTTTCATTTTCCATTATGCCTGTCTCGACATCAGTAAGCGTGTAGTTAAGATGTTTTACCGTGAGAGTGTAGTGGATAATGTAATCCTCTTGGTCATGTGCCATACTTCTGTTCAGGGTTCCACTCACTTTATCGATAATTATCTGGTCGGGAGTTATGTCCTCGCTGATATCAAGTATATATCTGCCTGTTCTATGAACACCGTCTTTGTAGTTGTTCTCCATGAGCTCGTTAAAACGTGCTGCGACAATATCCTTGATGGGATTAGTGCCTACATGGAACCAGTCAGTGGCCTGCACATCATTTCCCACCTTCAGTACAACGTATCCAAATCCGTATGATGCATCGTCAGGTATCCTTACTTCCTGTATGAAAGAAGAACTGCCCCATAAAAGGTGAGATGCGTTGTAGTTAAAGCTCAGATTGAAACTACCGCTGGCATCATATACTGTGAGCACCCAATCCTGATCGCTTACAAGGGAAAGCATTGCTCCCAGAATATTGGAAGGAAGTTCCACTTCCACCTGTAAAATATCTCCAGGCTCCAGGTCTTTGTTCATGGGACGAGCCTCAAAGCCTGCATTGTTCCAGGACTCCACAGAAACAGATGTCGGCTGGATTACAGGATGTTCACCCTGCCACTCCAGAGCTTCCATGCCTGCATAATTAAGACACCTCGCTATATCAGCACATGCCATGTTAAGGATATCATGTTGCGGGTCCGATGCATCTGTGGAATATATCACCTCTGCAAGCTGGTAGTCCATACGTGTAAGATCCACGACCATCAGCAATGAGAACAGCAGGATGAATATGCCTATAAGTGCAAAGGGAATGTACGCATCAGTGTCATTGATAAGTTCATTTATTCCTTTTTTCTGCTTTCCGGCCATGATGCTGTCCTGCGTAACTGTGTTGTCAATCGTATAACAGTATAATTATTTAAATATATATTTTTATTTGTCGCTTAAAAGACCTCCTTTCCCAGAGTAACCTCAGACTTAACAAGAAATACAAATAAAAACAGAGAGAACATGTGGATGCCACACATACACAATTATATAAGTTGTGCTGTATTGTAGGCATTATGATCATCGGTGTACTGGGACCCAGAGGCTCTTATTCGGACCAAGCAGCCAATCTGTGGCTCAGTAAGGAGCACACTGCTCCACCTTTGAAGGACATATCCCTGAAATATTGCGACGATATAATCGATACATTCCATGCCGTAGTTCTTGGAAATGCTGATCTTGGTATCGTACCTGTGGAGAACTCCATCGAGGGCTCGGTGGGTGTTACCCTTGACATGCTCATGGAACATGAGATCCATATAACAGGGGAGGTAGTTGTGCCCATTGAACATTGTTTGCTGTCCAGAGGGAAGATAGAGGATATAAGGGTCATACTTTCCCATCCTCAGGCACTGGGACAATGCCGGCAGTTCATCAAAAGCCATTTCCCTCATGCAGAGATACGCACAACAGGCAGTACCTCCCATGCAGCCAAACTTGCCACTGAGTTCGAAGAGATGGCAGCCATAGCTTCCAGAGATTCAGCAGGCATGTACGGCCTGAATGTACTGCTCTGCAACATACAGGATTGGAATAACAATCATACCCGTTTCATCGTATTCAGGAAAAAACAGGAAGATGATGACCTTGTCTGGAAGAAGGTCAGTGGAAGAGTATCTGAATCACATGATACAGTAAAGAGCGATATTCCCCATAGAACATCTATTATAGTCTATCTTGACAGGGACAGGCCAGGAGCATTATATGACCTGCTGGGAGAATTCGCTATCAGGAAAATAAATCTTACCCGCATTGAATCAAGACCTTCAAAACGCATTCTGGGAGATTATATCTTTTACATAGACTTCGCAGGAAATATCAGCGATACTATTATAAAAGATGCTTTAAATAGCATTCTGCCGAAAGCAGGGATGATGAAAGTGCTTGGCTCCTATGAGATGATGTAAGATAACATAGGAGACATTGGTATACAGGACAAGTGCATTGCCATGAAAGTCGAAGACTTCATAGAGAATATAGATATAACTATTAAGAAATACAGGCTGTTTTATAAACTGCTTGATGTCATTTCCATAACATTCCTATTGTATGCCTTTTTGCTGATAGCTAATATGGAAATGGCCTTTGAGATGTTCCCTTCACTTGAAGTCTATTCCACTGCATCAGTAAGTGTTCTTGGTGCAAGTCTTTCATACCCAAAGATCTTTTTGTTCATGCTGTCACTGGCCTTCGGCCTTGTACTGACCTTCATATTGCATATAAGAGATGACAGAAAAGGTACAATAGGCATTGTTGAAAACAAGTACCCGATGCTGCGTGAGAGACTCAGTACTGCGTACGATAATCGTGAAGTTGATAATATCGTAGTTGCAGACCTTCAGGAAAATGTGATACGTGCATCTTCCAAAGTGATCCCTGCCGCCTTCTTCAATAAGAAAAGAATGTATATTGGGTTATTCTCATTGCTGATAGCTATTTCCTTGCTTACGTATGTTAGTGTGAGCGAATATCGCATATCTTCCACACCTCAGGATATCAAAGATCTCTTAGACCCTTTGTCACCTGAAAATCCAGGCTCGTCTCTGGAATTAATGGAAGAAAGTGCAAATAATTCCGGAAACCAATCCACAGAAGATCTTATAGGTGAGCCTACTGTAGTGGTTGTAGAAGGAAAAAAGGTAGATCTAACTCTTCCGCCTGGCACTGGCACAGGTTTTACGCAGGGAAATCAGACCAACAATACACTCGATGGTTTTACTCCATCTTCAGCATATGATATAAGTGTAATATCCTCATCTATCTATTCCGAGAAACTGCCGGAAGGATATGAAAGCATCATTAAACAGTACTTTGAGCAAATGGCAGGAAAATAATGGCAGACAGAACCTTACTATCGATCCATGAATGTAAAGGAGACCAGAGATGAACTCCAGTGAAATCAGCGCAGGAAATCTGTCCCAGACATACCGACTTGCAAGCGAAATGTTCAACGCATTGTTCGCTGAGATCGGGAAGGTCATAGTAGGACAGCAAGAATATGTGGAACAGATGATCATAGCTATGCTCTGTAATGGGCATGCTCTGGTGGAGAGTAACCCTGGTCTTGGGAAAACGTTGACCATTTCTACAATAGCAAAGGTCATGGACCTGCGCTTTAGCAGGATACAGTGTACACCGGACCTGATGCCTGCGGACATCACGGGAACGAACATCATTGAAGAACATGGCGGTTCCAAATCCTTCAAGTTCCAGGCAGGTCCTGTCTTTGCCAACATAGTGCTGGCAGATGAGATCAACCGTGCCTCTCCTAAGACACAATCCGCGATGCTTGAGGCCATGCAGGAAAAACAGATCACTGTAGCCACTGACACTTATCTGCTTGATAAACCGTTCTTTATCCTGGCCACCCAGAACCCTATTGAGATGGAAGGCACATTCCCGTTGCCTGAAGCACAACTGGACAGGTTCCTGCTGAAGATCTTGCTGGAATACCCCACGTTCGAACAGGAACTCATCATAGTGGACAGATATACGAAAATGGACACTCCACAGGTCAGAAAGATTATGAACAAGAGCACATTGCTTGACCTGCAGAAGCTGACCACCGAAGTGCCGATCTCCGATCAGTTAAAGTCAAGGGCCGTGAAGATAGTCCTGGCTACAAGGCAGAACAGTGAAAATATAGAATACGGTGCATCTCCCAGAGCGTCTATTGGTCTTATCCTGAGCGCAAAGGCACGTGCACTGATCAAAGGCAGGAACTATGTGAGCGAAGAGGATATAGAGGCAATGGCCTATCCGATACTTCGTCACAGGATCGGTCTATCTTTCGAATCTGAGAGGCGCGGTATCACTGCGGACCAGGTTATCAAGGGAATACTTGCACAGGTCAAATAAAAATCAGGCAGGACATGAACCCCGGCAAACACACTATAAATGCGGATTTTTTCCGGCAGCTTGACCGTTTCTCTTTCATGGTAAACAAAAGGGTGTCCAGCGTATATGCCGGCAGCCGGCGCTCTATCAACAGTGGCAGGGGAATAGACACCGTAGGGTTCAGGGAATACTATCCCGGGGACGAGCCCAGATCCATTGACTGGAAAGTCTATGCGCGGTCGGAAAAACTCTATGTTAGACAGTTCGAGGAGGACAAGTCCCTCACAGCACATATACTGCTGGATGCCAGCAAGAGCATGGACTATCCTGATAAAGGTGCCACCAAATTCGAATATGGTCTGATGCTTGCCATGGGCTTTGCATACATGGTGACAAAAGATAATGATAAGTTCGCCATTTCTACCTTTTCTGAAGATGTGAATATATCCCAGGCACGCAGAGGCAAGAAACACCTGTTCCAGACACTTGAAAGACTTGAGACCACAAAACTGCAGGGTAAGACAGACATACATGAATGCATTGTCAGCTACAGCCGTGTGATCCATTCACGCTCTCTTGTGATCATCATATCCGATTTCATGGATGATCTGGATGCCATCCGATCGGCAATATATCGTTTTTCAGATCATGACCTTATCCTTATACAAGTGCTGGACAGGACAGAAGCTCAGCTTCAGGTACACGGTCATACAAAGTTCATGGACCTGGAAACAGAAAAGGATCTTAAGACATATGTAGGTGACAGCTTCAAAGAAAACTATCAGCGCAAATTGATGGAACACATGAACAGCATTAAGGACACATGCTACCATGTGGGAGCGGAGTACTATGTCTTCACTACGGATGTGCCCATCTTTGAAGCTTTCCTCTATACCATAGACAGGAGACACGGACATGGCCTTTGAGACACCTCTGGCTCTGCTGGCACTGGCAAGCGTCATACCTCTTATCATACTCTATCTTCTTAGGCCAAAACCTCTGTTGGTGAAGATACCATCAGTGATGTTCCTGATGCAGGTGGAAGAAAAGAAGCGCTTCTTCACTTCTATTACAAAACTTATTAAAGACCCTTTGTTCCTTATACAGCTACTGGTGCTTATTCTTTTAGCCTTGGCTGCTGCAGCTCCTTACATTACTACCAGCGAGCCTCTGAGCGATGAGCATACAGTGCTGGTGATAGACATGTCCGCCAGTATGCAGACCGGAAACCGGTTCCAGGAAGCCATTGGTAAGGCAGAGGATTACGTAAGCAAGGAGAACAGCATAGTACTTGCCCACAATATTCCTGTGACATTGCTTGAGGGACAGGATGCAACCACTACTCAGGCATCTCTTTCCTCTCTAAGTCCAGGTGCAACGGTGGCAGATATCTCTGCTGCCATGGGAACAGGCATGAGAATAGTGTCCCAGGGTGGCGGAAGGCTAATAGTGATCTCAGATTTCACTAATTGGGAAGGTGAAGATCCTGTTTCTGCAAAGAATCTCGCAGAATCATATGGCCTTAAGGTTGAGTTCATAAGAGTCGGTAATAGTGCAGCAGATAATATAGGGATCGTTCAGGGCAGGCTTGAGACCACTCAGAGTGGCTATACCTATAACTGTGTTATAAAGAACTATGGCAGCAATAATCAGAACGTACCTTTGGAGATAACTACCACTGATGGTGAAAGCGTTACGAGGAATATTGATCTGCCGGTTAAGGCAATGGCTACACAACAGTTCGTTCTTACAAACCTTAGCACAGGTGTCACTACTGTAAGAATCAACAGAGATGACAGTCTGCCTGTGGATAATACTGCATACTTCTCAGTACCCAGGGTTTCAAACAAGCGTGTTCTGTTTGTATCTGACCAGTCCTTGTTGCCGTCTATGACCTCAGTGTCCCTTATGCCAGGTATTCAGACAACATTAGCCACAGGAGTGCCGCAAGACCTTACACGGTTCAGTGTGGCTGTAGTTGCCAAAGCTAACCAGTCTCTCTCATCCGGAGAGATTTCGTTGCTCTCATCTTATATTAACGGCGGTGGTAAGGTCATATTTATAGCAAGCGACAGTCTTGCTGCACAGGGTGCAGATATGGAACTGCAGAAACTGCTACCCATAAGAACATCCAACATAATAGAAACTGACAGGGGACTACAGATGAATGTGAACCAGTCCACACGGCTTACAGATGATCTGGCTCTGGATGAGATAGCTGTGTATAAATACCTGAATGCAACTCCCAGGTTGGGAACTACCGCTCTGATTACATCAGATAAGGGCACGCCTATGCTCGCTTTTGCAGCGGTGGGTGAAGGTACGGTTGTCTATGTCGGGTTTAGTGACCAGCTCGGAGAAGGATCCTGGAACAACTTCCATAATCTGCCCGATTTCCCTGTCTTCTGGTTCAAACTCGTGGGGTGGCTCGGTGGTTCTGGAGATATTTCCGAATACAATCTGAAAACAGGGGCTGTTTCCACTCTGGCAAAGGAACAGCAAATAACTACTCCGGATGGAACAGAGACTACAAAAAGGGTGCTGTACAGCAGCGCCGGCCTATATGAGGTGGCAGGCAGGACTATTGCCGTGAATTTGTACAACGACAAGGAATCTGACACCACTATAGACGCTTCTGATGTCTTCGAGAGGGCATCCATAAAGGATGGGCCTTCTGTAGTGAGGGCAACAACATACGAATCTAAGAATTACCTGGACAATATAATAATAGCATTGGTACTGCTTCTGGTCATCCTGGAGCTGTATATCATCAAAAAGAGAGGTGAGCTGTAATGCTGAACCTACAGCAGCCAGAGATGCTGTGGCTCTTGGTGCCGGTGTTGGCAGCAGGCATCTATCTGATCCGCAAAGGTGCTAAAAAAGGCCTCATCATATCCAGGATGATCGTGCTTGCATTGCTGATCATTGCCCTTGCATCTCCCTATAGTGTTGTAAGCAAGATATCAAGCAGTGAGAACCCCGACCTTGTGCTGATATCCGATGAGACTGCAAGCATGGAGCTTTTTGAAAAGCAGACGGCTACAGAACTATACGCATCCCTTGCAGCGAACACCCCCACTAACGTTGTAAAGCTCACTGGTGAGAGCACAGCCCTTGGAGATGCCATTGTGCAATACGCCCGCGGGGACAATCAGATTGTCATAGTTTCTGATGGAAACAGCAACAGAGGCCAGGACCTGGCAAAAGCCCTGGAGTTTGCAAAGGAGACAGGCACCACAGTTTATTCTGTGACTCCTCAACTGCAGGCAAATGATGTGAGTCTCTACATAAGCGGTGAAAAAACAGTGGTCCTGAATAACGAATACCAGTTCGATATCATAGTTCAGCAGGCTGGAGATACGCCTATCAGCTACCAGATAGAGATGTATGTGGATGATCAGCTGGTACGCAGCAGAACATATGACCAGGAAGACGATTCCAGGACCATACCTGTAACGCATACATTCACCTCCCTGGGTGCCCATACGATAACGGCAAGTATTACTGCTTCTGATGACAGGCAGCCTATCAATAATGTCTTCTATAAGACCGTATATGTCGTCCCAAAACCGAAGATACATCTAGTTACTGATGATACTGGTTCACCCATGGCCGATGTGCTGCTTAACCTGTATGATACCTCAATAAGCACGCAGCTGACAGACCTGGACAATAAAAAAGCTGTAGTGCTGGATAACAGGAGAATGGGCTCTCTGTCGGAAGCAGAGATACAAAACCTGATAGATTATGTAAGCTCTGGCAAAGGCCTGTACGTGGTAGGTGGCGATAGTTCCTATGATTATGGAAATTATCTGAATTCATCTCTTGAAGGGTTATTGCCCGTATATTCCAAAGCTACCGAATGGAAAGGCGGCAGGAATGTGGTATTGGTGATCGATGTTTCCATGAGCACCTCCGCCCATGGTACTCACGGAGATATTCTGGGTAATGCTATACATGTTCTCACTAGAAATAATGAAAATCTGAGAGGTGCAAATGTAGGAGTGATCGCATTTGGAACAGAAGGACTGGATGTTTCTGGTGGTCTTGTCTACATGGGCGTGCCTTCCAACATCAATCATTTGGAAGAACAGATCTCTGCAATCGCCCCGGCGATCACCAGTACTACATCATTGGACCAGGGGCTTGTTATTGCACAGGAATGGCTTGCAGATGGAGAAGGAGAGCTTGACTTAATTGTCATCTCAGATGGTGGGATCGAACAAAAATATGATGAAAGTCTCAAAGTTGCCAGTGAGCTCACTGATGCAGGAGTCAAGTTATATTATGTACATGTTAAGTCCAGTGCACCATCACAGTATGATCGATCCGGGAATGCCTTTGCAAAGATCTTGATGGATGAAGTGGGAGGAGTATACTTCCCTGTGGAAAAAGAAGAAAGGGTCAGTCTGGTCTTTGATGTGATGGAACAACCCGATATCAACGAATCTACAGATTATAGTTCACTTACTCTCATTAAATACAACCCAACCCATTTCATCACCAGGAATGTGAACCTTTCCGGCAACATCACGGGTTACAATGACGTGACACCAAAACCTGGTGCAGACAGGCTGATCCTTACTTCCACAGGCAAACCTGTGCTCACAGTTTGGAGATACGGTCTGGGACGCGTGGCTGCCCTGAGTACGGACAATGGTAAAGGTTATGAGAATATGTGGAGCACACAGATGTACTCCGGCAATAACTCAAAGCTCACCTCCTCTACCATGAACTGGCTCATAGGCAATCCGCAGGTGGAGGAAGGAGCCGTGCTGGAAGCAGAAGATACATGGTTCGGTACCCCTGCACAGCTTAAGCTCACCATGTATGACGAAGGTATACCAGCCATCGAGCTTGATGGAAAGGACATAGACCTTTCGCTTACCGGAAAGAATACCTATGAAGCAACTTTAAATGTTGGTCAGGTAGGCGTGCATTACATCTCAGGATACCCGATAGCTGTGAACTATGCTCTGGAATACAGGGATGTGGGGATCAATCCGGACCTTGAAATGATGATCAAAGCACATGGTGGAAAAACATACACCAAGAGTGAAGCACAGGCCTTGCTTCTCAGGGATGCAAGGGAAAACTCACAGAAGCTTATCAAGGAAAATGTCAGTCAGAAAATGTACTTCATTCTGGCAGCTCTTATATTATTCTTGCTTGAGGTCATCATGCGCCGTCTGAAAGAGATAAGGGATATGAAAGAGCAGGAGAAAAGGATACAGGAAGTCTCAGAGGCATAGTGTGCAGAGGTGTGCAGAGAGCCTTTTCATGCTGGTATATCAATATTCAAGGGTAATATCCAGTTATCTTTGAAAGGATTTGGGAACACAGCTTTTGTAAATTTCAGGTAACATCTGTTTCACTATCCTTTTTAAACCTGCTGCTATTGATAGTTTTATTTTTCTCCAAAGCCTTATTACATAAGTTTATATAGAAGCTTTTTGAATGCAATATATAGGGCTATTTGTTGTATCTGAAATTTTGTGGGAATTCAAGCAACATTTTAGTCTGAGATATTTTGTGAGTATGGAATCAGGGAATTGGTTAGCAGGATCTGTAACCGGGGTTATCCGTTCAGATACTCCTTCAATATTATAGAACAGACCCTCTTGGCCGATCAATATGGGGAATCTACTATGGCTAAAGAACTGTATAAGTTACCGGCTCTGAAATATGGTTATGCGGACCTTGAACCGTATATTTCAGAAGAGCAATTGCGTATACACCATGACAAGCATCATCAGGCTTACGTCACTAATGTGAACTCACTGCTGCAGATGATGGAAAAGGCCAGAAAGGAAGGCATTGACTTTGACTACAAAGCAACTGCCAAAGCTGTGGCCTTTAATCTGGGCGGTCATGTGCTACATGATTATTTCTGGTGGGAGATGACCCCAGCAGGCAATGCGACAAAAGAGCCTGTAGGTGAACTGGCCGAGGTCATAAAGGAAGATTTTGGGAACTTCGAGCGTTTCAAAAAGGAGTTCACTCAGACAGCAGCAAGCGTGGAAGGCTCAGGCTGGGCAGCACTCACCTTCTGCAATGACACCAAAAGGCTGGGGATCATGCAGATAGAGAAGCATAATGTCAATGTGTTCCCGGATTATCCCATCCTCATGGCTATAGACGTATGGGAGCATGCCTACTATCTGGATTACAAGAACGAGAGGGGTAAATTCATAGATGCCTTCTGGAACATCGTCAACTGGGAAGAGATAGATAGATACTTCAAGAAGATCCAGCACATCAAACAGTAAGTTCAATTCCCATGTAGAAAAGTGGGAACCTTTTGAGCACTTTGTCAACAAACCGAAAGTGGATGTGATATGCAAATGAGAAAGTCTGTCCTGATGGTATTAGTGATAGTTTTTACTTTGATAGCAAGCGGTTGTTCAGAAAAGACAACTGATGAAAAGCCTACTGTGGTAATAGGATCCAAACTCTTCCAGGAATCGTACATACTTGCTCACATGGCAGCAATTATGCTGGAAGATGCAGGATATGAGACCGATGTCATCGAAGGGCTGGGAGGAACGTTCGTCAATTATGAAGCATTGAAGAAGGACGAAATAAACACCTATGTGGAATACACAGGAACCGCCTACAGCCAGATCCTCAAAGAACCAGCACTGGAAGTGTGGGACCCTGAAGTAGTGTACACTGAAACAGAAAAAGGATTGAAGGAGACCGACAAGATATTGATCGTCAGCAGTCCCGGATTTGAGGATGCGTATGCCATCGCAGTGAAAGATGATTGGGCGGAGGCAAATAACGTCACGAAGATCAGCGATCTGAAAGAATACGCCTCCCAGATGACCATAGGTACAGATCCTGAGTTCGCCACCCGTGAGGATGGGCTGCCCCGCATAAAGGATGTATATGCCATAGAGTTCAAGGATTACAAACAGGCAGTAGCCACGGTGATGTACGAGGCTATCAGGATAGATGATGTGGATGCCATATCCGCATATACTACGGATACCAGGAACGAGGTCTTCAACCTGA
>CAZAMM010000047.1:0-18215 GCA_964486435.1 uncultured Methanosarcinales archaeon | reverse complement strand
TAAAAAAGGAGGATTAGTACTGCAATAGAGAGGGAATCTCAGAGGACCCTAATATCACAATACAATAAACATGTTTCGCCCTCAAAATCGGTAGATTGTATATTCCAACAAACCTATATCAAAGCGTAGCAAACAATGATGGTGGAGTTGTTTTAATGAAGATGGATACCAATCTTGCAGTCGAGCTGATAGATATTACTGATGATGTTATAGCAGAAGTGAATAAAAGCTCCATACGTAATGGTATATGTGTGGTAAGTACCCCTCACACGACCACTGCTATTGTCATTAATGAGAATGAACCGGGGCTGCTTTCCGACATGTTTAACCTGCTTAACAAACTGGTGCCTCCGGGAGCAGGTTATAGTCACGATCGCATAGACAACAATGCCGATTCACATCTGAGGGCTATGCTCCTGGGTTCCAGTGAAACTATACCCATCATAGACGGGAAGCTTGTACTTGGCACATGGCAGAGGATATTCTTTGTGGAACTTGACGGACCACGTCAGAGAAAAGCCAATATCACACTGATCAGGCAACAATAAAGTAAATAAAAACAAAAGGAATTTACTGCTTATTCAGCAGAATAATAGCAGCGTTTGGGAGATATTACCTTACCTTCCTCTTTCAGGGAACTGATGATCTTGCTCACTTCTTTGCTGTCTATCCCGATGATCTTGGCGACATCCCCAGGCCTTAGTGGCTTTCCGGCGTTCTTCATTGCTTCAAGTACTATCTGTGTATTATCGGTCATAGAACCTCTCCGGGATGTATTAGGTGAAGCATGCATAAAAATATTAGGTCTCATTTACGCAAAAGACCGTTTATCTTCTCATAGCTGCATACATGTAGCGTTCCAGCTCTTCAGGTCTCTGTGATCCTATGAGCAGGTTTTTTCCGTCATTGAACTCCAATTGCACTCCCCGATGACCACTCACATTGTAGGCCATGCCCTTCCGTCCATAACGTATGCCCCAGCCACCGTATTCTCTGAGGGGACTGTATTCTTGCACTTTATATGTTTTCATTTTCGTATATGGATAGTGCCTGAAAGAAAAATGCAATGGGTAAAACCGGACATATAGTCCGTCCTGTCGCACTTCAGTTATCAGCCTCAGAGAATACATAAAAAAAGGTAAAAGTATTCCAAAGAGTATCAGGAGTATTGACATACCGGTGTCTGATGTGGGGTTATCACCAAAGGCTTTGCCAAGGACAAGCTGCTGTATAGCACCATACCATACTATGGTCGTCGGTACAAGGACCAGTAACCAGACCCACCATTGATGGAAGCGTTGCTCTTCTCTGAAAAGGAGTGTGTTTTCTGAGCTCATAACAGTATGAGCAGTGAATCCTGAATATGAATTTTATGGTGTTCCAGGTATTACTTAACACTGAGGAAGCTCTCAGATCACATCCCAAAATGTTCCATCAGTGGGTGCAGCAGAGTGAACAATCCTATAATAATTATTATAGATCCGCTTGCAAGGGGTAATTTTTCCAGTTTACTGCTGCTCACATAGCTTTGCAGGAATCCGCGGCCTCTTACTAATATCACAGACAGGCAAACAATGGAAAGGGCAAGCCCTATGCTGAATACCAGTATATACAACAGGCCGTTGTATACGTGGTTCGTGGCAATGCCTAGTAGCAACACAGCCAGAGCAGCCGGGCAGGGAACCAGGCCGGTAGAAAGCCCGATAACCATTACACCTTTACGAGTGTCAATCTGGTGGCTGTGGCCATGTTCATGGTGATGATAGAACCTGCGTAATATCCATACCCCCACACCAATGAGTATAGCACCTCCGACCACACTCATAATATCGTGGGTGATATTGACGTTCAACGTTTTTACAAGGTACAGGGATGCCACAGCTAACGTGATAACTACTATCACATGAGAGAACACCACAGTTAGTCCCAATATCAATGCATCTTTCAGGTCTGCACGTGTACCCATGACAAATGCAGCCATTACGGATTTGCCATGGCCGGGTTCAAGTGCATGCAATGCTCCCAGCAGAAAAGCTGAGATGAGCAGCACCAGATCCATGTCGGAAAGTAAAACCTCCGGCTCTGAAAATATATTCATTCGATCACCTCTGTCCTAAGAATCAGCTTAAGTCAGTATAAATAACATTTTGTGCTACTATATGTCAAGTAGGATATAAATGTGTTATGATTAAGTATGTTTAAAATGAATGTAAAAGTAACACGTAAAATTTAGTCTAAAATATTTTTCTGAAAAAACATCAAAAATAAAGAAAAACAAAAATATAAAAAAAATAAAATTAAAAAAGAATTGCTGTTGTAAGCTCTTACAGCATCTTCGATTGCTCTGTCTGCCGTGGAGCCTTGATGACAAGGAAACGGAAATTCTCTTTTCCTTCGTTCATCAGTCTGTGTGGTATCCTTGCAGGGCTTTCGATAAGCATATCCTTTGAAACCTTTTCCTGTTCCTCGCCGATCTCCACGATGCCTTCCCCTTCCAGGATGTAAAAACACACATCTGTAGGTGTGGAGTGCTTCTTGAGACTATCCCCGGGTTTAAGTTCCATGTGCATTATCTGTGCATGCTCTGTATCATATAACTTGTTCACAGACACGCCATGAGGATTTTCATGCTTGCCTGCTTCCTTTACATCGATTATCTTCATTCTACATCACCAAAAAAATTTAGATGAGGACCTTCATGTCCTCTTCTACAGTTGAGTTTGGCCTGATGTTAAAGTTCTCCACCAGTACATTGAGCACATTGGGAGAAACGAATGCCGGCAGGGTAGGTCCAAGCATGATGTTCTTTACACCCAGGCTCAGCAATGCAAGCAGCACAAGCACAGCTTTCTGCTCGTACCATGCAATATTGTAGGACACCGGCAGGTCATTTATGTCCTTTAGTCCGAATGCCTCAGCAAGCTTCTGGGCTATGACGACCAGTGAATAACAATCGTTACATTGTCCGGCATCGATAACTCTCGGGATACCGCCTATATCTCCCAGGTCCAGCTTATTGTAGCGGTACTTTGCACAACCTGCTGTAAGGATCACAGTATCTTTTGGCAGGGCCTGTGCGAACTGTGTGTAGTACTCCCTCTCCTTATGTCTGCCGTCACATCCAGCCATCACCAGGAACTTCTTGATCTGGCCTGCTTTTACAGCTTCGATGATCTTGTCAGCTACAGAGAGAGCTGATACGTGTGCAAAACCTCCCATTATAGTACCATCTTCAAGCTGTGTAGGGGATTTGCATTGCTTTGCCTGCTCGATGATCGCAGAGAAATCTTTTGCTCCATCCTTGTTTGCCGTTATGTGTTTGACGCCGTCGAAACCCACGACACCTGTGGTGTAAATGCGGTCAATATAGGAGTCCTTTGGGGGCACGATACAATTTGTGGTCATAAGTATGGGACCGTTGAAATTCTCGAACTCCTCTTTCTGCTTCCACCAGGAGCCTCCGTAGTTGCCGACAAAGTTATCATATTTCTTAAAGGCAGGGTATGAGTTTGCCGGGAGCATCTCGCCATGTGTGTAAACATCCACGCCTGTTCCCTGGGTTTGCTGCAGCAGCTGTTCCAGATCACGCAGGTCATGACCACTGATAAGTATTCCTGGATTATTGCGTACGCCGATGTTCACAGCTGTAGGCTCAGGGTTACCGTATGTGGCAGTATTTGCTTTATCTAGAAGAGCAAGAGTTGTCACACCCACTGAACCACATTCCAGCACCAAGGGGACAAGTTCAGCAACACCCATGTCATCATCCATAGTTGCCAGCAGAGCCTTCTCTACAAAAGCGGAGATCGTGTCATCTGTGTATCCGAGGACTCTTGCATGATGGCCATACGCCGCCATACCTTTAAGACCATAGATCAGCAGTTCCCTCAGGGAGCGCACGTCCTCGTTCTCTGTGGCAAGGATACCTGTATTTATGTTGGCCAGGCTTTCAGCAGTGACTTTTGCTACCAAAGGTAATGGTTCTCCGGCTTTAGGGCTGGCACCGAAAAGTTTTTCTTTAATCCATTTTGGGAAAGATGAACTGGATCCCTCATCAATGACTTTTGCACTGAGAAGTTTCTTTTTGATCCCATCCTTTATATCAAAACCTTCATTGATCATGGACTCAAAGTCTGCTTTGCAGAAATTGGTATTTGTGACAGTTGCAAAAAGACCGTCAAGGATGAATTCATCGGTCTTTGCTTCATTGAGCTTGTTGGCCCTTGCCTTTGAGTTATAAAAGGCAATACTCTTCAGAACGTACAGAAGATCATCCTGCAGGTCAGCGACATCTTCTTTCTTTCCACAGACTCCGCTTTTTGTGCAGCCTGTTCCATTGACGGTTTCTTCACACTGGTAACAAAACATATTTTCACCTTACATAAATTAGTATCTTTTTGATACCAGTATATTGTAGATACTACCATATAAGTGGGGTAGTTTCCAAGTAGATACTCTGAAATTTATTTTGCGGAATTATAAGATAATACCAAAAAAAGATATGAGGGATACTTTCTCTTTAGAGTTCCTGCTGTTCTATACCATGTTCTTTAAGGTGAAACGCACTGCAAGAACTCTAAAACAATAATTGCAGCCTTTCTATCGACGCTTGTTCAGCTTATGTTTTGGCAAATGAAGATGTTATGCAGCGTCATAGAACTTGACCGCAAAGTCACAGAACCTTATGATAACATCTTTGTCCAGCTCGAATTCCTTCCTGTTCCCCAGATAGTTGCGTGATGATGGAGTTATCTCCTTGCCCTCTTTTAGTTCATTGTAGGTTATACATTTCATGTGTTTCTTTGACACAACTATGAAATAGCAGTTCTCATATGGGTAATCTGGTCCTATGTCATCAAAGGTGAACGTTTCGTTTTTCCTGAACTTGACGTCAACAAAATAGACTTCGCCGCTGTGTGGGTGCTGTATCATCAGATCAGGCATCCTTTTGATGTTTGTAGCAGCATCGGCACGTACGTCTTTTAGCAGTTGCAGCACTCCTGGAAGACTGTTGGCTATATTGTATCTGAAGACACCGTACCCTAGATATGTGAACAATTCTCCTACAAGAGTTTCAGCTATCTTCCCTTTTATTATATTCTCAATGAAGATGCTGTCCTTTTCTGGTATATTGTTCGAATTGCTGCTTTTTTCATGTTCATCACATGTTTGAACATTCACATCTTCGATATCTATGTATTGTGACCTTTGATGCTCTCTGCAGAGAGGGCGATCAAATCTGTGCAAGGAAAAATTGTATTCTGCTTCTGTGATGTCAGCATTACATTCTGAGCAAATATTATCCATTTTTTGTGCACCTCATATATTAGGTATCAGTATAATTATGCTAATTGTATATTAATTTTATTATATGTACGCCCTATCTTTATGTCTTATAAAAGTGGGTACCAATGACAGTAAGATGGTAAGCGAATTGAATAACAGCTAACATCCATAGCATAAGGTGCGTTCTATCTCTCAGTTATTCATTTTCAGAGAAACACATAAATCCGGGTTCAATACAATTCAACAGGTTGCAGATGCAATAATGGATACGGTTTATGAGTTTCCGATCTTCCATCGTGCAGCTGGCAGATCACAGACACTTCTGTGAAATCTGTAGCCGGGATTAAAATCTAATTTCTCTTAAAGTCCAAACATCCAAAACTATATCTTTAGTCAGATCATCAAGTCTTAGCGGAGCCGTCAAGATGCGCATAGGGGTCTATATTTGTCATTGCGGGCTGAACATCGCACACGTCATTAACGTGCATAGCCTGCAGGAGAAGGTCAGCAAGTTAAAGGATGTGGTGCTTGTGAAGGACCTGCAGTTCATGTGCTCGGATTCTGGTCAGGATTCCATAGCTGAGGACATAAAGGCACATGATCTAGATCATATCCTTGTTGCAGCCTGCTCGCCAAAGCTGCATGAGCCCACTTTCAGAAGGGTGTTGCAGAAGGCCGGGCTTAACAAATACATGATGGAAATGGTAAATATCCGGGAACAATGCTCCTGGGTACACATGGGAGAACCACAGCTTGCAACCCAGAAAGCCTTTGACCTCATACGCATGGGTCTCGCACGCCTCAAGTTGCTGGACCCTCTGCAGATCAAGACAGTAACCGCCAACAAAAGTGTACTGATAATAGGTGGGGGGGTTGCTGGTATAGAAGCTGCTCTTACTCTTGCTGACAGCGGATATCATGTACACATGGTGGAAAAAGAACCCACTATCGGCGGAAAAATGGCATTGCTCAATGAGGTGTTTCCCACCAATGATTGCTCCATCTGCGTGCTCGCCCCGAAGATGACCGATGTGCAGCAACATCCCTCCATTGATCTTCTTACCATGGCCGAGGTTTCCCAGGTAAGGGGTTTCGCAGGTAATTTTCAGGTAACGATAACAAAGAGACCCAGGTATGTCATAGAGGACAGATGCAAGGGGTGCGTGGACGAATGTTCAAGGGTCTGTCCTGTGGAAATGGCCAACCGTTTCGACATGGGTATGGGCAGGACCAAGGCGATAAACATGCCCATTCCTCAGGCTGTGCCTCAGGTGGCTTACATTGACAGTGATTACTGTGTGGGCTGTGGATTATGCCTGCAGGCCTGTCCTGCAGATGCCATTGACTACAACATGAAAGAAGAAACAATATCTGTCAAAGTGGGTGCTATCATCCTTGCCAGTGGCTACAAAATGTTTGATGCAGCCCGTAAGGAGGAATACGGATATGGTGTTTATCCGGATGTCATAACCAACATGGAGCTGGAACGCCTGCTCAATGCTTCCGGACCCACGAGAGGAAAAGTGCTTGTGCCTTCCACCAGACAAATTCCAAAGAAAGTGGCATTCATACAGTGTGTTGGTTCAAGGGACGAGACCGTGGGCAATCCGTACTGTTCGCGGGTATGTTGTATGTCTGCCATGAAGAATGCGCAGTTGCTCAAGGAACGTTATCATGATATTGAGATCGTTATCCACTACATAGATATCCGGGCTGCCGGAGAGATGTATGAAGAGTATTACATCCGTTCCCAGTCAATGGGCATTGATTTTGTTCGGGGTAAAGTGGCTGAGGTGCAACAGGATCTCAATAACAAGTTGTTTCTGAGGTTCGAGGACACATTAAATTCCGAGGTCAGGGAAGAGCCTTATGACCTTGTGATACTTTCTACCGGGCTGGAAGCTCCGGATGATGCTGATAAGATCTCCAGGGTCCTTAACCTTTCCCGCCGTACGGACCGTTTCTTTGCTATCGCCCATCCTAAAATGAGGCCTGTGGATTCCCACGTGAAGGGAATTTACGTTGCAGGTTGTGCATCCGGTCCAAAGGAGATACAAACTGCTATTGCCCAGGGGATAGCAGCCTCAGCCAAAACCATGCAATTACTTACCTGGGGAGAACTGGAAACTGATCCACTGAGTGCTCATGTGGACGAGGAGAAATGCATAGGGTGCAAAATTTGTGAAGATGTGTGCCAGTTCGGGAAGATAAAGGTAAATAACGGCAAGGCCATGGTAGATGAGGTCTCATGCTATGGGTGTGGTGCATGCAGTGCCTCATGTCCCACGGATGCCATCATGATGCGTAACAGTACCGACGAGCAGGTCCTGGCTCAGGTGCGGGCAGCCACTGAAGTAAAGTCCGAGTTCCCTCTTATTGTAGCATTTCTCTGTAACTGGTGCAGCTATACCTGTGCTGATCTTGCAGGTGTTTCAAGGATACAGTATCCTACCAACATCAGAGCTATCAGGGTAATGTGTGCTGGTCGCGTGGACCCGGAGTTCGTGCTGGAGGCCTTTAAAGGCGGGGCAGACGGTGTACTTGTCGCGGGCTGTCGGCTTGGTGAATGTCATTACATCTTTGCCAATTACAGTGCCAAGAAAAGAATGGAAGTGCTGCAGGGAGTGCTGGAGGACATAGGTATCAACCCTCTTCGTCTTAAAGTGGAATGGATCTCAGCAGCTGAGGGCGACCGATTTGCCAGGTCCATAGAGAGTTTTGTGGATGAGCTTAAGGAGATCGGTCCTATAGGTTCGGAACTGCTGGGGGAACACAATGCCAGATGACAGCAATCAAACTTCCATGTTCCTGGAAAAGGAAATGGATATGGATGGTACCCACTTTATCTATAGGCAGATCAGCGATAGATCAAGAAAAGTACTGGATTATGATTATAAAAGATGCATAGGTTGCGGCATATGTGTAGGTCTATGTCCGACAAAGGCTCTGGAACTTGGCCCTATGAAGGAGATCTCCATGGGATTAGATGCCCCTCCGGTAACCATGGATCTGGACAAGTGTACTTTCTGTTCTATGTGTGTACAGTTCTGTCCCATGCATGCTTATTCTATGGCCGAAACAGGGGATTTTCCTTTACATGAAAATTTCCCACAGTACGATGATTTTGTGCGGACCAATGAAAAGTGTATTCCTTGTGTTTTGTGCGAGGCAGCATGCCCTGAAGATGCTATCCATCTTGAGCTGGACATGCCGACTAAAGCTGAAGTCTCACCTTTTAAGGAAGGTATGGAAGGTCAGATAGAAATAGACACTGAGAAATGCAACTTTTGTGGTCTTTGTGCACGGTTCTGTGATGCATTTCTGCTCATTGAAAGAGAAAAGACACCTACTGATGTCAGACCTTTCGAGCAGTTGCTGGTGGATGAGGATAAATGCGATTACTGTACTCTATGCCAGGATATCTGTCCTGAAGATGCTATTCGGGTGGTCGGTGAAAAAAGAGGCGAAGTGCCCCCTGTAGCCGGAAGGATATTGATCGATGACAATAAATGTACGCGTTGTACCTGGTGCCAGGTAGTATGCCCTTATGGTGCCATGGATATCAAGAAACCTATTGAAGGTAAGATCTCTCTCATCGCTCCTAACGTGAGCAAATGTGATCCTCAGGGTTGTCATGGATGTTTCAATGTTTGTCCTTCTCATCTGTGGTATGTGTCCAAAGACGGAAAGATAGCCATGCAAGAGGATATGTGCACCTATTGCGGTGCCTGCGTTAATGCCTGTCCTAAGGATGTGATGCATGTGGAAAGGCACTTAGTGCACCATACGGAGATACCGGACAGTCCCTGGGCGAACCAGTGGAGAGATGCCATTGATTCTATGGTAACAGGAAAACGTAATCTTCCCGATGTATCCCGTACCCTGGAGGTGGAGCTGGAACCTCCCAGGGAACATGTGGAAGTTGAACCTCCCAGCATAGACGGTAATCTCCTGGCACTTGCAAGAGCGAGGCTTGAAAAGGTCACACCGGCTTTAAGCAGCATTTCTATTCGCAGGATGCTGGAAAGATCTGAAGAGACTGAGCCTCTGAGAGCTCGTATAAGGGAACAGATGCTTAAGAAAGAACAATAAGGAACAATGATTAATACTTGCCTTACTATACGGTCACCAGTTGTAAACAAGATCATATTCCTTAAGGGGATCAATTCTCATGGCTGATAAATTAGATTACAGAGCTCTTGGTTTGAAATGCGGGCTTGAGATCCACCAGCAGCTGGACTCAAAGCAGAAACTGTTCTGCAGATGCCCCACGATCATACGGGATATAAAGGAGTCAACTTCTGAATTTTTCAGATTCCTGCGCCCTACAGCCAGTGAAATGGGGGAGACAGACAGGGCAGCTCTGGAACAGTCCAAACTCAACCGTAAATACTGCTACAAGGCTTATGATTCCACGTGCCTTGTGGAAAACGATGACGAACCACCCACTGAGGTTAACCCGGAAGCTCTGGACATCGCTCTTGTTATCACCAAATTACTGTATATGCAGCCTGTGGATCAGATGCACATAATGCGTAAGATCGTGGTTGACGGCTCTAATACTTCCGGTTTCCAGCGGACAGCTTTCCTTGCAAAGGGCGGTTATCTGGAAACTTCCCAGGGACATGTGGGTGTAGATGTGCTATGTCTTGAAGAGGAAGCGTGTCAGAAGATAGAGGATCAGGGAGATATGGTGATATATTCCCTGGACAGACTGGGCATACCTCTTGTGGAGATCGGCACTGCGCCGGATATAATATCGCCGGCACATGCTAAAGAAACTGCACAGCAGATAGGTATGCTGCTGCGTTCCACAGGGAAGGTGAAACGCGGTCTTGGTACTATCCGCCAGGATGTGAACATCTCCATAGCAAAAGGCGCCAGGGTGGAGCTTAAGGGAGTTCAGGCTCTGGATATCCTGGAAATGCTTGTGGAAAGGGAAGCGGAGCGTCAGGTAAACCTGCTGGACATCAGGGATGAACTCTTGGTCAGGGGTGCATCTGTGCATGATGAGATCTTTGATGTGACAAATGTCTTTACAAAGACCACTTCCAAGGTCATACAGAAGTCCCTGAAGAAAGGCAAGGTGCTTGCCATACTGCTTGCGGGATTTGCGGGGTTCGTAGGCAGAGAAGTGCAGCCCGGCAGAAGGCTTGGCACAGAGTTCTCTGACCGTGCCAAGACATCAGGAGTTGGTGGGATATTCCACACCGATGAACTTCCAAATTATGGTATTACAGAGGCAGAAGTGCTTGCACTGCGCCAGGCAGTGGATGCAAAGGATGGGGATGCGGTCATAATGGTGGCCGATGTTGAGAAGCGTGCCAGGGGTGCAATGGAAAGTGTGATCAAAAGAGCAGAGGAAGCTCTCACGGGTGTGCCGGAAGAGACACGCAAGGCACTTCCGGATGGTAATAGTTCATACCTGCGGCCTCTGCCGGGAGCGGCAAGGATGTATCCAGAAACCGATGTGCCTCAGGCAGATATTTCAAAGGAGCACTTTGCAAGTTTTTCAGTGCCAGAACTGCTCACTGACAAGTCAAAGCGGTTCACTGCCGAGCTGGGCTTAAGTGGTGAGCTTGCCGATATGATAGTATATTCTTCTTATCTTCCTCTCTTCGAGAAAGTGGTCTCATATTACCCGGATGGGAAACTCGTGACGCCTACTCTTGTATCACGTATTCTTACAGGCATGCTGCCTGAGCTAAAACGTGATGGAGTGGACATTGACAAACTCTGTGACGATCATTTCATGCAAGTGTTCTCTCTGGTCGAGCAGGGTGCATTTTCCAGAGAAGGCATTGATCCTGTGCTTAGGATGCTTGCACACAGACCGGATATATCTGCACAGAAGGCTGCTGTTGAAGCAGGTCTTTCGGGTAGTGATACAGAGCAGATCGAAAAGTTCATCGATGCTATGATACTGGAAAGACAGGAATTTGTTAAAGAAAAAGGTCCTGGTGCAGTAGGTCCGCTTATGGGTGTGGTAATGGCTGAGTTCAGGGGCAAGGTGGATGGGAAGATATTGAGCGATATCCTCAAACAAAAAATTAATAAATTTATAAATATATAATTAAATTAATGTTATGTACTAGACATCTTAATTTTGATAATATATCATTCAGCTCAACTTTTTCTTTTTAACCTGCTCATTCTGTTGTGCGGCACAGCTACAGCTTCGCAAGTGCTGGAAGATATACAGCTCACAAGAGGCGCGAGCGAAGATAGTCCTGCATGGAGCCCAGATGGTAAAAAACTGGTCTATGCATCGGATCAGGATATCTGGCTGATGGATGCACAAGGAAAGGGCTTTTGCAGTTTACGTCAGATAACGGTATTCAAAAAGATCCCTCTTGGAACCCCGAAGGAAAGGAGATAGCGTATGTCTCTGATGCCAGCGGCGAGTTCAACATATGGGTGATGACCCTTGAAGATGAGCTATCTGTATTTGAATACATAGAACAGGAAGAAACTGCTGCAGATAACAAAAAAAATTATTACTGATGGATAAAGTACTGACAGAAAGGCTGGTGGTTGTCATAGGTGCTGCCACCATGGTGGTGCTTTTATTTGTGATCTTTACTGATACACAAGTTCCTGAAAAAGGTTGTTTTTTTTTGATGGAATTTAATTTTCTGAGGATCAAACAGGAAAGTATATATATTAGTATTCTGCAGGAGTTGTGTAACCATCGCAATACTTATAGCCTATTCATATCATGTATACCCAGGTTCTGACAATGAATGCAGTATTAGGATTAGAAGATGGAACGATTATTCGAGGCACCGGATTTGGTGCTGAAGGCATAGTTTCTGGAGAACTGGTTTTTACTACTCAATGCACAGGTTATGAGGAGGCACTTTCTGACCCTTCGTACAAAGGGCAAATTTTGATGTTCACTTACCCACTTATCGGCAACTACGGTGTTAGCAACGATTGTTTTGAATCGGACGGTATCAAGGTGGAAGGCCTTGTGGTCAGGGAATCCTGCCCAGAACCTTCCCACTACAGATCAAAGCGTACTATTTTCCAGCTTATGGAGGACGAAGGCAAACCCGGTATATCCGGTGTGGATACGCGCATGCTGACAATTAAGACGCGTGAGTACGGTACCCTGCGTGCTGCTCTTATCAATGGCAGTGATGATGGAGAGGAAGCCGTGAGGCTTGCCAGGAAGCAGCCTCACATCTCAGAAATAGACTACATATCAATGGTAACCTGTCCGCAACCTTACAGGCTGGAAAGTCCTTTCAGGAATCCTTACGATCCCAAACATGTTGTGCTCATGGATCTGGGTATGAAGCGCAGCATAACCGCAAGTCTGCTCAAGAGGGGTATTGATGTCACTGTGATGCCTGCCAATGCAAGCACCTCTATGATTGCATCATACGAACCTGATATGCTTTTCCTTTCAAACGGTCCCGGAGACCCAAAGCAGGCAAAGAATGCTGTCGAGACAGTAAAAGAGCTTGCAGGAACAATGCCCATTGTGGGTATATGTCTGGGACATCAGGTATTGTCCCTGGCACTGGGTGCGGAGACCTATAAGCTCAAGTTCGGGCACAGGGGCGCCAACCAGCCAGTAAAGGACTTGGAAACGGGTATAGTACATATTACTTCTCAGAACCATGGTTTTGCAGTTGATGGCGATTCCTTTGGGTCAGAAGACGTGGTTGTCACAGAGGTCAACACCAACGATAAGACGGTGGAAGGTATAGCTCACAAATATCTTGACATGCTCAGTGTGCAGTACCACCCAGATGCACATCCGGGTCCTATGGATACGGAGGGGATATTCTTTGGTAAACTGCTCAAGCTCCTGGGAGGTGAGCAATAATGCCCAAGAGGACAGATATTAAGAAAGTATTGCTCATAGGCTCAGGTCCTATCACCATTGGACAGGCTGCTGAGTTCGACTTTTCAGGAAGTCAGGCCTGCAGGTCCCTCAAGGAGGAGGGATTGCAGGTGGTACTTGTCAATTCCAACCCGGCTACTATTATGACAGATCCCGAGATGGCCGATGCTGTTTATATAGAACCGCTTGAACCCAGAACAGTTGCCAAGATCATTGAAAAAGAGAGGCCAGATGGGATCATTGCTGGTATAGGCGGCCAGACAGGTCTTAACATCACCAGTGAACTTGCTGAGATGGGCGTCTTTGAGAAGTTCGGCGTAAAATTGCTGGGCACACCTCTTCAGGCCATTAAGAACACTGAGGACCGTGAACTGTTCAAGGAAACAATGGAGAGCATCGGTGAAAAGGTGCCACGCAGTAAGGCGGTCTCCACACTTACAGAAGCAGAAGGGCTTATTGATGAACTGGGTTTGCCTCTTATCATCAGGCCGGCCTATACACTGGGAGGCGCGGGAGGCGGTATAGCTCGTTCCCGCGAGGAGCTTCTGGAGATTACTGAAAGGGGGCTTCGCCGAAGCCGTATCAGCCAGGTGCTCATAGAAGAAAGTGTACTGGGGTGGAAGGAGTTCGAGTATGAGGTTATGAGGGACTCCAACGATACATGTATCGTAATATGTAACATGGAGAATATCGATCCCATGGGTATCCACACAGGTGAATCCATTGTGGTCACACCTTCCCAGACACTTAATGATGAAGACCATCAGATGCTCAGGACAGCAGCCATAAAGATCATCCGTGCATTAGGGATCGAAGGCGGCTGTAATATACAGTTCGCTGTGAAGGACGGGGAATACAGGATAGTGGAGGTCAATCCCCGCGTATCTCGCTCATCGGCCCTGGCATCTAAGGCCACAGGATATCCAATAGCAAGGGTCACTGCCAAGATAGCAATAGGTATGGCACTGGACGAGATCCTCAATGATGTCACAAAGAAAACACCTGCATCCTTCGAACCAACTATCGACTACATTGTTACCAAGATACCGCGCTGGCCATTCGATAAGTTCGTGACAGCAGATAAGACCTTGACCACAGCCATGAAAAGCACAGGAGAGGTAATGGCTATTGGCAGGACCATTGAGGAGTCGCTGCTCAAGGCCATAAGGTCCCTGGACATTGATGTGTGTTTTGGTAAAGGGGAATGGCAAGAAAACGAGATCCGGGCCCTTCTGAAAACTCCTACCAGCGAGCGGCTGTTCGTTATCTATAAAGCTCTGGCCACTGGTTTTTCAGTGGAGGAGATCGTTGAGCTCACAGCTATCGATCCTTTCTTCCTGAGGAAGATCCTAAATATCATTAATATGGAAAACGCGCTAAAGGAAGCTGGTTCTAAGAGCGATCTGCCGGCAGACCTGCTCAGAAAAAGCAAGCGTATGGGATTCACTGATGAACGCATTGCCGAGCTTACAGGCAGGAACAGAGCAGATATCAATGACCTAAGGCGCAATGCAGGAATTGTTGCAACTTACAAGATGGTGGACACCTGTGCCGCAGAGTTCGCAGCTGAGACACCTTATTATTACTCATGCTACGAGCAGATGTGTGAAACAAACCCATCCGACAGGAAGAAGGTCCTGATTCTGGGTGCAGGTCCCATCAGGATTGGCCAGGGTATTGAGTTCGACTACTGCACTGTGCATGCTGTGACAGCTATCAGGGAGGAGGGCATAGAAGCCCATATAATCAACAACAATCCAGAAACTGTGTCTACAGACTACGATACCTCAGATAAGCTCTTCTTTGAGCCTCTTACCCTTGAAGATGTCATGAACGTCATTGACAGGGAACGGCCGGATGGGGTACTGGTGCAGTTCGGTGGCCAGACATCTGTGAACCTGGCAATACCCCTGGAAAAGGAACTTCAGAGACGCACAGATCTCCCGACGGTCATCATGGGCACATCCCCGGCGGATATGGATGTTGCAGAGGACAGGGAGAAGTTCAACGTCATGATGAAGAAGCTGGGCATCAATCAGCCTGAAGCGGGTTATGCCACGTCTCAGGAAGGTGCTTTTGAGGTTGCTGCCCGCATTGGATATCCTGTGCTCGTGAGACCTTCATATGTGCTGGGCGGCAGGGCTATGGAAATAGTGTACGACCAGAACGATCTGGAAAGGTACATGCGTGAAGCAGTAAGGGTTTCACCACAGCATCCCATTCTGATAGATGATTTCCTGGAGAGCGCTTTGGAGATCGATGTGGATGCCGTGTGTGATGGCAAGGATGTGCTCATTGGAGCGATCATGGAACATATTGAGGAAGCAGGTGTGCATTCCGGTGATTCTGCCTGTGTGATACCTCCTCAGTCCTTTGATGAAGAGACACTTGAGACTGTAAGGGAATACACACGTAAGATCGCACTAGCATTGAATGTGAAGGGATTGCTGAACATCCAGATGGCAAAACAGAACGGTACTGTGTATGTGCTGGAGGCAAATCCGCGTTCAAGCAGAACAGTGCCCTTTGTTTCCAAGGCTGTCGGTCTTCCGCTTGCGAAGATCGCTGCAAAGGTCATTATAGGTCATCCTCTGAAGGATATGGGTTATAGTCTTGATAAGGAACCCCAGGTGAACCATGTATCTGTCAAGGAAGTATTGTTACCTTTCGATAAGCTGCCAGGAGCAGATCCGGTGCTGGGTCCTGAAATGAAAAGCACGGGCGAGGTCATGGGGATAGATTATGACTACGGACGTGCTTTCTTCAAGGCGCAGCTCAGTGCAGATAACCTATTACCTCTAACTGGCAAGGTCTTCATGTCCATCAGGGGAGCTGACAGGGAACAGCTTGTGGAAGTTGCCCGTATACTGAAGAATGCCGGTATCGAGCTTATAGGCACTGACGGTACAGCTGCATATCTTGCAGAACACGGAATTAAGATGGATATAGTTAAGAAGGTGCGTGAGGGAAGTCCCAATGTTATCGACATGATGCGCAGGAACGAGGTTTCCCTGGTCATCAACACGCCTATCAACAAGCAGGCACGTAAGGATGGTTACATGATACGCAGGGCTGCTGTGGACTTCAAGATACCGTACATCACAACTATCCAGGCAGCCATCGCCGCAGCCAAGGCTATTAAGGCCATGAAGGCCGGTGAAATTATCACAAAGTCCATCAATGAATACCACAGGGAGATCCTTAATTAAGGATAACCTTTTTAAATTTATATTTTTAAATTAATTTATATTTTGAGGAAATATATCATGTCAAAGAAAGTAGTGCTCGCATATTCAGGGGGACTGGATACTTCAGTATGCATTCCCATACTTAAGGAAGAATACGGCTACAATGAGGTCATTACCGTGTCGGTGGATGTCGGGCAGCCCAGGCAGGAAGTGCTGGAAGCTGAACAGAAGGCAAAGAAGATCAGTGACGGACACTATACCATCGACGCCAGGGAAGAGTTCGTGAAGGACTATATCTTCCCCCTTATCAAAGCCAATGGTGATTATGAGGGTTATGTGATGGGCACTTCCGTGGCCCGTCCTCTCATTGCACACAAGGTAGTGGAGGTTGCAGAAAAAGAAGGTGCTGTGGCACTTGCCCATGGCTGTACCGGTAAGGGTAACGATCAGTTAAGGTTCGAAGCTGTTTTCAGGCTCACCGATCTGGATGTTGTGGCACCCATGAGGGATATGAACCTCACACGTGAGTGGGAGATCGACTATGCCAGAAAACACGGTATACCTGTCTCAGTCACCAGTGCCAAGCCGTGGAGCGTTGACGAGAACATCTGGAGTCGCAGCATCGAAGGTGGCAAACTGGAAGATCCAGCCTTCATTCCTCCAGAGGAAATATACCAGTGGACAGTGTCTCCAGAGAAGGCACCTGAGGCTCAGATTGTTGTGATCGGCTTTGAGCAGGGTGTGCCTGTGTCCCTGGATGGCAGAAAGCTTGGCGGTGTAGAGCTTATCGAACAGCTGAACAAGATAGCTGGTTCTCATGGCGTGGGGAGAACTGACATGATCGAGGACCGCGTGCTGGGACTTAAGGCCAGGGAAAACTATGAGCATCCTGCCGCTACAGTGCTGCTCACAGCTCACAGGGATCTGGAGAAACTGGTGCTCACAAGGCTTGAGCTGAAGTTCAAGAAGATCGTGGATGAGCAGTGGTCTGAGCTTGCCTATTCAGGTCTTGTGGACGAGCCTCTATATCATGATCTGAACGCTTTCATCGATAAGACCCAGGAACGCGTCACAGGTACTGTCACTGTGAAACTTTACAAGGGCAGTGTCACACTCCTGGCGCGTGCATCACCATATGCTCTTTACTCCGAGGATCTCGTGTCCTTCGATACTTCTTCCATCGATCAGAAGGATGCCGAAGGCTTCGCCAAGTATCATGGTTTTCAGGCACGGTTGTATAAACAGGTTGTTAAGAAGTAAGATCGTATGACAGGCCGGCATATGATTTTTTTATTTATTTATTTTCTCTTAAATATATCTGATACCTGTACTTCCTTCTCTTTCAGCTTTGTTCCAGGCGATGCTTCAGATAAGTGTTTTTTTTAATAAATATATGGACAATGTTTAAATTCATTGAAAGCAAATAATAAGATTCCGTAACGTAAAAGGAGGATTTTTTTTGAAACAAGAAGTAATTAATCAATTAGCTGCTCTTATAACTGCAGCGTTTGGGCTGGTAGCTGCTCTTGCATGGAACGATGCCATAAAGTCATTGTTCGCAGAGGGAGGAGCACTTTATTTCCTTGCTGCATGGGGTATATGGGCATATGCATTGTTTGTAACCGTTCTTGCAGTCGTAATGACCTTGTGGATAGGAGGACTTGCAGAAAAGTCAAAAAAGGAATGAGAAATATATATCTCATTATATTATAGACATCATATTTTTTATATTTATTTTTTTTAAAAAATTTACTTTAAAATTGTAATATATTTTTTCTAAAAAAGGATCATATAAATGATGATCATATGATCTATTTGTTTTTGCTGCTGTCTTATATCCGACCTTCCGCAGATGTCTCCTCAGAAATAGTATTTTTCACAGCTCT
>CAZAMM010000046.1:0-19569 GCA_964486435.1 uncultured Methanosarcinales archaeon | reverse complement strand
TAAAAAAGGAGGATTAGTACTGCAATAGAGAGGGAATCTCAGAGGACCCTATATAGAAAAGAATCAGAGAAGGGTATTATATATCTCAACTATGCTCTTTCCGATCTCTTCCCATGTAAATTGCGCAGAATATGCTTTGATCTTTGCTGCATCCCATTTCTTGTCCAATGCCGTCAAAATGCTTTCTGCTAGTCTTTCTGAATTTTTTGGCTCGACCAGCAATCCATAGTCATCCGAAACGATGATCTCCGGAACACCACCTACCTTAGTTCCTATGAAAGGTTTTCCACAGCCCAGACACTCGAACATAACCGTCGGGTTACCCTCGTTCAAACTTGGCAATACAAACATATCACAGGCATTCATCCATCTGGGGATCTCATTATGCAATTTGCTTCCTGGGAGCTTTACATGATCTTCCAGGCCTGCTTTCTTAATCTGCATTCTGAGCCTGCTCTTGGTTTCGCCGCCACCGACTATGAAACAAAGCGCATCTTTTCTATGCTTTATTATTTCTTCCATAGCTTCGACAAGGTAATTGTGCCCTTTTATTTCTACCAGATTGCCTACTGCAAGTATTATTTTCTTATCGAGAGGTAGACCCAGATCCTTTCTGCATTTCTCCATATCCATTGGATAGAATTGATCCGGCCTGTACCCGTTCGGTAAAATATGGACAGGGGTTTTAACGTTCATTTTTTTAATATAGGATAGATTACTATTGCTTACAGTTATTATCCTGTCTGCCGAATTAAGTACATATTCAATTCTTTCTTTCCATCCCTCATCTTTGAAGGGCAAGCTATAAATATCATATCCATGCCCCGTTACAACAAAAGGGACATTGTATTTTTCCTTAAGTTTTGCACTGGCATATCCGGACGACCATGTGAAATGAGAATGGATTAGATCGAATTCTATATTGTTTTGCTTAATTGATTTTTCAACAGCTTTGAAGTGTTTCTCACCAAGTTTCTTGTACTGTGAATTAAGAGGAGTGTATAATATCGGCGTAGGATGAACAGATATATTTGAAGGAATGTTATTAAGATCTACCTTATAATCCAGTTTGAACGTTTCCAAAAATGGTACCTTGATGTATTTAGAGAACTCTGAGATTGGGTTGGATCTGACCATCACTGAACACATTTTGAAATAATTACATGTACTGTTAATAGATTCTTTTTGGAAATTATTGTATGCCTGTATTATAAATAATGCATTTTTATCAGTGGTTGTCACGAAAACACCTGCTTTAGACTGTTTTTAGTATTTGGATCATACTGTAATGATCTCAGAGCACTTTTAGCACATATGATTTCTTCATTGCATAATGGATATTTTTCAAGGTTGATAGAATTGAACTTTACATTCTTTCATACACCAGTTATAGATCTCTTCACCGCTGGTTATCCATGCATTTTTATCATAACAGTATTTAAGTATTTTTTCATATAATAGTTTCCAATTCTTCCTCATTGGCCAGCTGAAAGGACTATTATGCCACAGAAGAGTAATAACTCCATTATATGCCTCTACTGTATCTATGAGCCTTGTGGAATATTCAAAAGCTTCATCTAAGGACTTGGCGTAGGAGAACAAAGAGCCATCCATAATGACCAATGGCAGTTCGAGTATATCTATAGACTTGTTCTTATTCAGATCGTATGGCTTGAATGGATGGCACATACCATTTCTGAACCCGATCATGTCATCATATCCCAGTGTAGAATCATACTTAAAACCGGCCTTTGCCAATAACTCCCATGTATCCGGGACCTTGAACCTCAAATAATGATTCCTGTATCCGATAACTTTTTTCCCCAAAGTGTCCTCTAATCTCAATTTTTCTTCTTTCATACTCTCCAAGCTATTATAGGCATAGTAACCGCCATGAACCCCTACTTCACACCCGTTATCAAGAATGTTCCCCAGTTCATGGCCGATCTCTTCAATGTCGTATCTGAACCTTACAGGATCTTTCCTCGCAGTGATGAAATAAAAAGAGGATTTAGCATCATATTTCTTTTCTATGTCCATTATCTCGCTAAAATTCAGGTATGGAGAATGTTCTTTTCCTTTTATTTTCCAAGCTATCTGGGGCTTAAATGAATTGTAATCTAATGTCTTCAAACAATAAAAAAAAGAAGACAGGATATGAGGGGGTGGGGGATAGATGTCATCAATGTCATGGGTCAGGCAGACAGCAAATCTTTTATTTTCTGGATATTCCACGCTCAAACCTTCAGAGACCAAAAATTTAGAAACAACTGGTTCAAATGCGTTTTTATTTTTGCTGTTGGCATAATTAAATCTCTGATGTTTATCCAATTTAGCCGGTGAGTACTCTTCTTTTCGAGTAAATATTTCCCAAAGTTCAGAATTCTGATCCAATATCACCTGAGACCTCCAATTACAGCAGCGATCTTTTCAGCTGCATCTCCATTACCAAATCTGTCCTTGTGCAATTTCAATGAGGGATGGAAGGAACTGACCGCCTGGAATATCTTTTCTTTGTCCGTTCCTACAAGAACGTTCCAGCCATCTTCAATGGTCTCAACCCACTCAGAATTTTTCCTTAACGTAATACATGGGATCTTCAGAATATATGCCTCTTTTTGGATCCCTCCTGAATCAGTAAGTATCATTTTTGAATGAGCCATCAGCTTTATGAAGTCAAGGAAACCCAGGGGTTCTACCAGTTTCACGGATGAACGAAGCTTTTCGCAGAGGCCATACTCTTTCAGCAGTTTCTGGGTCCTCGGATGCACCGGAAATATAATGGTTTCATCCAGTTGTGAAAAAGCATCAACGATTTTTGTCAGGTTTTCTTTATTATCTGTGTTGCTTGCTCTATGTATTGTGGCTACTGCATATTCTTTGCTGTCCAGGTCCAGATCGGACAGTATAGTTGATCTTGCTTCTGCTATTTCTTTATTGTATAGCAGGGAGTCAGCCATCACATCACCTGTCAGATACACATTTGCAGTTATCCCTTCAGTTCTGAGATTGTCCACTGCATTTTTGGTCGGACAGAATAAAAGATCAGAACAATGGTCAGTCAGGACACGGTTGATCTCTTCAGGCATGGACCTGTCAAAACTTCTCAGCCCGGATTCCACATGTGCGTTTTTTATATGTAGCTTTGCAGCTGCCAGAGCACCAGCAAGCGTCGAATTAGTGTCCCCGTATGTTAAAACTATATCAGGTTCTTCTTTAATAAGGACCTCTTCTATTTTCTTCAGCATTTCTCCGGTTTGATATCCATGAGAACCTGAACCAATCCCAAGAAAATATTCAGGTTCAGGAATATTTAATTCACTGAAAAAAACGTTATTCATTTTATAGTCATAGTGCTGACCCGTATGGATCAAAACCTCTTCATGTTCCTTTCTTAATTGTTTAGAAACCACAGATGCCTTTACGAACTGAGGTCTGACACCGACTATGCTTGCTATCTTCATGCTACCACCTTAGTTGGAATTAAAGGGAACGCCTTCTTTTGTTCTTGTTATACTTTCAGGATAATTCTCGATGAACCCCACAATAAATGCAGTTACATCAATTTTGTCATTCAGTAGTTTCTCTCTTTTCTTGTTCCATTCTTCCTTAAGCCCGGCCATCTGTGCAAGTTCAACTGCTTTGTTCAAAGCTTTTTCAGAATCACTGTAATTGAATATAAGGCCATATTCCTCTTCAAGTTCTATGAAATTGGACATATCATCTTTTCCGACAAAGGAATTACAGCGAATAGCGGGCACACCCAATACGGCAGCCTCCGTTGTCATAGTCTGACTGTCGCCAACGAACATCTGGGCATAGTATAGCAGATCATGTATCTTTTCCGCGGAGACGCGCACTCTGTATTTTTCTAATTCTGGCTCAAGCTTGCCTTCTGAAGTGATCAGCACACGTCCATATTTTTCAAGTTCTTGAGCAAATTTAACTTTATTTTCTATACCGTGATGACCAATGTCATGATCTGCATTCCATGTGACAAATCTGAAGACCACAAATCTGTCATCCGCAGTCAGACCAAGTTCATTAAGAGCAGCCTGAGATGGATGGAAATAATTGGGATGCAGATAAGCCAGTTCTTTGTATCCATTTAAAAACAATTGATTATCGCCGATCTTCTTTTTGTATGAAGTAGGAGTAAATATTACAGATGCGAAACGGTCTGTCAAAAGGTGTTCAATAGCCCCTTTTTCAGAATCCTCGAAAACGATTGAAGGTCTATTGATAAGCTTCCCAACGTGAGCACCATATGCATTACCGGAACCCCCTACCAGCATATCGGGTTTGAAAGATCGGGCAATTTTGTAAAGATTCTTCTCTATCTTCAATAGCTCAACAGCTTTGGAGAACAAAGTAGGACGTGCACTGCCCACTACATCGTATTCGAATCCATAGGCATCCAATAGATTCAAAGACACATCTTTGTCTACTGCCGTTATTTTACAAACATGTCCTTTACTTTCGAGGATCCTTATTGCATTCTTGAAGAAATGAACTTGAGCAGGATGACCAACATTAAAAAGTATTCTCATTGTTTCACCGTTATCAAAATTTCAGTCTGATCATTGATATTGTTAATTGCCTTTTTCACTTTTACTTACAATGAAAAGCAGAGCACAGGGCAATTTCGTTATTTTGGATATAAGTATATGTAGTTTGGTGGATAAACCTGTAATGGCAAAACTACGTAAGATCTTTATAGTGATGTGCCGGTCGTAAAAATATATTTTTTCGACCTTGCCTCCTAAGCTTTCAAAGAAAGACCTCAGATCTTCTATTTTATGATTTTTCCAGTTTGTCTTCCTGACAAGCCCTGTTAGATTGGAATTGTGTACTAAGACCAATATGCCTCCTTCATTGAGCATCGACAGATATTTAGTCATTATTGGTTTGTTTAGATCAATACCAAATATTGAGAAGCCAGCCATAAATATAATATCATATTTTTCAGTAAAATATTTTTCCGGATATCGCCCATCAGCAACCAGGAAAGTTACATTTGAATTACTTCTCATCTTATTTTCTTTTGCCTTTTCTATCACACTTTCATCGTAATCAAAGGCAGTTACCTTTGCCCCATATTTTTCAAATAAAAACGAATGATGTCCGGTTCCACAGCCAACATCAAGAACCTTTGGGGTTTTTTTCCCGTTAATGTATTTCAAACATTTTCGGATCAGATACTTGTCTTCATCATAATACTTAAATCCCATTTTTATGATCAGTTTATGCTGGATGGTGTCGATGATCTTCATTTTCTCATCATCCTCAATACCTTTTTTGCAGAATTGAATGCAAGGTCCTGGAACCAGAATAAAATCCACCTGGAAGTAGTCGATGTCCAGCGATCCGGATGCAGTGTGATATACAAATTTTCCATTTCACCGCTCTCGATCAATCTGATGAGATCATCAGTTGTCTCGGCAAAGAATTTCTGATCTCTGCCTGGAATGAAATCTCTAAGATTATTTTTTGAATTCCAGCCCCTTCCTGTATCAGTAAAGTAATTCAGTTCATTTCCCAGTGATAAATACGCTTCTCCGATGATCCCAAAATCCCTGAAATCATATACTTTCCACAGGTCCCTGTTGTCATAACTTGACAGAGAGGCTCCATGCATACTGATGGTTTTAAGATTGCAGATGCTTCTGAATCGGTTTAATTCATCCTCGAACATCTTTATTGCTTTTTCATAGTCACCATTCGAGTCACTCAAGGTCTCATAGTGGTATCCTACCTCGTGTCCCATTCCTTCGATCTGTTGTATTATCTCCGGGACATAGATATTCCTTTTAGCCCTGAAATAATAGGTTGCACGTATGCCGAACTTTTTTTCAATGAGTGCTGTCCTAAGTGAAGGGGTTGCTTTTCCATCAACATCATGACGCATCAGAACGAACCGATCTGGAAGATCAGTTATATTGTTCAGATATTGTTCTATAGTAATAGAAGTATAATTATCAGCTACAGCAGAACAGAGCTCTCGGAACTTCTCAGTTGTAAAATCAAGTTCCTGAAAATTTAACACTCTGAATCACCCACTGAGTTTAACTGAGATGCCAGATCTCTCAATGGAACTACCTTCACGTCATCTAAATTCCTTAGTATATAACGGATCCTCTGTTCAACAATGTCTCCTTTAATTATCCAATAGAAAGGCCGTCCTTTTCCCACTTTTGGAAACTCTTCTCTGCAGATATCTATGGGATGGAAGTAAAATATAGTGTGCCCCCTATTCAAGCTCTGCCTGATACCTTTCAGTATAAGGTTGGCACCCAAAAACCTCAGCATAGGCCCTCCTGATGTAGGTATCTTGATCCCTACATCGTAATATGACCATGGGAATTCTATAAGGTCTCCGATGGGAGCGGGCTCAAGGCTGCCTTTTGCAGGATAATAAGGTACAGTTGAAACAGAATTCAATAAGGAATCGGTTTTATTGTACAGAGAATTTACAGCTACTGATGAGTCATACTTAAAACCCATTTTTCTAAGTGAATCAAGCATTTGTCCGGTCACTGCTGCGTTGGGTGCACGGAAACCAATTACTTCTTGCCCTGAAGCCTTTTCCAGGATTCTCTTTGCTTCTATTGTACTCTGTTCGAACTCATCGATAGTCAGCAAAGGTTTTTTTGTGTTGGGATTGATACTGCACCTGTGATCAGCTCCATGACATGCTATCTCATGGCCCCTTGAAGCAATAGACTCTATCAGTCCGGGATAATGCTCTGCAACATCCGCCACTATAAAGAAAGTAGCTGTCATATTGAATTCATCAAGTATGTCCAGGACCCGTTTTGTAGGCTCACTTAAGTAGTCGTATCTGCCTTCCCATTTTTCAAAGAATTCTTTAACATCTTTGTAAACTGAAAAGTCAGACCCACAAACAGAAGGTATATGGTACCAATCTTCAATATCAACGGTTATCGATAAACTACGATTCATATGCAGACGGTTCTTCCTTCCACCATACTTGATCAACATGTTCTTTCCGATATTTACAGCACGATCCACAGAATAATAAGCACTCCATGAAAAAACATCAGACGACCATCTTTCAGGATGCGTCAGAATGTATAAATTATTCAGTTCCTTTTTTTCAATGAGTTCTATCAGATCGCTGGTATTATCAATATCTATCTGCGGTGCATTTCCGGGAATGTAATCCCTCATATTATCCTTAAGGCTCCAGCATCTGCCTGTATCAGAGAAATAATTAAGTTCATCACCTACGGATAAATAGGCTTCACCTATGATTCCATAATCCTTAAAGTTGTATGTTTTCCACAGATCACGGTTGTCAAAGCTTGAAAGAGGCCTTCCGTGCATACAGATCGTTTTAACTTCACATATTTCCCTTAATTTTGCCAGATTAATGCGGAAAAACTCAACAGCTTTTTCTGGATCACCGTTGGCCTCGCTGAGCACTTCATAGTGATAGCCTATCTCGTGGCCCATTTCTTTGATCTGCTTTATTATGCTTTTGTGAAATTGACCCCTATTGGATCTGAAATAGTAGGTTGCCTTAATCCCAAGCTCATGTTCTATCCTTGCCGTTTTTAATGCATTTCCAGGAAAACGGTCGATATCATGGCGCATAATAATGAATTTGTCAGGGAGGGGTTTTTCAAAATACTCTAATACTGTTATAGTTGGGTAGTTCCTTGATATTGTTTCACATATATGGCGAAACCGGGGAAGAGAAAAATCGAGATTGTCAAGATAAGACATCATATATCACCGCTAACAAAGATTAGATATAATTCTTTTTTATGCCTGTGGCCTTGTACTTTTATGTGATCATCTCTCAGTAGTATTGTAACGGGATTTACTGCATCTGCCTTGAACATCATTCTAAATGCAAATAATATAGATGAATTAGTTCCAGGATACACCCCGTAGATCTGTTTCACAGTCTTGCATAGATTTATCAGATTCCTGCATGTCGAACAGCATAGCAAACAATGTGAACTGTATTCCAGTAATAAGTAACAAAGCATCCAGTAATGGGGAATTTGGTGATACTGGCCAGCCAAGGAACAACTTGCCAGCAAAAATGTAGATACCAAAGATCAAACCCAAAGGCACCAGTACCATTCCCAGAGTATAGAAGAAAACCAGTGGATGGAAGCTCAAGATCATGTACTTCATCTTAAGACGCCACAGGAATTTCCTGAAAAGCATAACAGAAACGCGGAACATGAATTTACTGTATTTGATGGAGGATTTTTCCTGACCATAACGAGCAGGCATTGTTATATCTATCGTACGGAAACCAAAAGTATTGAGTTTCACAAGCATGTCATTGCAGTATCCGTAGTAAGTGAACAGTGTATCAATATCAATGCCAGAGAGAGCTTTTCTGGATATCGCTGTATAACCGTTCTGAGGGTCCATGATATGCCAGTATCCGCTGCTGATCTTATTGATCATTGTAAGGACGGAGTTGCCCAGCAAACGCCATTTGCTCATCCCGCCCCTGAATTCTTTGCTCATAAGACGATTGCCTTTGGTATAATCTGCCTTGCCCTGAATAATAGGCATGAGCAGTTTAGGAAGCTGGTCTGGGTTCATCTGGTTATCTCCCCCCATGACCACTGTAAGGTCCATGTTCTCTTTCAGAGCGCGCTTGTACCCATGCAGGATAGCTGCACCCACGCCCTGATTGACTTCATGTGTGATCACATGCAACCGCGGATCTTTAATTGATTCCAGCACCTGTGCGGTCGAATCGGTACTTGCATCATTGATAACAAATATCCTGGAAACATACGGAGGGATACCTTCTACAGTGACCCTGATAAGTTTTTCTTCGTTGTAGGCAGGAATGACCACACCAATCTTGCGTTCATGGAAAGCAGTGTGTTCATCACTGACAAAAATGGATACTTCTACACCTTTTACATCAAGACCTGCGTCCTGCACATCTTTAAGGAGAGAGAATTCGACAGGAACATTTGTTCCATCGAACTTAAGCACATCAAAGGTATTCGATGAAAATGCACTGAATCCCGCATACCGGTTACCAGAAATATCACATGCATCCTCTACAACTGCCTGTTGGTTTTTTCCATTTTTATCGATGAGAATCACAGGCATGCATTCATGCCCTTTCAATTCCCCGGTAACAACATCAGCTTGTAACCAGAAGATCGGTTCCAGAAGTTTGGGAATCTCGTCGGGATTATGGCATCCGTTTGCATAAATGGTTACAATGACCTTTGGATTAAGCCTGAAAGCCTTCTGAAAACCAGTTTTTATAGCCTCTGCCCTACCAAGGGGCTTATCGTGCCGGACAAGGGTGGTATCCATACTGGTGGCAATGAATGCCGTGGCGTCATCACTACAATCATCTACAACTATTATCTCATCAACATAAGATCTTGCCCTTTTGATGATATCACGTAGATACACTTCTTCATTATAAGCAGGAATTACAGCAACTATGGTCAACTATTTAGCCCCCGCATTAAAAGCCGGAAGGTGGTATACTTATCATAAACCTCACATTCGCTTAGTATCGCTATGTACACATTATCTAAATATCTATCCATGCAAAGCAATATAAATGTTTCTTTATAAATCCTTTAGTCCTTAATAAAGTATTTATCTGACCCATATTTATTTAGCAAGTTGTATGTTGTATAAAAAAGGTTGTATTTATTTTCTCCTCTGCAGTTTTTACTTACTAATATCTCTGTCACTGCAAGCTTCTATATGGCCACAATGATTTAATCTAATGGTACAAATTATACTTTGATGAAGTTACCTTGCCAAACTATAGTATGGGATGTACTGCCGGCTATAAGAGCATCTATAGCCGAAGAGCTCGTAAAGCTTGGAGTTTCCCAGCAGGAAACTGCCCGTCTGCTGGACATGGCCCCATCTGCAATTTCTCAGTATATTTCCAAGAAAAGAGGATATAGAATAGAGTTCGACGATGATGTGAAAATAGCTATCAGATCAATTGCTCAGGACTTGAGCAACGGACAAGTTACCGATCTCCCACAGCGCATTTGTGGTATTTGTACAATGCTCAGAGAACCAGGTTCCGGTTGCAACTACCAGTGCAGCAGTGATCAGAAAACTGATGTAATGTAGTTCAGTAGCCGCTGCTGTCGGCTCCAGTGCCTTCATCTTTCAAATACTCTTCAGTATCAGTATTTTTCCAGAGATCTTTATGTGATCCTTTAAAATGCCTCACATGATTTTCTTCTTTTTTGGAAAGGGTCAACTTGTTATCTTTGATTTCTGCAACTAGTTCATCGTTCACAGACAGATCCATTTTTTGGATCACACATTCCGGAAGTTCAATTTTACGATCAATAGCAACCCTGATAAAAAAAGTCATATTATTATATAATATGTAAATACTTGTATTTATTTATATTTATTCTAGTTATACATAGTACATTTAAAAAATTTCCTGATGAGCCTATTCAATAGTCCTGAGCAGGGATCTAACAGTCTCCTTCACACTCTCCTCGCTTCCCATGCCGGCTTTCCATCCAAGTGATCTTAATTTTTCGATAGATAGCATCATCTTTGGAACATCACCTTTCCAGCCCTGAGAACCTCCTGTGTATAGCAGTTCCGGGCTGAGCTCCATTTCTTCAGCTACTATTTCACCGATACGGGTAGCTGAGATGACATCTTCCGAGCCGATGTTAAAGATATTGACCTCTTCGATGCCTTTAAGGACAACTAACATCATAGCATCCACGCATTCCCTTACATGAAGGTAGGATTTGGATTGTTTCCCGTCACCCAGGATCTCCAGATGGACAGGATCTCTTTTGAGTTTATGGATAAAGTCCACTATGATACCATGGGTCCCACGATCACCTATTATATTTGCAAATCTGAATATCCAGGCTCTCATGTCAAAAGTATGACAATATGCAGTTATCATCGCCTCGCAGGCAAGTTTGGAAGCCCCGTACATGGATATTGGGATCAATGGCCCATAGTTCTCCGGGGTTGGAATGATGTGTGCTTCTCCATAGATAGTGGAAGACGAAGTGAAAGCTATTTCCTGCACATGCTGTTTGTGCATGGCATCCAGAAGGTTGTATGTGGCCAGAACATTCTGGTCCAAATGCGTCCGGGTGTCAGAAGCTCCGATCCTTACGTCTGGGTTGGCCGCCAGATGAAATACCTGATCAATACCATTACATGCCTGATGAATCTGATCAGGCTGGAGCATATCCCCATTGACGAACCTGAAATGAGAATCATTAAAATGATGAGCAATGAATTCCATTTTACCGGAGGTCATGTTATCAAAAACCACTACATTGTGGCCGTCGGCCAGCAGCCTGTCTACAACATGACTGCCTATGAACCCGGCACCGCCCGTGACGAGCACTGTTTTATATGAATCTGATCTCATCCTTCCACCTCTTCTCACACATTGTTCATTTTAAGGAAGCATAACATTAAGAACATATTTAAACTTTATGAACTCCGCTTCTAAAAAGGTGTTACTGACATATTATAGGCATATATGAGCTGACCATCCTCAGATGCTGTTGCAGTTGGATGAACGAACCTCGAACAATTACATAAAAATGTAAAAAAAATGTAGAAAAGATCCGGTAATGCCGGAACCATTCATAACATATTTTTTAGTTTTTCAACAAGTTCCTGCTGGATACAGGCAGTACGATCCCCGCCACATACCATGCCCCTGATGCCTATTATGTCTGGCTGGATGTTCCTGAGCACAGGGAGATCCTCGAATTTGAGAGTGCCTGCAAGAGCAGATTCCAGGCCAGCATCACGAATAGAGCCTGTGAATCGCATGAGATCTTCCTCGGACATAAATTCAAAGGTGGAACGGCCATCCTTGATGCCAGTATCGACCATAACCACGTCAACTCCGGCTTGCGCACCTATGGCCGGGAGCAGGAAAGGAGAAATGGAGTTTATACGCTTATAATCGGAATAACCTGATGCAACAACTTTTTTGGATGGATCATAATCCTTGACAGCTCTGTTGATAGTGGTAAGCATTTCAAGAGCCTGATCCTCGGTCTGTACATCGAAGAGACCTACCTTCACATATTGAGCACCAGCAACAGCAGCACCCAGGGCTGCCAGAGATGCAGTACCCGGTTTGTAATTAAAATCACCAATTGTTGCACTGACTGGCTTTTTAGAACCGATGGCTTCTTTCACTGATCTGATGACCCAGGGAAAGTTGGCCCCCAGAGAGCCTTCTTTCGGGTTCTTCACATCAATGATGTCAGCACCACCCTTGTATGCAGCGATCGCCTCTTCTTTGTTTATTGGGCTGACTAGTAATTTCATGATAATAACCTCTATTTTATAGCATGAGAATGTCTATCAGTTAATATATGTTTCGTATAGTTTTTGTACTGGATTTATATAATATGAATGTGGTCCATGCTCAGGGCGGGGATCGGAAGAACTATCTACCCGTACATCTTACGAGTCACATCTGTACCACTTCAGAACCCATAAAGCTCATAGAAGAAATAAAGCCAAAAGAGGTTTACATTGCAGATCTCAATATACTTCAGGGGAAAGGCCATCATAGTACCAATTTCTCAGTTATCAGGCGAATATCTTCCAGGATCGCCACAATGCTGGACCCGGGCATTTCCTCAGTCGAAGAAGCAACAGATGCAAGTTTTCTTGCAGATACCATTATCCTTGGAACTGAAACCTCCTCCCTTCAGACAATAAAACAAGTTGCTGCTATCCTGCCGGGTAAACTTAATGTGAGCATTGATAAAAAGCATGGAAAAGTACTTACGTCCGATCCTCTCATGCCCCGTGAACCGGCTGACATCATAAATGAGCTTAATGATCTCGATATCCGGAATATCATTATCCTTGATATGGACAGAGTAGGCACATCCAGCGGTGTGGATTCACAATTCTTAAGTAACATTGTTTCCATCTCCCACCACGATGTGCTGCTTGGCGGTGGTGTGAAAGATATCCATGATATCGGAAAACTTAAAAGTATAGGCATAAAAGGCGCCCTTGTGGCAACTGCACTGCACAATGGTTCGATACCGCTGCACATGGCACAGCAATGACGAGAATAAAGGTGACGTACTTGGCAGAAATAGATACCAAATCTGATAATAGATCTGATATAACAATGGAAGAAGGCTTTGCAGAGATCAAAATGGGAAGCGGCTGGTTCCTGACTATCAGCCTTGCTACAAGTGAGAAATACGAAAAAGAATATGTAGAGATATCAAAAGAGCGAAGTGGCAAAAAATGGGGCCGTTTCAACCTGAATCCCAAATATATAAGGGACCTGGGTGAAACCCTCATCAAGTTCGCTGATGCAAACAATTTATAACCCACAAAACTTGATGCATAAGAAAAGGCCGTGAGCTGCTTTTTTCTTTATTCCCGGCCTTCTAATGCATGAGCAATGATCCTGAAAACTTCTTCTTTTACTTCATTTAAAGATCTGTCAGCATCGACCACAACAAACTTTCCTGATTCTTCTGCTGCAAGGCGCAGATAATTATTGCGCACTTTTTTCAGGAACTCTGTTTTTTCGAACTTCGAGCGTTCCCCACGGTCACCGCAGCGCTGTACAGCTGCCAAAGGGTCAATATCAAAAAGGATTACCAGATCCGGATCAACTGTCCAGCCTTTATGCAAAAAACGTACCCATTCCAGTGGATCATCAAATAAACCTGCAAGGGTAGCGCCCTGATAAGCACATCTGCTTGCAGAATAACGGTCTGATATAACATTGGACCCCTGTTCAAGAGAGGGTCGAATAAGCCTGGAAACATGGTCAGCATGGTCTGCCAGAAAGAGCATGAGTTCAGCTATATGGTCCGCATCGCTGTGAAGGGCATGATTTACAGCATCACCAAGCCAGCTTGTAGTAGGCTCCCGGGTGAAGATGCAACCCCCAAAAATGGGGTCATCCTGCAGTAACCGGCATATAGTAGACTTGCCGGAGCCATCTATACCCTCTAAAGTGATCAGTTTGCCTCTCATTCAGTGAATATCTTAGACATGATCTGTTATATATTTACTTTCCCAATTACTTTCATATCCTGTATGAATTCCCGCTTCCGCACTGCGGGCAAGTTATTTCGAAGATGTCCGGATCTGTCTCAAAGACATGGTCACATGAGCCGCATTTGAAATACACCATAGACTGATTGATCTCTGTCATTATCTGTCAAGTAAAAAAATAAATAAAAATATATAAATTTATTGGTTGCTTTTTATGAAAGATAGTGCTTCTTGTACAGATATTTTTCAAGCTCTATGAGGAAAAACACTGTACTGGAAACCATTATGATCATCAGCCAATCCACAGCAAGAAGAGGTGCTGTGGAAAAGACAGAGTTCAGGGCACCATTATAAGTTATCAGCAACTGGAGCAATATGACTATACCAATACCCAGCAGCATGTACTTGTTAGACAGCAGATCTTTGTAGACATACTCATACATGGACTTGGAATTGAACAGATAGAATATCTGGAAGAACACTATCGTGTTCAAAGCAACAGTACGTGCTGCAGTAAGATCTCCATCTCTTCCCATCTTCAGGAAGAATGTAAGATATGCACCAGCAACTATCAGCAAGGATACAAATATGATCCTTCTCTTGATCAAAGGCACGAGAATGGACTCCTTAGGTGGCCTTGGCGGTCTTTTCAGTATACCCCTTTCCTTTGGTTCCATAGTAATCGGGACACCAAGTCCGATAGCAGTCACCGTATTGAGCCATAGGATCTGCAGAGGTACCAGAGGTAATGTGATTCCCAGCAACACCGCAATCACTATGGATAGTCCCTGTCCGCCATTCGTGGGCAGTGTCCAGAGTATGATCTTCTGGATCTTGCTGTAAACATCTCTGCCTTCCTCTACAGCAGCTACAATGGACGAGAAGTGATCATCTGCAAGCACCATATCCGAAGCTTCTTTTGCCACCTCTGTACCTGTCTTGCCCATTGCTACACCTATATCCGCTGTTTTCAGGGCAGGAGCATCGTTGATCCCATCCCCCGTCACAGCCACAACTTCACCTTTTTTCTGGAGCAACTTCACTATTCTTAGCTTATCCTCAGGAGAGGTGCGTGCAAACACAGCAACAGAATCCAGTTTTTCGCTCAGATGCTCATCGGACATTTTCTCCATATCACCTCCGGAAAGAGCATCTGCAGATTCTATACCTATCTTTCTTGCAATGGCATAGGCAGTTTTCAGATGGTCTCCTGTGATCATTATTACCCGAATGCCTGCAGTTTTGCATTTTGCTATGGCATCCATCACATCATCCCTGGGAGGGTCCATCATACCCTGCAGCCCCACAAATACAAGATCTCCTATATCCTCTGCTTCAATGCCCCCTACATCCTTGGGAACCTCCCTGTACGCCATAGCAAGCACTCTCAAAGCTTCTGATGCCATTTGCTCAGCAGCTTTCATAATATCTTCAGTATCTACAGGAACAAGTTCATTTCCATCGAACTGTGAAATACACATGTCAAGGATCTTTTCAGGGGAGCCTTTTACATATATTATCTGAGATCCATCTTCCTTTTCATGCAGTGTTGCCATGAACCTTTGTTCCGGCTCAAAGGGCACAATATCCTTGCGAGAGAGATGGAACTTACCGGCCTTAAGCCCGGATACAAGGAGTGCACCTTCAGTAGGGTCACCATCTATGTTGTCTACCCCTTTAAAAGAAGCGTCATTGCAGAGCACACCTACCTTTAATGTTTCCGCAAGTGCTTTATCTTGAAGAGGATCGATCTTTGTTCCATCCAGCAGGAAATCACCCTCTGGAGAATAACCCGAACCTGTTACAGTGTACTTCTTGCCTGCAGCATACACCTGTGTAACTGTCATCTGGTTCCGGGTCAGAGTTCCAGTCTTGTCAGTACAGATAACAGTAGCACTTCCCAGGGTCTCTACTGCAGGTACCGTACGGATGATCGTGTTCCTTGCTGCCATCCTGTTGACACCTATGGCCATGGAGATAGTAATGACAGCAGGCAAGCCTTCAGGAATGGCAGCAACTGCAAGACTAACCGAAGCCATGAATACTTCCACGGTATCATATCCTTGCAGAAGACCAACAGCAAAGGTAAGTGCCGAAATAGCCACGATCACAACTGAAAGTATAACGCTGAGCCGTGCCATTTTACGCAGCAGGGGAGTTGAGATCTCCTTGCTTTCTCTGATAAATTCGGAGATCCTGCCTATCTGTGTGTCATTACCTGTTGCTACAACGATACCTCTTGCTTGACCCTGCGAAATCAGGGTCCCTGCAAAAGATACGTTCTTCTGGTCACCATAAGAAACACAATCGCTGTCAATGATGGAGGCGCTCTTTTCCACCGGTACGGACTCTCCTGTGAGGATAGATTCATCTGCCCGAAGGTTCTTCACATAGAACAAACGCAGATCTGCAGGTACCCTGTCTCCGGATTCCAGGAGCACCACATCCCCTACTACGAGTTCCCTGCTTGGTAATACCTTGCTCACACCATCTCTTAATACCCGTGCTTCAGGTACCAGTAACTTAGACAATGATTCAAGAGCATTTTGCGCTTTTCCTTCCTGTATAAAACCGATGACAGCATTTGCCAGTACCACCAATACAATGACCACAGCATCTGCATACTTCTCAAGGAACAGAGTAATGACCGCCGCTATCAGCAGCAGATAGATTAGAGGGCTTGCGAACTGTTTAAGAAAACGATAAACTGGACCGTGTTCTTTCTTAGCTGACACTTCATTATATCCATCCCTTGCAAGCCTTATATTGGCTTCTTGATCGCTCAGGCCATCCTTGTCGCTTCCAAACAACGAAAAGATATCCTCAGCTGGAATGGCACACCATTTTTTTTCTCCCATGAGAACAATGAGTCCGTCCAAAAGATAAATAATTTACTTTATAAGATATACTATATATTCCCTTTTTCAGGAAAAATGTACATGACGAACATTGGAGTGATCACCAGAGGCAAGTATGGCAGGAGACTTATAGATACCGTACTTGGTAAAACAGGCATGAAAGTGATTTCTGCGGAGGTACCAGAGCACCTTCCTGAGTTCATAGACGAGCCTGATGAGTTCCTTGAGGAGCTGCATATAGATGAAAAAGTGTTCAATACGGAGATCCTTGTAACATATTCCCTGCACCCCGACCTTACGCCTGCTATAGCCAGGCTTGCCGGCAGATACGGAGTCCGCAGTCTCATAGTCCCCGGCGGTGCATCAAAAGCTCCTGTACAGGAACTGGAAAGTATATCAGAGGAATATGGCATGTACATAGAAGTTGAGGATATCTGCTGCACCCTTAGCGCAGATCCTGCTATATGTGAATTCACTGATAAACTGTCACGTCCTCTGCTTGAGATCATTGTTTCTGAAGGAAAAGTGGATGAAGTTAAAGTAATCAGAGGAGCACCCTGCGGCAGCACCTGGCATATGGCAGAGGGACTTAAAGGCACGCCTCTGAAAGAGGCACCTGCTAAAGCCGGACTGCTGATACAGCAATATCCATGCCGTGCCGTACGGGGCAACAAAGGCGGTATCCATGAATCTGCACAACTGCACAAGGATGCTGTTGCCAAGGCCATTGAAAAGGCCGACCTGGAAAAAGAACATTAGTTTTTTGTGCAGCTCCCTCATTATATATCAATGATGGATAACGCTGAAGTTGCAAAGCGCCTCTATGAAATGGCAGAGATGCTGGAGTTCAAAGGAGAGAACGTTTTTAAGATAAAAGCATACCAGAAAGCCGCACGGCATATTGAGGAGCTGGAAGACGATATCAATGTCCTGCGCAAAAAAAATGAGCTTGCCGATATTCCCGGTGTTGGAGAGGCAATAGAGGCCAAAATAAAAGAAATGCTTGATACGGGGACATTCAGGGCATTTGAAGAGATCAGACAGACGGTACCAGAAGAGATCGAAGAGATCACTGCTGTGCAAGGGATTGGCCCCAGGACCGCGCATCTTTTGTACACAAAACTAGGCGTGAAAGATCTGAAAGGCTTGCTCAAAGCTGCAGAGGAACACAGTATACGCAGGATCCCTAGGATGGGTGTGAAAATGGAGGAAAATATACTTACCGCAGCTAAACGCCAGCTTGCAGAAGGCAGCAAAGGCAGGTTCCCGCTGGGTGTGGCATTGCCTGTAGCCGAAGCAATATCCAAAAAGCTCGTTGATGGAAAATTGATCAGAGAGGTCCAGATAGCTGGCAGCATAAGGCGATGGAAAGAAACCGTAGGGGATATTGATCTGATAGCCCGCTCAGATGAGCCGGAAAAGGCCATAGAAGCTTTTACCCGTATGGAAGACGTGCAGATGGTTCTGGAAAAAGGAACTACCATGGGCTCAGTCATATATCAGGGAAACATCCAGGTAGACCTGAGGATAGTGAAAGATAATTCTTTTGGCTCCCTTTTTCAGCATTTCACAGGTTCTAAAGAACATAATGTGAAATTGAGGAAGCTCGCCCTTGCAAAAGGCTTGCATCTCAGTGAATATGGATTAAAGGATGCTGCAACCGGAGAACAAATGTATTGTGCCACAGAACCTGAACAATACGAGATGCTAGGGCTTCAGTTCATTCCTCCTGAAGTGCGTGAGGACAGGGGAGAGATAGAGGCAGCAATGCAAAGGAAGATTCCCCGGCTTATAGAGGTTAGTGACATAAAGGGTGATCTGCATGTCCATTCTGACTGGAGTGACGGAAAGAACACTATCGCAGAGATGGCGCTTGCAGCCAGGGATCTTGGATATGAATATATAGCTATGTGCGATCACTCTGTATCTTCAAAGATAGCTAATGGCCTTTCGGAAAAGAGATTGCTGGATCACATCAGGGAAATAGAGAGGCTAAACGAAAGCATTGAAGGCATACGGATACTTTCAGGTACTGAATGTGATATACTTCCAAATGGAAAACTGGACTATAGTGATGAATTGCTGGAGCAGTTAGATATTGTTGTAGTGGCGGTGCATGGTGCTGTTGAGCAGGACAGTCAGAACATGACACAGAGGATCGTAGCTGCACTGGAGAACGAGCATGTACATATCCTTGCCCATCCTACCGGCAGAAAGTTCGGAAAAAGGCTGCCCTTTGAAATGGATATGCAAAAGATCATGTACACGGCACTTGAGCATGAAAAAGTGCTGGAAATAAATTCAGCTCCTCAGAGACTTGATCTTAATGACACCTATGGACAGATGGCCAGAGAAATGGGGATAAAACTTGCTATTAATACTGATACACATTCACCGGACCAGTTCCATAACATCAGATATGGGATTGGCATTGCAAGAAGGGCCTGGTTAACATCACAAGACATCATAAATACATTGGATTTGAAGGATATGTGCAGGCTCTTGGATATCTCATAGGGAATGCAGAAAGCTTAAGAACGTTTCGTTTTTCTATGTATACACACCTAGATCTTTCCGTTTCTGCTCAACTATCACAGACTATAGCTACATGTATACAAACATGACTACTTGCAGGGGATCGTATGAACAACAGAAGTTCACATTTTATAGG
>CAZAMM010000045.1:0-19584 GCA_964486435.1 uncultured Methanosarcinales archaeon | reverse complement strand
AAAGAGGTTAAAATCAAGTTATTAATACATAACCTTGACAGATATGTCAAGGTTATGTATATTGCTCAAATGAGCATTTCTACAGAGCCCAAATATGATCTCTTTAAATACGAATACGCATCTTGAAGATATTTAGTTGCTCCTTATAGGTGTCCAAGGTCAGATCTCAAGGTATTATCACGATTAATCGTTGAGGATTCGTAAAACTTATATACAACAAATACTATGTATATCATGATAAATCATGACAGAAATACACGGACACGAAACAGAGATGACACAAATTGTCACCACGCTGATAACAATGACCATAGCAGCATTTGCGTACTATTCTCTATTCCATTATCATGGAGTGATCTGACAGTAGAGCATTAAGGCCCACAGGATATCTTTTAATCAATCCATCATGTTCTTTTTTCTATAGCGGAGCATGAGACGGTCAGTCAATCGATAACATTTGATCTATATTTCTGGACATTTTCATCTTACAAAGAAGCTTGCTCCCATATCCTTTGCTATTTTCTCGCAGGCCTCTATGTCTACCTCAGGCACTTTTACAACGGTCATCCTGGTACTGATGCCAGCAGCAATGCACTGGCGGGCAAAAGTAAGCATAGCCTGATACGATCCTGCGAACACTGGTCTGCAAAGCTTCTCGTATAGTTCTTCTGTTTCTGCGTTCAGACTTACGGAAACAGCATTCATTCCTGCTTGCTTGAGCTCTTTCACAACATCGATATCAGGATTGATCAATGCTGCATGCCCATTGGTATCAAGCCTCACTCTTATTCCCTGCTCATGGAGCCACGCTGTTATCCTAAGCAGAACTGATAGCCTGGAAGTAGGTTCACCAAATCCTGTAAAAACGATCTCCTTATATTTATTAAGGTCCAATCCACTGAGATGGCTGATCATATCTTCCAGTGTGGGTTCCTTTGAGAGCCAGAGATCATATCCATAAACTCCGTCTGAGGTATCTCTTATGCAGAAACTGCATCTTGCACTGCACTTGTTAGTGATGTTAAGATAAAGGGTACTATGTACTTCATAGGCAATAGTATCTCTATTTCCTTGAGCAAGATCTTTTTTACCGTGCAAGACTCTTTCTTTTACTCCCCTGATTTTTTCACCCATTTTATCCTCCCATGTGCCTGAAGGGATCACAGAAATACTGTTTTTTATAAAAAATGGTATATCCTTCAGAAAATACATCTGAGCAGTCATACCATTCTCCATTTTCACTTCTGATCTGAAATACCATTCGCCTTCATAGACATCAAGTTTGCATAATAATCGATTGTCTACATTATATATTTCTCCAGTAATTAAAGATATGGGTGAGTCATACAGCACTCCTGGAAAAGGACCAAGATCTATCATAGTATATTTTTGGAAAGTACAGGTTTTACACACGAAATTTGCGTTTTTCATGAGCTGATGGCTTGCACACTCTCTTTTTAAGGTGCCATACACAAAAAGATACATGTCAGCCCATGCCCACATTTAATCTTTGCAGGGTCTTTTTCACAGGGTCAGGCAGCTGACCGCACTGTATAGCTTTCATCTGTGCAGGTGAGATGGCCTTGATGGCCGTGTTCATCAATCCATCCGAAAGCATGAGCCTGTCCATTAATTTGCGTACATGGACAGCTGTCCTGATCTCCAGTCCCATCTGGGCTCGCCATCTTCTTTCATACTCTTCAAGTCTGCATTTCCCTTCCAGGAAATCTGCAGCAGATTCGCCTGCAAGCTTACCTCCGACCATGGCTGTAGATATGCCTCCGCCGTTGGTGGCAATGAGATGACCTGCGGCATCACCTGCAATAAGAGTGTCTTTTGTGGCAGTGACCCTGGGTGCGCCTCCCACCGGTACAAGTCCGGAAATCACCGATATGATGGTTCCTTCTTTTAATTTTTCACTGGCAATGGGATGTTCATACATGAACCTGTTAAGATAATCCCTTGCACACATATGTTCTGCAAAAAGAGCTTCCCGGATACCTACTCCAATATTCGCTCTGTCATCACCCTGGGAAATTATCCATGCATAACCTCCGGGAACATAGTCTTTCCCAAAGAACATTTCCACAGCTTCTTTATCCACATCGACACCGGAGAGCTCATATTCAAAAGCGGTACTTGTTCCCATAGGGTCAGGTTCTCTTGTCATGCCATTAGAGGAAGCAACTATGGAATTAGGGCCATCGGCTCCAATAATCACCTTTCCCTGCACTTCGTATCTTCCGAATGCACCATCCATTGTTACTTTTGTTCTGTTCACTTCCAGCACATTGGTCGCAATCAATAGATGTGCACCATGCTTTGCGGCCACTGAGGCAAGATGTTTATCGAACCTGCGCCTGTCAAGTGCATCTCCCTGTACTTCAAAACCTTTGGATATACCATTTGGGGCTATGAACCTTTGAAAAGAAGTTGTGGCATGCACGCAGCATGAAGGGTATTCCTCAAGGGTGAAAGGTAGCTCTGCACTGGGTATAAGTTCCTGCAGTGTCTCAATATGGGGCAGAAAACCACCACATTGCAGAGGCACTCCGATATCTTTCTTCTTATCAATTAACAATACAGACATGCCTTTCTGGGCAGCATAGGTGGCGGCAGTGGAACCAGCAGGACCAGCCCCTATTACAATGATATCATAGGATTTTTCAGGGATCATGCATCTCAATAATCTTTTTTGGAATAGAAGAGTGGTTCATGATATTTAATAATTGAGCAACGCTTCGTAACGAAGGGAACCTTTTATTGCTTTTTGTTCGACATCTTAATATGTTCCCCACAACAAGAGAAAGGAGTGTCACGGATAGATCAGAATAAAAAGTGCTGGCTGGTGAATACCGGGTACTGCGGAAAGAGGGCAGAAGCCTGCCTGGAACAGGGAGTTGTTACTATCGATATTGAGATCCATCTGATGGACGAACTTGCTGATGATATCCTCAATCTGAAATATATTGATACCAAAAGCTCGAATTTTGAATATCTGCGTGAGGAATACAGGAAGATGGATGAAAAGTTCAGAGCACAAATTGCTGAAGAGTTTGAAAAGATCAAATTGCCAGACGGCTCTTTGGAAGAACTACATCAGCAGAAACTGGAACTTCTCACATCCAGACTTAATCTGTTAAAAGAAGAGGCACATCTTTTGCGGGAAACTATGAAAGATTTTGATAGATTTGAAAAACGAGAACGTATAAAGGAACTCATCAGATCGCGTTTGTGTTACATTGGAGAAGGAAAGTTTAACAGCTGGTCAGAGGATATATTTTGTTTTGTAAATGACATCCATAATGGTGATCTTGTGATCATGCCCCTCACAGATGAGAGTACTTTTGCTGTAGGAAAAGTAAGGGGAGGATATGAATATGCAGAAAATGGCCTTAATCTTCAGCATGTAAGGGAAGTCACCTGGATACAGGAAAAGCTTCACATCCCACAACTGACAAAATTCAGTGACTTTCCCGGGAAAGTAGTGGCCATAGAAGGGGAACTTAAGGCATCATTAATGGATCTGCTGGATAAACAGTAATTGTTAAAATACTAGGATCTAGATCCCTGTTTTTTGTGATCTTACTTTATAAAACTGCATGATCCTCTTACACTTGAGACCGATCCAGAGAATAGAGAATGGATGCAACGAACTCATCAATGGCTGACTGAAAGAAAACTGTCATATACTTTAAGATAATAAATATATTAATATGGATGATCTGGACTTTGCTATTTTGGCGCACCTCACACAGAATTCCAGGATACACAGCACCGAAATTGCCAGTGATCTTGGACTTGCGACATCTACCGTTCACAAAAGGATCGAAAAACTTCAGAGCAGTGGTGTTGTTAAACAATTTACTGTATTGATTGATCCTATAAGAGTCGGGTTGAATGTAACTACCTATATAGGTCTCAGGATAGAGCAGAGTAAAAGGATAAGTGTGATCAATAAACTGAAAAATATCGATGATGTGCTTGAGGTCTATGAACTTCTGGAACCTTACGATCTTCTATTGAAGGTAAGGACCAGTGACATTCATGCATTGAAAGAAAATGTTATTCATGTACTAACTAACATAGATGGTGTGCTTGAGTCCAACAGCCTGCTTACTACTAAATGCCATAAAGAGAAAACATGCATTATGTTAAGGAAATAAAACTTACAGCAATGATCTCAGCATTTATTATAACGATTATTAATGATGTATTCTCGAAATCTATATGTACTATAATAGACCAAGTATTTGTGGTGATGAAATGAAGCAGGAAATAGTTCAGGTAGTTTGCCGTGAGAACGGTGACATCAAATGTAAGAAGATAAATGCCGCAACTTACGAATTCACCATCGCCACGAGAGCAAAGTGGGAAATGGTTATAGCCACCGAGGATGCCGAAATCCGGGCAGGTGAGTTCAAAAAACTGCGTGTGAAGGAGATCAGGATCGAACCTGACACGATCGCTATTCCTTGCACATTTACCCATCATGCGATTGTTTCTTTGATAAAGGTAGGTACAGATGGAGGTGCTAAACCGGTGGACACTGAACGCACTATTACATATGCTTATGTGCTGGGGCAGGAGTCAGGGAAGGTGCACAGTGGGGATCTGCTTGCAGTGCTGAACATATTTCCCATAATGTTTACCCGGGAAGCCATGAAGCCGATCTCTATTACATGATAAGTAATGGATCATCAGAGGTGGCATAATGGAAACATGTGTTATATGCGGGGGTGAGCAGGATTCCCGTCATTTCAAGGATTATAATATCTGTACTACATGTGCAGATATCATGGAAGATGTGATGGGAGAATACTTCATACGCACTATCTGGAAAAGAGAACCTAAGGCTCATAAGGCCTATCTGCAATATCTGGACCATACTATAAGGTATATATCAGATTATAAAAAGCTCACAGAAAAATCTGAAAGCCATATAAAGCAGGTATCAAGTCGTGTCCAGGGTGCCCTTGAGAGCAATGCTGCTCCTCTTAAGCAGAAATACTTCGCTCACATGCAAATGGTGCTGAAGTGGCTTGAAACGACACCGCATTTCTACCATTACTACTTCAAGGATTATTATGTATGTCCGAATTGTGGTTCTTCGATATTTGAAAAATATGTACGTACGGATGTAGGTGACTGGATGATAGTTTCCTGCTCTGTATGTGATTCTGTGATCAAGAAGTACTACTCCCCTCAGCTCTGATATGCAGCTGAGTTTTTTTTATATCTTTATTCATTTTCTGTGTTCTTTATGAACTCTTCAGTGTAATAGCTATTCTTTCATAGAAAAAATATAGCTAAAAAGGCTTAATTGTAACTTGCCATAACACAAAATTTAATAACCTTAAATGTATTCTGAACCTACATTCATTGAAAATAGGTTACAGTGTACTCTTTTTATAAAAAAAGAATTATACAAAACCTATCTGTCGTTGTAATTTTCAGGTGAATCACTATGTCAGGAATAATCGATGTTAGCAACATAATCTACAGTTACGTTCCGGTTGCGATAATTCTTGTAGTGGCGCTTTTAATGCCTCCTGTGACCATGCTTCTTGTGAAGCTGTTAAGTCCGAGGAGCAAATCTCCTGTAAAATATGAGACATATGAGGCTGGTTCCGTTCCCATTGGGGATGCAAGGATCCAGTTCAATGTTGAGTATTACTTGTATGCCATTGCATTTGTCTTGTTCGATATAGAGGTCCTTTTTTTGTATCCATGGGCTACTATTTTCAGAGAACCAAGCATAATGATTATAGCAACCATTGAAATGCTGATCTTTATTTTCGTTGTATTGTTCGGATATTTATATCTTATCAAGAAGGAGGCACTTAAATGGCAGAAGTAGAGCCTGTTTCCACTAATAATAAAGATGATATGCCAGAAGAGATACCAGGTGTCATGACCACAAGCACTAGTGCTATCAGTGACTTTTTGAAGAAAACAAAAGCACAGGATTTAATCAACTGGGGCAGGAAGAACTCTCTCTGGTTCACGGTAAATGCTATGGGTTGCTGTGGTGTGGAATTGCTTTCCACAGGTATGGCACACTATGACACTGATCGTTTTGGTATAATTCCAAGGAACTCTCCAAGGCATGCCGATGTACTGATCATCAGTGGCTACGTGACAAAAAAATATTTCCCTGCACTTAAGAGAGTATGGGATCAGATGCCAGCACCAAAATGGATTATAGCCTTTGGAGACTGTGCTATCAGCGGCGGTCCATTTTACGAATCATACAGCACTCGTCAGAACATAGATGAAGTGTTTCCGGTAGACATATATGTTCCGGGCTGTCCCCCAAGATGCGAGGCTCTTATCCAGGCTTTTTATGAACTGCAGGAAAAGATAACCGCAAAGAAGGATAAGGGTACTGAATACTGAGGTGATCATGTGGATGCTAAAGCTATGATAGATTCTCTTTCCAGCCAGTTCCCGGGTGTCATCTGTGATGCACAGGTGGAATCTGATATCCGGATCCTTGCAAAGGTCAAGCCTGAGAGCGTGAAGGATATATGTCAATATCTCAAGGAAAAGCTTTCTTTCGGACATCTCTCTTGTGAATTAGGTGTAGACTATCCTGAAAGGAACGAGATCGAAGTGGTATATATTATCGCTTCTTATGAACATCCGATTGTGCTGATCTTAAAAGCCGTACTCCCAAGGGACAATCCTGAAATCGAGTCTGTTGTTTCTGTATACTGGAATGCCAACTGGTACGAACGAGAAACTTACGAACTTTTTGGTGTTAAATATCTTAATCACCCGGACCTACGGCCTCTGGTGCTTCCTCAGGAACTTCTCGGTGAATGGCCGCTAAGAAAAAATTACAAAGGTTTTCCCAACAAAACAGCTAGGAATCTGGTATGAGGTTTGTATTATGTATAATGAAGTTGTACCTTCTGAAATGATAGTGCATATAGGGCCACAACACCCTATGCTGCCGGGACCCTTCAGGCTCAATGCAAAACTGAGGGGTGAGACTGTTGTAGATTCCGAAGTAGAGATTGGGTGGCTCCACAAAGGGATCGAGAAAATACTTGAGAACAAGACATACCTACAGGGTATAACCATCGTAGACAGGATATGCTATCTTGCTGCTCTGACCAACGAAGAAGCATATGTTGGTTGCGTGGAAAAACTCGCAGATATAGAAGTACCGGAAAGGGCACAGTACATTCGTGTGATAATGGAAGAGCTTTCCAGGCTACAGAGCCATTTGCTGGGTATGGGAGAATATGCTTCCTTTGTTGGTTTTGTGAGCATGTTCATGTATACCATCAAGGAAAGGGAAGATCTTATGAGTGTTATTGATTCTGTCACAGGGGCACGCATCACTCATTCTTTCCTGCGCTTTGGTGGTGTAAAGGATGATCTTCCCGAAGGTTTCGCGGATGATGTAAAGTATGTCTTTGGGAATCTGAGAAAGGCCATTGATAATTATGAGGAACTTTTCAGTACTGATTCCATATATAAAGCAAGGACTGTGGGCATCGGTACGCTTACTGCTGAGGTTGCAAAGGACCTTGGAGTATCCGGTCCTCCGCTGCGTGCAACTGGTGTTGCTTTTGATATCCGTAAGGACGAACCTTATCTTGTTTACAAGGATCTGGATTTTAAAGTATGTACCCAGACGGCAGGGGATGTGTTCGCCCGTGTGCAGGTGCGCCTTGATGAAATGCGTGAAAGTATGTACATAATCGAGCAATGCCTTGACCAGATTCCAAAGGGACCTATATTCCCAGAATACACTGCCTATGGACGCAGATCCCCTGTCATGAGGATACCGGCCGGAGAAGTGTTCCACCGTGTGGAGGATCCAAGAGGTGAAATGGGGTTCTATATGGTTTCTGATGGTTCTGATAAACCTCATCGTGTGAAGATCAGAGGACCTGTGTATCCTACATTGCAGGCATTACCCCCACTTCTGAAAGGGGTTGCAGTTGCTGATATTGTGTCAATTGCCGGCAGCATGGATACATGTACTAGTGAGGTTGACAGGTGATCATGATGGAAATACCAGAAATTCTTTTCAATCCCTGGATACGCGGTATTCTGGGACTTTGCCTTATGGGTGCTATATTCATGGGTGCAATGATAGCTGTCTGGTTCGAGCGTAAACTAGCGGCCGATGTCCAGCAGCGTCATGGTCCTAGCAGGGTCGGTCCCCATGGAATTTTCCAGCTGGTAGCAGATGCAATAAAACTGTTCACAAAAGAAGATATTATACCTGCTAATGCTGATAAATTCTTATTCATCTTTGCACCGATAGTTCTCATGGGATCTGTTTTCCTGATGCTTGTGGCTATTCCTTTCGGTGCTGTGATCATAGATGGTAATACTTACCCAATAGCAGCCACTGATATGGATATCAGTGTTCTTTACATTGAGGCTGTGTCTGCCATTTCCGTTGTAGGTATCTTTATGGCAGCATACAGTTCTAACAACAAGTATTCTCTGCTGGGTGCATTCAGGAACTTCGCACGTATGATCGGTTATGAAGTTCCCCTTGGGATCTGTATCGTAAGTGTCGCTATAATGGCCGGCTCTTTGAATATAATTGAGATCGCAGAAGCTCAAAATCCACTGTGGTTCATTGTCATGCAACCTCTCGGGTTCATTGTGTTCTTCATAGCTATTATGGCAGATATGGGTCGTCTGCCTTTTGACCAGAATGAATCTGAGGAAGAGCTCATTGCCGGGTGGATCACAGAATACACGGGTATGCGTTTTGGTCTTGGTTTCTTTGCAGAATATATTCACCTGATACTTGGGTCCATGCTTGTGGTCCTGCTGTTCCTGGGTGGATGGAACCTGCCTGAAATGCTTACTTCTAACATGCTCCTTGGGATCATCCTGCCCACAGCCTTCTTCCTGGGCAAGGTAGCCTTAGTTATATTGGCGATCATAATGATCAGATGGGCTGTTCCAAGGTTCAGGATAGATCAGGTCGTTGACCTGAGCTGGAAGAGGCTTTTGCCCCTGTCTTTACTGAATCTGGGTTGGGTCATATTACTGGCCCTGCTGGGAGTGTGACAATATGGTTCTAAAAAATATCAAAAAGGCATTAAATCATATTTATTTCAAGCCCCCGGTAACCAGGATGTGCCCGGAAGAACCCACCAGGCTTGCCGATAGGTTCAGAGGTCTTCAAAAGCTGGATAAAAGCAAGTGTATAGGTTGTGGGATATGTGCTAACACCTGTCCTAACAACGCGATCAAGATCGTCAAGGCCAGGATCGGTCCCGACAGTAGCAAGAAGAGATGGTTCCCATCTATCGATGTCGGGCATTGCCTGTTCTGCGGGCTGTGTATAGACCAGTGTCCTAAAGAAGCTCTTTCAAGTACTAAGGTATACCTGACAGGTGTCATTAGATGGGAGCACAATGACCTTCTCTTCACGCCGGACATGCTGGCAAGAGAGGTTGACATAAACGCTGAAAAAGAAGCTGGTGAGGAGGTAAGCAGATGGACACCTCAATAATTGCAGATGTTCTGGAAATAATGGTATTTGCTGTAATGGCTCTGTTAGCCATATCTTTCGCTCTGTTAGTCGTCACAGCGAAGGATATAGTCAGGTCTGCATTATCCCTGATAGTGGTCATGTTCGTTGTAGCAGGTTTGTACATATTACTGAATGCCCAGTTCCTTGGGGTCATACAGGTACTGGTGTACATTGGAGCTATCGGTGTACTGATACTGTTCGCGGTAATGCTCACGAAAAAAGAGTTTGGAAGTGATAAGGATGCTGAATAAACATTTTACCATTATGCAGATCCTGACTGCAGTGTATAACTTCTTCAGGCCGCGTATAGCAGGTATGATGGTAGCTATTCTTTTCCTTGCAATAGTTCTCATATCAGTAGGCTTTACCAACTGGAACACTGTGGACCAGATCCCGCAAAACGCTATGGATCAGAGTAACATTCAGGGAATAGGTATGTTGATATTTACAGACTTTGTTGTACCATTTGAAATACTTTCGATAGTATTGTTGTCTACCCTAATGGGAGCAATATACATGGCAAAAGGAGATGGTACCGAATGATACCATTATATTATTATCTTGCACTTTCTGCGATCATATTCTCAATAGGTCTGTTTGGATTCATGACCCAGAGAAATGGTATCAGAATGCTTATGTGTGTGGAGCTTATGCTCAACTCCGCCAATATCAATCTGGTGGCATTTTCAAGCTATAATGGCGACCTTACAGGGCAAGTATTTGCTTTGTATTCTATTGCTCTTGCAGCAGCTGAGGCAGCCATTGGTTTCGCGATCCTTATGTCCATCTACAGAGTAAGAGACATGATAGATCTTGACAAGATCAATGTGTTGAGGTGGTAAAAATGGCGATAGAAGATATGGCATTTTTAATACCTGTACTTCCGGCACTTGCCTTTGTGCTTACGTTCTTCCTGGGTAAGAAGCTGCCAAATGGTGGAGCCATTATCCCCATTATTGCTATCTTTACCTCGTTCGTAATCTCATTGATGATCACACTGAACTTGTTGCAGAACCCGGGACAGGTTGTTTCTCAATCATACAACTGGTTTGCCATACTCAATGTGGGTGTCCTTATTGATCCGCTGGCAGCTGTGATGCTTTGTATGGTTTCATTTGTCAGTTTGCTCATCCACATATATGCTGTTGGCTACATGTCTCACGACAAAGCCCAGCCCAGGTACTTTGCAGAGACAGCTCTCTTCACAGCTGCGATGCTTGGAGTGGTGCTTTCTGACAATATCCTTCAGTTCTTCATATGCTGGGAACTCGTGGGTCTGTGTTCTTACCTGCTCATTGGCTTCTGGTTCGAAAAACCATCTGCCGCTTCTGCAGCAAAGAAGGCTTTCCTGACCACAAGGGTTGGTGATGTGATGTTCCTTGCAGGTATAATCCTGCTATTTTCCGATATCTTCAGGATATACAACGGTTCCATCCCCGAAGGCGTATATGTTCTCAGGTTCGATGAGATATTTACCCACATACCTGAAATTGCAGCCCTCAACACACAGATCTTCGGATATGAAATAAGTCACCTGACCATTGTCACTCTGCTATTCTTCGGAGGAGCTGTGGGTAAATCCGGTCAGTTCCCTCTGCATGTGTGGCTGCCGGATGCAATGGAAGGTCCGACTACAGTTTCTGCTCTTATCCATGCAGCAACGATGGTTACAGCTGGTGTATACCTGGTTGCAAGAACATTCCCCATGTTCATCGCAGCTCCTTATTCATTGCTCGTAGTTGCATATCTTGGAGCCTTCACTGCTCTTTTTGCGGCTACCATGGGACTTGTTATGAACGATATCAAGCGTGTTCTGGCTTTTTCCACTATCAGTCAGCTTGGATACATGATGCTTGGGCTTGGAATGGGTGCAGTAATTGGAATAACCGCAGTTGGAGATTCACTGTTCCACCTCATTAACCATGCATTCTTCAAGGCACTTCTTTTCCTGTGTGCAGGGAGTGTGATCCATGCAGTTGGAACTCAGGATATCCGTCAGATGGGTGGTGTAAGGAAAATCATGCCTATCACATTCGCGACCATGCTCATTGCATCACTGGCTCTGGCAGGTTTCGGTATTCCAGGCACTTCCATCGGTGTAAGTGGTTTCTTCAGCAAGGACCCTATAATCGAAGCAGCATACCTGTTCGGTGAGTCCACAGAAAACTGGTTCCCCTATCTATTCTCGATAGTAGCTGCCTTGCTGACATCTATCTATATATTTAGACTGATCTTCATGACCTTTGCAGGTAAGCCAAGGACCAATTATAAAGGGCACGAATCTCCATCTGTGATGACCATCCCCCTCATGATATTGGGTGTTCTGGCACTTGTCTTCGGTGCACTCACAAAGACAGGCTTCGGAAAATTCCTGGAAGAAACATTTACCAATAATTTCGTTAACATGGATATCCACGGACTTGCAGATATAGGGCAATATCATCTGGCCTCACATGGTGCCGCAGGCGAGCCTTTGCTGATCCTATGGATGCCTGTTATCGTTGCTATTGCAGGTCTTTTGATTTCATATCTAATTTATGGTATGAGGGTAATTGACATGTCCAGCATTGTTTCCAGGAAGAATCCTCTCTACAAGCTGCTTTACAACAGATACTACCAGAACGCTATCTTTACGCAATTCCTTGCAGTTAAGGTTGTATACGAAGGTCTTGCACTTGCCGGAAGAGCGATCGACAGAGGTTTTGACTGGATGGTCAATTTCATTGGTAGCTTATTTACCGAAGCTTCGGACGGTCTGAGAATACTTCAGACAGGTGTGGTACAGAACTATGCCACTTCAGTGGTAACTGGTGTCAGTTTACTCATAATTCTCGTTAAGCTGATCCTGGAGGTATTCTAAATGGCAATACCCATTCTATCTTTAATAGTACTGATCCCCTTTTTATTTGCAGTACTGACTCTATTCACAAAGACTAAAGAACAATCAAGGGCTGTTGCATTATTTGCATCAGTGCTGGTACTGGCATTGAGCATGTTCATGTACTTCAATTTTGACAGTACGACATCTCAGATGCAGTTCCAGGAATTTGCTCAATGGGTGCCAAGCCTTGGGATCAATTATCAGCTGGGTATAGATGGTATTTCCATGCCACTTGTCCTGTTGAATGCTATAGTCATACCCTTCCTCATACTGTTTACATGGAATGATGACAAGAAGCAGCCCAATAGGTTCTATGCACTGATACTTGCAACTCAGGGAGCTGTAATAGGTGTGTTCGTAGCACTTGATTTCTTCCTGTTCTACGTGTTCTGGGAACTGACCCTGGTGCCGCTCTTCTTCATGGTGAGCATCTGGGGAGGGCCCGGGAAACACAAGGCATCTATCAAGTTCTTTATTTACACACACGTAGGTTCACTTGTGATGTTGCTGGGTATATTTGGGCTCTATTTCGCCGCATGGAAACAGACAGGCACTCCAAACATGGGTATTGAACACTTGCTTTCACAGTTCCAGTTCATAGCCAGCGGATTATCCCGTGACCTCATATTTGTGGCACTGCTGTTCGGGTTCCTGGTGAAGATCCCCACATTCCCATTCCATTCCTGGCTGCCTGATGCATACGTTGAAGCACCGACCGCAGGTAGTGTGCTCTTCGTTCTGCTTAAGATAGGTGGTTATGGATTGTTCAGGGTCATGTTGCCTATACTGCCTTTTACACCATCCATGAACCTTATGATCAGTATCATGGCAGCACTTGGTGCAGTGAGCATCCTTTACGGAGCTTTCCTTGCGCTTGCACAGAAAGATCTCAAACGCATGGTGGCATACTCCAGTGTGAGCCACATGGGTTATGTAACGCTTGGAGCTGCAGGTCTTGTCTCTCTCTCAGTTTCAGGAGCCATGTTCCAACAGTTCTCACATGGACTGATCATGAGCATAATGTTCATGGCATGTGGTGTCATCAACAATGCAACTGGTACCAGGATCATCAATGAACTTGGCGGGCTTGCCAGAAAGATGCCCAAGCTTGCTGTGATCATGATGCTGGCTTTCATGGCTTCACTGGGACTTCCGGGACTTACAGGATTCATTGCAGAGTTCCTTGTGCTGACTTTCACATATATCAGCCAGCCCACTTATGTGATCATAGCTATACTGGCCATAATTATCACAGCGGCATATCATTTGTGGGCGATGCAGAGAACGATGTTCGGCGTATATAATGAGAAGTTCGGGGCTTTAAAAGATATTTCTGCGTCCCAGACATTCTCAATGGCTGTCATCGCAATACTGATACTTTACTTTGGACTGAACCCCAGTCCGGTGCTGGACATGATGATAACTAATTCCGAAAAACTGGTCAGCCTTATGGCTGTTGCGGGGGTGTGATAGATGGTGGATCTCACATTACTCACACCTGAACTCACCCTTGTAGGAACTGGGCTTGTAGTCCTGCTTATAGGACTATTCCTTAGCACTAATGCAAAGAAGATATTGGGTTATCTTGCATCTCTGGGAATACTTGCATCCCTTGTGCTTGTAATAATGAGCCTTGGCACTGAAGGTATGCTCTTCAATGACACTCTTTCATTTGATGCATTGTCCCAGTTCTTCAAGCTGGTCTTCCTTTCAGTCTCTTTGCTGGTATCAATAGCATCCATTAAGTATACTGAAGGTAATTCCCATACAGAGGAGTTCTACTCCCTGATGATCTTCGCAACAGCTGGTATGATGTTCGTAGCATCGGCCAATGACCTCATGGTACTATTCGTTGCCTTTGAACTGGCAAGTCTTGCCACATACGCTCTGGCAGGTTTCGAGAAGAAGAATCCAGTATCTCTTGAAGCTTCCATGAAGTACTTCATGATCGGATCACTGTCAGCTGCCCTGATGCTCTTAGGTATCTCTTTCATATACGGGACAACAGGCACGACCAGCATTCCTGGTGTGGCAGAGAACATCGATCTGCTGCTTGGAAGTCCAATGGGACTGTTATCTGTGGTCCTGATGATCGCGGGCCTTGGTTTTAAGATAGCTCTCGTTCCATTCCACATGTGGGCGCCAGATACCTATCAGGGTTCTCCTTCAGTTGTATCCTCATTGCTTGCAGCAGGTTCAAAGAAAATGGGCTTTGTGGCAGCTTTCAAGGTGTTCATGATCGCTCTGATCGCTCTGCAGGCTGAATGGACCACAGCTTTTGCAGTGCTTGCAGTCATCACTATGACCCTTGGTAACGTTGTAGCTCTCTCACAGACCAGTGTCAAGAGAATGCTTGCTTATTCATCGGTAGCTCAGGCAGGTTACATAGCTATGGCCTTTGTAGTTATGAGCCAAACTGCACTGGCAGGTGCAATATTGTATGCTCTGTCACATGGCTTCATGAAAGCAGGTGCGTTTATAGCCACGGCAGCGGTTGTCTACATGGTACTTTTGGAGAAAAAAGATTCAGAAAATCCTGACGACATTGACAACTTCAAAGGACTTGGCAGGCGTATGCCGGTAACTGCTCTCTGTATGACGATCTTCCTCTTTGCACTTGCAGGTATACCTCTTACAGCAGGTTATATGAGCAAGTTTGTCCTCTTTGCGTCCACTATAGAGGCAGGACTGGTGTGGCTTGCAGTGATCGCGATCCTCAACAGTGCGATCTCATTGTTCTATTACGCCAGAGTAGTAAAATATATGTATTTCCTGCCTTCAGATGGGGAAAAGATCTCAGAACCCATGCCTTACAAATTTGCAATGATCATTGCAGTTATATTCGTATTGGTTATTGGTTTCTGGTCAGAACCGTTCATTTATTGGGCAATGGAAGCCGCAAAGGTGTTGGTGTAAGGAGGTAAAGAATATGGCAGATTGCGATCTATGTAGTGTTTCAATACCCACTGTTGTTCCAGTAAGGGTTTTTATGCCCCAATTTGAGAACTCGTATCCTGAAGGTATCTGGAAAGGAATATGTGAACCTTGTCTTAAGGCAGCAAAAGAGACTGCTGACAGATTCACCACATTCAGTGCATCTGGCAATGCTGGTAAGTGTGACCTGTGCAGGACTATTGCCCAGCTTCAACCCGTGCAAATATCCAGGCCTTCTTTCTCAAAAGAAGAAGAATCGGACACTGCGCTGCTCTGCAAGAAATGTCTTGTTGCTGTTCAGGAAGCCGACAAAAACTGGCAAAGGGAAAAAGAAAAAGACCAGCATGAGCACCATTAAGGCCAGATAAAATTCTGGTCTTATATTTTTCTATTTTTTTATCTTATTCTAATTGTATTGACTTTTTTTAAAACGCTATCAGGTATATGCACCCTAGAAGCAGCAATCCTGTTGATCCCATCAGGATGCCTCCAAATGTGTAGTATCTGAGTGCTTCACCGGTTTCAAGTTCTGCAAGATCTCTGAATATCCAGAAGAACGGGTCGTTTACATGAGATAGCAGGAAAGTACCACATGCCATGGACAAGAGGGTGATCTCAGCAGGAAGTCCAAGCTGGGGAAGGATGGGTATTATCAGAGAAGGTGCTACCAGCATTGTGACCACGCGGGAACCCTGTACTGTCTGTACAGCCACAGCTACAAGGAATGGTATCAGCAGAGCCGGAAGAGCAAGATCCAGGAACATTTTACCCAAAGATTCACCTGCTCCCGTCATTGTAAAAGTGGCTCCGAGCGCCCCCCCTCCGCAAAGATCAAGTAATACAATTCCACTGCGCCTGATAGCTTTTTGTATCCATTCATGCAGCTCTTTTCCATAAGACCGTGACCACAGCAGACAGAGCATTACACCAATCAGCAAGGCTACATCGGGATTTCCTATGAATGCTATAATCGGGTGAGTGTAGAAAGTATCTGCAAGTATCAAAGCAATGGGGAGACATATGGGAATGTATGCTGCTAGTCTGTTTTTTGATCCATTCTGAAAAGAATTTGCTTCAAGTACATAATCATGTTCTTTGAACTTTATTGATCCTGATGCGTATCTGTATCCCACTAATGACATAGGAACAGCTATCATAAGTCCTGTGATGAACACTTTAGCAATGTCCACATGCATCTCACTGGCAGCGATGAGTACAACAGGAGAAGGATACAAAAGACCAAAGGATGCCAGCGTACCAAGCACGAGCGAAGTTGCAGCAATTCCAGCCGGGATATTTGATCTTCGGCTCACATCCTTAGCCAGAGGGGCAAATACCACGTAGGCAAGAATTGAGCACATAAAAGGCACAGCAAAGATAAAACCAAGTATATTAAGGGCAAGCAATGGTCTTTTTGAGAGGCTGATAAGATCACTGGCAATAATGTCCATGCCTCCGGTTTTTTCCAATACTATACCTAAGATACTGCCCGCAGTGATTATTATGGCAAATTGAGCGAATACTTTTCCCATGCCTGAGGATATTGTATTCAAGGCTTCTTCAGGTCTGCCTGACATTATTCCTATGAGCAGTGAAGTGGTCACCAGGCTGAGAAAAGGGTGGAGCCTTACATAGGTTGTCAGTATGAGCACGATCACCAGTGCGAATAAAAAGATCAGTGTAGGCTCCATAAGAAAAAAATCCATTTACTGCTTATTAAACCTTTATGTGATCATACATATCAATGTGTGATTATCTTTTATTTTGAGCAGGTGATGCACCAGCTGCACCGGGCACGCGTTCGCTGAGCTTTTTCTTTTCATCCGAATATAAAAGGGATATAAGCACTGATCCTTTATCCATCTCACTGCTTTTCAGTCTTTCAGTATAATATTTGAATCCATCCTTGTCAGGTTTCCTTTCAAGTATGTTCATATACGCTGTTTCGAGGAACTCCTTTTGATCCTGTATGGATAGCAGCTCTCCTAAAATACATTCCTTGATCTTTTTTGCACTTACCTGCAAGAGCCATTCATCTTTTCTTGAAACATTCTCTGTTTCAAAACCGGCTTCCTCAAGGTAGCTTCTGATGATCAGTTCTGTAAATCCTGTGTAATGAAAGTCACCATGATATTGCTGTGAGCCAAAAAGGCAGTGCACCAATACCTCCTGCTGTTCTAAGGATTGATACTCATCTTTCTTTAAAAGGGATAGTATTCCCAGAAGATCAGGGACCTGTAAATGAAGGGTGCCACCTTTTTTTAACAGACGGTTCCATTCGGAAAGGACTACTTTTGTCTTGTTGCGCGTAATGTGTTCCAGTACATCGTAAGCAATAATTTCCTCATAATATCCAGAGGGGAGTGTCTCAAGGTTACATACATTGGCTACCAGATCTGGATTGTGAAAATCATTGAAATCTATGTTCAGATACCCTTCTTTTTTGTCAAATCCACAACCCAGGTTTAATTTTTTTGGATAGCCAGTGTGATCAAAATCTTTTTCTTTCATTATTTTTTCATCCTTTTAGGTCAGTTCAATTGGAATGCACGATCCGAACAATGGGGACTTTCATGTTTTAATAGCCATTTTCACAGATAATAAGTTTATTATCCCTTGATCTATTAAAGCCCAACTTTGACAGATATGTCAAGGTTAAATATATTGCTCAAATGAGCATTTCTACAGAGCTTGAGTAAGGTAATCGACCTTGTTTTATTCGTCTTAATAGAAAGAACTGCAATAGTATACCTCTCATTCTTGTTTATAATTGAAAGTGATACATATGAATAAAATGAGTTTGCAGATTTCTCAGCCTGACTACGTATCACATAGCTTTCATTGGATGAATCAGTTGTTCCCTAATAAGGATTATTTGTAAAATCGATAGCAAACTCATACTTTTTTATTGATTTTAGAGTACTGGCAAAGGCTTCAAGAAGAATACTCTCATTTACCTTGATAAGCTCTGCAAGATTCAGTTTCTTGAGATGATGTCTTAAAAACGTCTCACAGGGAATCTCTGAATAGTGTTTTTATGCAGAGTGAACTGAACTATTATCCACTGCCATGCAGACAGCTGCGTAAAAAAGATCTTTGAGGGTCAGTGAACCATTTATCTTGATGTCAATATTATCTAAGAGTGGTTTAAGAACAGTATCAATACATTGTTTTGGCCTTAATTCGGCTTTATCACAGATTCTTGAATTGGATAAGAGAAATGACAGATGGCGGCGTTCACGCCACATATAAAGCTATCGAAAGGAATTGCTATGTGACTAATTTGAAATTAGCGAAGTACTGTATTTGGTTGTGATTAACTCTATTCTTGTTACATTACAAAGGCATGAGAAGCTACAGATAAATCGTTAAATGTATGCTTCCATGCTGATAAAAACAGATGGCTTAATACACATGAACACCATACTCTCATATGAGAGAAATAGACTGCCTACTCGCTTACATCGTTTTGTACTCACTCTTTCATTTCCTGTAAGCTGGGGCAGGACTGTTTATATTTTTCTCAACTAAGTGGAAGAAATGGATTTAGACCCCAAGGAAAAAAGTGTTTGATGGGTCGTGCGTAAATGTTGTAGACATTGAACACTTTTATGGAGAAAGTGTCGATGCTCAGTGGGACTATGTAGCACGACTCATCTCATACTCTAAAACAAATGATTGATCCTTAACAATTTATGATTTGTACTTCCCTGTGCTTAAACCATATCACATTACTTTTCTGAAAATATATTATTTAAGTACATGGCTCTGCACTATGAAAGACTGTTTTTAGAAACTGTCCCCAAGATGTATTCTACATGTTTGTGCAGGTACCCTACATATTATTCTTACTACAAGCACATGCTATGACAGTTGGGGGATGTGATGAGCCATTTACGTAATCTGCTCAGTGCCGACGTTTTTCTTCAATAAATGTTCAACACCCATAACATTTACTTATGACTCATCAAACCATTGTATTTTGTGTTTCTCAATTCATTTTTCCTGATGAAAGGGGAATATAACCAGCTTCATCCAAGCTCACAATATTTTCTGGAAGGAGGAAAGAGAAAATATAATAATAAGACGAACTGCATTATTTCCCTCATATGAGGGGATAGTATGTAAGTTTATAAAGCTTATGATTGGAAACTGGGATCTATCTGAGACCATCTAATTAGGTCCAAATACTCCCTATTTAGGGTCCTCTGAGATTCCCTCTCTATTGCAGTACTAATCCTCCTTTTTT